>JAOTVA010000159.1 GCA_029863645.1 Gemmatimonadota bacterium
CGGGTTAGAGGCCTCGACGAATGGCGCTCTGGTACAAGTGGACGAAGGGCGCGTACGCCTGGGTCTACCGACCCCGGTGCCAACGCTCGTGCCACACGACGGACCCCGTGGCACTCGGTGGCGTCCAGCACTCGGTCTAGAACTCTTCCGGGCCCGCTTCTAAAGACCGCGAGCACGAGACTACTGCACACCTGAGGCCTCCTCGGTAGATTCCCCCCGACGTTTCGATCCCCTCGACCGGGGGGACGCATAGACCACCCGATGGGGAGTAACCATGAAGAAGCTTCTTGGTACCGTGGCGTTGGTTGGGATGTTGATGGCGCCGAGCGCGGTTTCAGCCCAGACCACAATTGGTGGCGTATTGGGCTACCACGATGATTTCGACGCGCTCGGGATCGGGGCGTATGCAGCGTTCGCGCTCCCGCAGCTACACGAGAACATCTCCATCAACCCCAGCTTCATGTACTACTTCCCCGACGGATTCGACGCGTGGGAAGTCAACGGTGACCTGGTCTATGCCTTCCCGGTCTCGGCAGATTCGCCCATAACGCCATTCGCGCTGGCCGGAATCAACATCATGCGCGTGTCTTTCGATGCGGGTGTTTTTGGCTCAGCCTCGAGCACGGACGTCGGCCTCAATTTGGGCGGCGGCGTGACCTTCCCGATGGAGGGATTCACGCCTTTCGCCGGGGCCAAGTTCGAGATCCAGGATGGCACGGGTTTCCTGATCTTCGGCGGCGCGGGCTTCGCGGTCGGCGGGTGACCTGACCGTAGGACCTTTGATCGACCCGGGGGGCGGCCTCCCTCGCCCCCCGGAACGGTCACTCCCAGATCGTCATCGACTGCTCGAACAGAGCGGTCAGTTCCTCTCGCTCCGCGGGCCTAGGTGAGAGCTTCGTGACGCGGTGCTGCGGCAGCGTCCCCTCGACCAGCGCGGGGATGTCCGCCCTGGTGTAACCGACAGCCGCCAGACCGTTGGGGATCCCCAACAACTTCATGAAGTGGATGACCCGCTCCGCGAGCACCTCACCGGCGTTCTCCGGGCCCGCACCGGCGATGTCGGCGCCCAACGCGGCGGCGGCCCGCAGGTGCCGTGCAGGGTCCGCGGTGAACGTGAAGCGCACCACCGCAGGCGTATTGAGGATCACCGAGATTCCGTGCGGGATGAGCGGATGGTCGACGACGTACCCGTCCGGGCGGTAGTCGCGCGCCATACCCGCCACCGGATACGACATCCCGTGCGGCAGGTGCACACCCGCGTTGCCGAACCCGATGCCCGCGAACGCCGAGGCGAGCAACATCTGGGCGCGCGCCTCGTCGTCGCTCGTGTCGGCGACCGCGCGCGGCAGGAACTCGGCCATGAGCTCCAAGGCCCGCAGGGCCCAAATGTCGCTGATGGGGTTCGAGCCCTGGTAGGCGGGACGCTCCAGGGGCCTCGACGGCATCGGCCGGCGGTCGAACGGCAGCGCCGTATACGACTCGAGCGCATGGCTCAGCACGTCTAGGCCCGCCGAGGCCGCGACTGCAGCGGGCTGCGTGCGGGTGTTGTCCGAGTCGACGATGCCGAGTGTCGGCTTCAGGTACCGATGCGCGATGCCCGTCTTCGCATGCTTCTCCTCGTAGTCGAAGATGGCCACGCCGGTCGTCTCGCTCCCCGTCCCCGCCGTCGTGGGAACCGCGATGAGGGGCCTGAGCGGGGCAGGCACCGGCAGCCCCTTCCCGATCGGGGCGTTCACATAGTCGAAGAAGTCGGCCGGGTGCGTCGCGTAGAGATTCGCGGCCTTGGCGGTGTCGATCGTGCTGCCGCCGCCCACCGCCACGACCGAATCGAACCCGCCCCGGGTCGCCACATCCGCCGCTTCCCTGAAGCTGGAATCCGTCGGCTCGACGGAGACGCCATCGAATAGCTCGAACCCGATGCCGCTCTGCTTGAGCGCGGCCGTCACGGTCTCGCCCGTAGGCGTATGGACGAGGGCCGGATCGATCACAAGCAGCGTTCGCTTCGCGCCGAGGTCGACCAGGTCCATCCCGATCTCACGGGTGATGCCCTGACCGAAGCGGATGTTCGCCGCAGCCATCTGAAACGCGGTGTCGTGCTTCATTGTCGCGGGGTCCTCCACCTCGTGTCGCCCCCCGGCCCTCTTGGTCGCGGGAATCCAGTATGTGTATCAGGTTGCCCGCATCCGTCGCCACCCGACTCCCGAATACCGAGACCTTGGAGAGCATGCGATGACCGACCTGGTGGGCCACGTCGCTTTGGTTACTGGCGGCAGCCGCGGCATCGGCGCCGCGACGGCGCGCCTCTTCGCCGCAGCCGGCGCGCGCGTGATCATCACGCACAGGGATAGCGCAGCCGATGCAGAGGCGGTGCGCGCCTCCATGCCCGGGGAGGGGCACCGGGTCATCAAGGCGTCGGCAGCGGACACGTCGGCGATCGAGGCCGCGGCCGAATCTGTGCGCGAAACCGAGGGCCGGCTCGACGTGCTGGTCAACAACGCCGCCCGCACGAAGGTGATCGCTCACGGCGACATGGAAGCACTCACGGACGACCTGTTCGACGCCATCCTGCAGACCAACGTGCGTGGCACCTTCGCGACGATCCGTGCCTTTCGGGGGCTGCTGGCAGACGGGGACGGAGGCCTGGTCGTGAACATCTCCTCGCTTGCCGCGCGGACCGCGGGCGGCAGCAACGTGGCCTACTGCGCCTCGAAGGCCGCGATGGACAACATGACGGTTGCGCTCGCCAGGGCGCTCGCGCCCAAGATCCGCGTGCTATCCGTAGCGCCGGGGCTCGTAGAGACGCAGTTCACGAGTCAGTGGGACCCGAAGGTGAAGAAGCGCTATCTCGAGCGGACGGCGCTCGGAAAGCTCCCGACGCCCGAAGACGTGGGGCGAGCCGTGGTCGCCGCGATGACGCACCTGACCCTGACCACGGGCGCGATCATCCCGGTCGACGGTGGGCGGCCACTCGGTTAGGCGACTAGACTGCCACCGGTGCAGCCTTCGGGTCGTTCACGCGCTGGAGCAGGACCAGCCCGACGATGAAGAGGACGCTGATGGCCATGACCGAGAGCCGCTGATTGCCGCCGGACAGGAGCGCGACCTGGCCGAAGACGAGCGGGCCGATGACCGACGACGATTTCCCACACAGCGCATAGAATCCGAACATTTCGGACTCCTTTCCGTCTGGGATCAGCGACGACATGAAGGCGCGGCTCACCGACTGGGCTGAGCCGAGTCCGAAGCCGGCCACCATCCCGATGACGGCGAATGCGGCCTTGGATTCGACGAACCAGATGCTCAGCGCGGCTCCGACCCAGACAATCAGGACGCCCGTGAGCACCTTCTTCGGGCCGATGCTGTCGGTGGGCTTCGCGAGGACGAAGGCACCGATGAGCGCGGTCACCTGAATGCCGATGAAGAGGTAGACGAGCTCTGTCTGGGTGTAGCCGAACGTCGTGCTCGCGAGCGTGGTGGCAGTATAGATCGCCGTCAGCACGCCATCGATGTAGAGAAAGTACGCGAGGAGGAAGCGACGCAGCTCCACCTCCCGCATGACTTCTCTCCACAACTCCCCGAAGCTTCGCAGCCCCCAAGCTGCAGCGGCACTCACGGTCATCGTGCCCTTTTCGTCTTTGGGCAAGAAGGCGAAAGCGGGCACGGAGAAGGCAGCGTAGAAGCCGGCCACGATTAGCCAGACTAGCGTGAAGTTCCCCGCTTCGGCCGGCCCCAAGACAAGCACGAGGCCCAGAATCGAGCCCACGTAACCAACCCCGAACCCGAGCCCTGACACCCACCCCTGTTTTTCGACGGGAGCGATATCCGGCAGGTACGCATTGTAGAAGACGAGAGACCCCTCGAAGCCGACGTTCGCCAGAACGAAGACCGCAAAGCCTGCGATCACCGCGCCCGGACCCAGGGTCGTCATCAGCAGCACGCCGGTGATGCAGGCTGCCGTGTACGCAATGAGGAATCGCTTGCGGGCGCCGGCTCTGTCGGCGACCGCACCCAGCACGGGGGCGCTGAGCGCTACGATGAGCGCCGAGGCCGAGACCGCTGCGGTCCACCAAGCATCTCCCCGACCCCCCTCCGTGCCGACGACCGCCCCGATGTAATACCGCTGGAAGACGACGCTTACGATCACCGCCGGAAAGACGGAGTTCGCGAAATCGAACAGTGCCCAGGCACCGACCTTTTTCTTGTCCAAGAGCGTCCTCGCTTGGTGAGAGCGACGTCGCACCCTAGCGCTCAAAGCGAAGCGAAGTCCAGTTTGATCGCGCCAACGCTCCGGGGCGCGTGGATGTCTGAGCGAAGTCCGCTCGTCACGAACAGAGAGACGGTTTGAGCGAACGAGACCTTACATCACTGGCTGGTCCCGACCCCGAGGTGGTGGCCTCGGTGGCCATCGAGGGAACGAGGGGAGGGCCGGCTGTAGACCCGCCCGCCTCGTTTCTCATCGTCTTCACCCTCTGGCTCCTCGTCTTCTCGTCGGCGAGCCAGACGATGATCATTTCGCCGATCCTTCCGCGTATCGGCGAGGAGCTCAGCATCGCCGACTCCGTACTCGGCACGCTCGTTTCCGTGTACTCGCTGATGGTCGGGGTCTTCGCGATCCTTGCCGGCCCGGTCTCCGACAAGTTCGGTCGACGGAGGATCCTGCTGATGGGCTGCGCGGCCATGACCGTCGCGCTCGTGCTCCACGCGTTCGTGGTCGACTACTACTCGTTCCTGCTCGTACGCGTGCTCGCTGGTGCGGCCGGCGGCATTCTGAGCGGCGCGGCCGTCTCATACATCGGCGACGCGTTTCCGTACCGGAGACGGGGCTGGGCAACGGGTTGGGTCATGAGCGGATCCGCGTTCGGGCAAATTTTCGGTATCCCGCTGGGCATCTTCATGGCCGCCCGGTGGGGCTTCAGGTCGCCCTTCTACATGTTCGCAGTCACGATGGCGGTGACGGTGTTTCTCGTCTTCTTCGGGGTACCGCAGCCTGAGGTGAAGCGCAGCGAGCATCGTCTCGAGGTGCGCAAGGCGGCGCGCGACTACTTCGACATGTTGAGGCGGCCGGAGGTCGCTTGGGCTTCCGCAGCGTTCTTTCTCATGTTTCTCGGCATCTCGGTCTTTCTCATCTACCTCCCGACTTGGCTCGAGCGGGACCTGGGTGCGACCCCCGACCAGATCGCCCTGATGTTCCTGGTCGGCGGTGTGGCGAACGTCGTCACAGGACCACAGGCCGGAAAGCTGTCGGACCGAATCGGTCGGAAGGGCATCATCCTCATGGCCTGCATCGGACTTTCGGTCGTGATGCTCCTCACCGTGCCCTTGGTGACGAACCTGCTCACGGCGTACGTCTGCTTCTTCTTGGTGATGGTCTTGGTCGCCATGCGCATCAGTCCCTTCTCGGCACTGCTGACTGCGCTGGTCCAGGACGAACGGCGTGGATCGCTGATGAGCCTGACCGTCGCGCTCGGCCAAATGGGCTTCGCGCTCGGCGGGGTTGTTGCAGGGCCGCTCTATTCCAATGTTGGCTTCGCGTCCAACGCTGCCCTTGGCGCGGTCTTCGTGCTCGGCATGGGGGTGATCGTTTGGTTCCGCATCCCCGAACCGTCCGGGTGATCGCCCGCGCCCCTGTTCCGAGCTAGCGGGGCTTCTATCTTCAAGCTTCCTATCGCTATGAGCACCCCGGAGCCTCAGTGAGCGCGGATCGGTCCAAGGACGTAGCCGTCCTCTACGTCGAGGATGCGATAGACCAGGCCCTTCTCGTAAAGGCCTTCTTCAACTCGATGCCGGGCTTCACCGTCACGCACGCGCAGGACGGAGAACAGGCTGTCCGGCTGATCGGCAGCCGCCCCTTCGACCTGTTGGTCACGGACCTCAATCTCCCGGGCCTCGACGGCTTTTCGGTCATCAAGGAGTTCAGGGCCAAGTATCCGCGAGGCCCCGCCCTCGTCACGACCGGCTATACGCAGGCCGAGTACGAAGAACATGCCCTGCGTAGCGGCGCGGATCATGTCATGATCAAGCCGCTAAATCAGGAGGACTTCGTCACGCGGGTCCGCTCGATGGTCGAGAGGAGTCAGGCCCCGGCGGTGGACGAGCCTACCGTGGTGCTGGCCCTCGAGGGGAAACTGGGCGATGCCGAAATGGGGTGCGGCGGCACCTTGATGGCCGAGGTCGCCAAGGGCCACACAGTGGTCCTGGTGCCCATCTGCTCGTCCGCGAACGACGCGACCCCCGAAGAGCTCAAGGCGGCCGGCATTGCGGCCAATATCATCGGTGTCGAGTTACGGGTGGACCGCACCCTGTTCGGGAACGCCGCAGGCCAGCGTGACCTCATCGAGCGGACGCTCAACGAGCTCCGTCCTAACACCGTCTATGCACCAGCCATCGACGACCGCGACCCGTCGCGGAAGGCCGCGGCCGAGGTGGCTCGAGACGCCACGCCGGAGGTCGAGACCGTCCTCGCGTACGAGACGGCGACCACCGGCTTGGACTTCACTCCCTCGCGCTTCAACGATATCCGGGCAGAGATGGTGCTCAAGATGGAGGCCCTCGCCGCCTATCAAGCCGTGGGTGCCCCGCGCGTAGATCTCCGGCCCCGCATGGCCCAGGCGTACGCCCGCTACTGGGGGCGGTTCCGGGATTTCACCGAGGTCGAAGCCTTCGAACAGGTCCGTGGGAACGCGGACTGACCGGGCTTCACCCACGGCCCGTGCTTGCGGTATTCGACCCGACCACACGAGCTTACCCGTCCATTAGACTGATTTCGCCGTCCTTAGGCTGGCAGCGTGCACTTAGATTTCGAGCGTGACATCGTCGAGATCCAGGCGCAGATCGACAAGCTCCTGGATATCGCGGATCGCCGAGGCATCGACGTCGCGGACGAGGTAGAGGTCCTCAGGACCCGGCTCCAGGAGTTGAAGGAGCAGACCTACGACAACCTGCGTCCGATGGAGCAGGTCCAGGTCGCCCGACACCCGCAACGCCCCTACACGCTCGACTACGTTGAGCGGATCTTCACGGACTGGATCGAGCTGCACGGCGACCGCGGCTTTCGAGACGACGGCGCGATGGTCGGGGGCTGGGCACGTCTGAGGGGGC
>JAOTVA010000032.1 GCA_029863645.1 Gemmatimonadota bacterium
ACCTGCCGGCATCGCCCACCAACCTAGGGGGGACATCGTCCGCCTCATCGTACACCAACGCGACGCCCTTGTCCGCAGCCCGCGATGCCAGCGTCTTGAGTGAGTCCGACAGACTCTTGTGGAGCTGGAACGGAGCGGCGCGCAACGAAAGTGCACCCGTTTGAATCTTGGAGAAGTCCAGAATGTCGCTGAGAATGTCCAGAAGTGATCTGGCGGATTCGTCGACGGCCTCGACGAACGTGCGTTGCTCCTGGGAGAGCTCGGTATCGAGCGCTAGCCCCGTCATGCCGATGATTCCGTTCATCGGCGTCCGCACCTCGTGGCTCATGTTGGCGAGGAAGTCGCTCTTCGTTCGACTCGCCGTCTCGGCGGCGTCCTTCGCCAACACCAACATGTCGTGGGCTTCGCGCTCCTCGGTAACGTCCTGCCCCAGCACGTAGGTAACGCCGTCCTCGGGCACTGGCGTGGTAGTCCAACGAACGAGACGGTATTCGCCCGACGTCCGCTTCAACCGCGACTCGAATCCGGCCAACGCCTCCCCCGCACGCGCCCGCGCGCCGCGGTCTTCGGCAGCTGGTTGATCGTCCCTGTGGAGGAGTTCGAAGATCTTCACTCCATCGAGGGACTCCCTGTCGTATCCGAAGAGCCGGGTGAACCCGGGATTGATCCGTCGGAAGGAGCCGTCCTGGAGGTCGACGATCGCCATCGCGAACGGCGACATGGTGAAGAAGCGATCGATCTCGACGCCCAGCCGCTGCTCCATCACCGACTTCTGCAGCGCCTCCAACTCCTCCTGAGTCTGGCCCATGCGCGCGGCGAAGAGCCCGAGCACCACTGGGGCAGAGTCAATGATCCACAGAAGGGGGTTGGTGACTTGGGCCTCGAAGAACGCGGGGATCGACAAGCCCAGGTCTCGGAGGCCCATGTCGAGGAGTGTCGACACAAGGGGGAACACCGCCCCGAACGCCGTCCCGAAGAGCGCGTAGCTCCTCGTGGGCGTAAGTCCCCCGCCACTTGCAGATGCCATGCTCGAATGTGCCGCGATGAGAAGCCTTGGGGGGGCTAACTCCTAGTGTCGACCATAAGACACAGCCCTGTCAATCGTGGTGGGTCATCTCATGCCTGGCGTCCCAGGCCCAGCCAAGGCAAGCTGCATCCCATGAACCCGAGCAAGCTCACCCTCCCGGTACTCCTGGCCACCCTCCTTTGGGGGGCTGACGGGGCACCCGCTCGCGCTCAAGCCGCACCGCAGCTGGACTCGATTCGGCTTCTGCTCGACCTGTCCGTCCTGGCTCACGATTCGATGGCGGGGCGTGCGACCGGATCCCCCGGAGCCCAACGAACACGGGCCTTTCTGGCGACGGCGCTCGAGGAAGCGAACATCCGACCGGCATATCCGCGTATGGGCTATCCGTTCCGCTGGGCTAGGGGAATGGGAGAGAACATTGTCGGAATCATCCCCGGTCGCGGGACCGCAGACGACCTCGTAGTCGTGCTCACCGCGCACTACGATCACTTGGGACTCCGGGACGGCCAGGTCTTCAACGGGGCCGATGACAACGCTTCCGGCGTGGCGGCGCTGTTGGAGATCGGCCGCCAGCTGGCCTCCGCACCCTTGGACCACACGACGATCCTCGCGTTCGTCGACGCCGAGGAAGTGGGCTTCCAGGGATCGCGCGCCTTCGTCGACGACCCGCCGGTGCCGTTCGATCGCATCGCGCTCAATGTGAACCTCGACATGGTGGCACGAACAGACGGGGTCCTTTGGGCCGGCGGAGCCTACCACACGCCGGCCCTTCGGCCCATTCTCGAGGCTCTCGCCGCCGAGGCGCCCCTCACGCTCAAGCTCGGGCATGATCGCTGGGGTGCGCCTGAGGGAGACGACTGGACGAACTCCTCGGACCACGCACCGTTCCACGAAGTCGGGGTCCCGTACGTCTATTTCGGCGTGGAGGACCACGCCGACTATCACGAACCCAGCGATGACTTCGAGCGGGTCGATCTCGGCGAGTTCACGGCCTCCGTCCGCACCATCCTCATGGGCATCCGCGTCCTGGACCGGGCATTGCCCCTTCCGGGACGCGCTGGAAGGTGACCGCGCCGACGCGGCTGCGAATCCCGCACCCGCTGGTCCTGCTCACGGGGTGCGTGCTGCTCGCCGCCGCGGCCAGCTACGTCGTGCCGGCCGGGGAGTTCGACAGAAGGGCGGATGAGATCACGGGTCGCACCGTGGTCGTGGCCGGGACGTATCACGCGGTCGAGCGCAGCGCCGTCAATCTCTTCGAGGCGATGATCGCCCTACCCGTCGGCATGGCGGAGCGGGCCGACGTGATCTTCCTGGTCTTCATGATCGGTGGTGCGTTCATGGTCGTCGACGAGAGCGGCACGCTGCGACGGGCTGTCGCAGCGCTCGTTCGTTCGCTCAAGGGACGAGGCCTGCTCGTCATACCGGTGGTTTCGCTCTTCTTCGGCCTCGGCGGCGTCACCATGAACATGGGTGAGGAGATCGTGGCCCTTGTTCCGGTCCTGCTCATCCTCACGACGCGACTAGGGTTCACGCCGCTTTTGGCGGTCGCGATGAGCGCCGGGTCCGCCGCCATCGGCTCGGCGTTCAGCCCCATAAATCCGTTCGGCGTACTGATCGCGCAGGGCGTGTCGGAGGTTCAACCCGCGTCGGGATGGGCGTTTCGCACGATCGTGCTCGTGCTGGCCATGCTTCTTTGGATCGGCGCAACAATGCGCGTCGCCTCGAAGTCGCGCGTGCCGGGTAGCGAGGCCGACGTTGGGTCCGCCGAGACCCTCTCGGCTCGAGACCTCTCGGTGCTTGCCATCGTCGGTGCGACGTTCGTCGTCTCGGTTTGGGGATTGCTGGTCCTGCAGTGGGACTTCGACCGACTGTCGGCGTCCTTCTTCATGATGGGCGTCGTCGTCGGGCTGGTGTCCAAAATGGGTGTGGGGGGCACCGCCGACGCGTATGTGCGGGGCTTTCGCGAGATGGCGTACGCCGCCCTCCTCATCGGCTTCGCCGGGGCCATTACCGTCGTGCTCGCCGAGGGCCGCATCATCGACACGATGGTGAACGGAATCTTCGTCCCGTTGGAAGGTCTTCCGAGACTCGTCTCGGCGATCGGGATGATGGTGGCACAGGCCGCCCTGCACGTGCCGGTGCCCAGCAACAGCGGCCAGGCCGTGCTCACCATGCCTGTGCTGGTTCCCCTCTCCGATCTGCTGGGACTGTCACGGCAAGTCACCATTCTCGCCTATCAATACGGCGGCGTGCTCTGCGATCTGGTGGCGCCGACGAACGGAGCTTTGCTGGCAGTTCTCGCGGCCGCGGGTGTTCGCTACGACGACTGGCTTCGATACGCCCTCCCGCTCTTTGGGGCGTTGCTGGCACTCGGCGCAGTCGCCATCGCGACCGGGATCGCAGTGGGTCTGTCGTGACCACGAGACCGGGCAGCGTACCTGTCGTGGCCGCCGTCGTTACACGGTCACAGGGCTACCTCGTCTGTCGGCGCGCCGCGCACAAGCGTCACGGTGGACTCTGGGAGTTCCCCGGCGGGAAGGTCATGGAAGGAGAGACGCACGCGGACGCCATCCGTCGGGAACTCCTGGAGGAGCTCGAGCTCGAGGCGGTCGCGGTCGGAACCGTACTCTTCACGGCGGCGGACGAGGGGGCTCCGTTCGTCATTGATTTCGTCCAGACGGATGCGCGCGGTACTCCAGTCCTCCACGAGCACTCGGACTTCGGTTGGTTTACGGCGGAAGAGCTGCTAGGGCTAGCGCTCGCTCCGGCGGACGCCCGTTTCGTGACGTCCCTGGGTGGCAGACAGGCCTAGCCTGCCCCCATCCCTAGGACCCGCTTCAGGTCCGCAGCGCGCGCCTTGGGGATCTCGCTGACCAGCCCGGCGCCCGTGACCGCCCCACGGCCGATGACGTCCCCGTTGTAGCGGAGCGCGATGGGGCCGCGAAGCTCGATGTCCGTCGACACGGGATCCCGGACGAGTAAAGCGTCCAACTCGGAGCGCGACAGGTCCGCCACGCCACGCGTGACGTCGGCGGCCAACATCCGTAGGAAATCGTTGGTCGGCCTCGGACGACCCTTCGTGTCGAACTCCAGCGCCCGCTGCCCTACCGAGACGGGCCGCCAGGACCCGTCCTCCCAGCTGCCGATCGGCCACTCGCACACCGTGTGCAGCCAGGCCCTCCCACCCCGGACGGTCCAGTCCCACTCAGGGTGAAGGGCCGTATCAACCCCGTAGCGCTCGTGTAGCACGTCGAGCCCGTGACCAATCAGGTCATCGGCCTCTTCCTCTGCCGCACCCCCTTCCGGAAACGCAGCAGGCACGCTCGACCACTCGTCGCTCCCCGCAGGTTCTCCGGTCCGCTTCAGCTTCGCCAAGAAGAGCCCGCCCGAGTCCAGATGGTGCGGGTAGATGCGGGCCGCCCCGCTCAAGCGTGGGTCGAATCGAGCCTCGCCGAACGAGGTCAGCCCCGGCGCATGCGGTATCGGCAGGTCCAGAGGCTCGAGGTCAACCGAAGGGTCCGAGAGTACCGCGCTCACGACCGCTTCGTTCTCCGCGGGGGCGAAGGTGCACGTCACGTAGAGGATCGTGCCGCCTGGCCGTGTGAGGCGTACCGCCCGCTCGAGGAGGGCGCGCTGGGTGGCGGTGACGTAACGCAGAAACGACTCGGACTGGTTCGGGGGCGCGCCCGCCCTGCGGCGCAGCGTGCCCTCCCCGGAGCAAGGCGCATCGACCAGAACCCGATCGTAGAGCGCGCCATCGGGGAAGTGCCGTCCATCTCCGGCGACCACGAGGATGTTCGTGTGGCCGAGCCGGTACACGTTGCCGAGGAGTCCGCGAATGCGCCGCTCGTCGATCTCGCAGGCGACGAGACACCCTCGATCCTCCATGATCTCCGCGAGGTGCGTCGTCTTGCCCCCTGGAGCGCTGCACAGGTCGAGTACGCGCTCCCCGGGTCGCGCGCCGAGAGCAGGGGCCGCGGCGCCCGTGGATGCCTGCTGCACGTAGATCAGACCGTGCCAGTGCTCGAAGGTCAGCGTGACCGGAAAGGGCCCGCTCTCCACCTGAAAAAACGTCGAAAGTCCTGGGAGCGGGCGAAGTTGGAATCCCTGTCGGTGGAGCCGGTCGCAGAGCTCCGCCTCGGAGATGCGTCCTGTCCGAACACGAAAGACCGTCGGTTCGGGCCGAGCAGCGGCGCCGAGGAATCGCTCCCACTCAGGAATGATGTCGCGGTATCTCGTCAGGTCCACCGAGCGCCCACCGGCTCGGCTCCCACGCTTCCCCTCGGTACGGCTCAGAACGACCTGTCTTGGTCGTCCTCTTCGCGGACAAGCGTCAGGATCGCCGCCTGCGGTACGACCAGATACCGTTCGCCTTCGAAGGTGATCTCGACCGCGGCCCGCCGAAAGAAGATCGCGTAGTCGCCGATGCGGGCCTGTAGCGGCACGTATCGCGGCTCAGTGGCGCCGATCTTCCAAGGCTCGTCACTAAGCTCCGTCGGCGCCGACATCGCGTTGCCCGGGCCGGTGGCGACGACCTTGCCGCCCTGTACTGCCTGAGCGTCCACCGCCGTGGCAGGGAGGTAGAGGCCGACCTTCGTGCGATCCTCGCCTTCCTCCGGCTGAACCAGCACACGGTCGCCAACTACGATGAGTCGCTTCTTGGGTTCGGACATGCCTAAAGCTCGGCCGACCGCCACGATTGCACAAAGGGGCTCTGCAATTAAACTCCTCCCCCATGCTTGCACTGCTACGAGAACCCTGGCCCTGGTACGTCGCAGGCCCGCTCATCGGGCTCGTCGTACCGTTCGTGTATTGGTACGGGGGGCGGAAGTGGGGCGTCTCTCAGAGTCTCCAGCACCTCTGCGCAGCCGCCGCGCCGGGGAAGGTCGAATACCTGAGGTACGATTGGCGAAAACAGGGCGCCTGGAACCTCACGATGGTCTTTGGCGTGATTGTCGGCGGCTTCGCCGGGGGACGGTTGCTGTCGAGCCCCGAAGACGAGGTAGCGATCTCGGAGGCCACCAGGAGCGATCTGGCGGCGCTTGGAGTGCAGGACTTCAGCGGAATGATGCCGAGTGACGTCTTCTCGTTCGAAGCCCTGCTCACTCCGGCCGGGCTCGTGATGATCGTGCTGGGAGGCTTCTTGGTGGGCTTCGGGGCGCGATATGCGAACGGCTGCACTTCGGGTCACGCCATCTCCGGGCTCGCCAACCTGCAACTCTCCTCGCTCCTCGCCGTGGTCGGGTTCTTCGTCGGAGGCCTCATTTCCGCGCATTTCCTGCTCGGGATGATTCTGTAGCATGTCCCGTACCCGCTCGCTCGTGCCCTACTTCGTGGTGGGCCTCTACCTAGGCGTCATCTTCATCAAGTCGGAGGTCGCCTCGTGGTTCCGCATCCAGGAGATGTTCCGCTTCCAGGCCGTACACATGTACGGCGTCATCGGGAGCGCGGTCATCGTCGGAATCATCGCGGTGGCCCTCCTGAAGCGGGCCGGGACCCGCGATGTATTCGGTGGCGAGATTTCCTTCCCCGACCCTGGCGACGCCAAACCTTCGACGAACCACGCAATCGGGGGCGTCTGCTTCGGACTCGGTTGGGGACTGCTGGGTGCGTGCCCTGGACCCATCTACGCACTCATCGGGAGCGGCCTCCCGGTGATGCTGTTCGGACTGGTTGGAGCGCTCGGGGGCGCCTGGGTGTATGGATTTCTGCGGCCCAACCTGCCGCACTGAGCCTCCGCCCCTACTCCCTGGAACCCTAGACGTGCGACGCATAGCCCTTCTTTTGGCCCTTTCCGCACTCGCGCTGCCTTTGCGGGCGCAGGACGCACCACCAAGCGGCTTTCAGGCGCTCGAAGTCGACCGCTCGACGACGTGCGTGGACGTCCTCTCGCGCCTCGAGACGCTCGATACCCAGCTAGAGCCCCTGGCTGCCAGGGTCCAGCGCCTGCTGGGAATCGCCGGCGCGATTCAGGTCGAAGAAGCGTCCGTGGTGGATTCCCTCCAGGTGTCGGACCCTCTCGAGGCCGCTGTGGCCGAGTGGTTTCGCAGCGACGCAGCACTGGCCCAGCGCTACCTGGCCGAGCAAAGCCAGGCGCTTCTCGACGAACGTGCGGCGTCACGGGGAATGATCCAGCAAAGGCTGACGGAGGCTCTAGAGGCTCTACAAGCCCAAGCCGACTCGATCATCGCGCCGACTGGGACGCTCCGGACCGACGGTGTGGCGTGCAGTGGCGTGATCTTGGTGCGAGGGCCCGCGGTCGCCGCATGCGAAGGCGTAACCAGTCGAGTCTGCCAGGCCGCTCGTGACAGCACGGCGGCGTCCCCGTTCAGATTCGTTGACGCCGCCGACTACATCTGGGACCGGCAGGAGCTCAGGCCTTGGACGGCCCCAACGGCGATTCAGGCGACCGCAGACGGCCAACTGTCCGGCGCACGCACGATAGGCTCGACCAGAGTCGGGAACGTGGCGGTGAGCATCTCGTTCAACCCGCTCCTTCGCGCCCGGGCAGACCTCGCGCCGGAGCAGCTCGCCGCCTTCGACTCCGTCAATGCGGCGCTCGGCGTAGAAAGCACCCACCCGGAGGTCATCTTCGCGCCGGCGCTCTCGCTCCAGGCCACCCTGCCACGGCCCCTCGGAGACGAGAGTCACTACGTGTTGCACTTCGGCACGATCGAAGCGCCTGACACGTTGTGGACCGGCGTGGCGAACACCGGTGCGCCCATCGTAGGCACCATCGTGCTGGCCCCCGAGCACGTGACGCGGCTCCGTTCTGGTGAACCACTCACGCTCACGGCGGTGCGCGCGGATGCCGCTGGAGAGCCCGAAGCGGTCTACACCATCGAGCTTACGTCGCTGAATCAGGCCGCGCGGGTGGAAGCGCTACTCGGCTATATGAGTCAGCAGCTCTCGGCGGACCTTTCTCGAGTGATTCAGCCCGCGAACTAGCGACGCCGGAGCTAGCGCTCCCCGATGCGCTCCAGCATGGAGCGGGCGCTTCCGGTCCAGCCGTCGTCGGCCGAGTACTCCACGAGGAACCGCTCGAGGTAGCCTTCGGCCACGTCGTGGTCCCCCAGCTCGAACCGGGCAGCGCCGGCGTGGTAGAGGGCCATGTAGTGGTTCGGCCAGTAGTCGACTACGAGCTCCATGAGCGGACCGGCAGCGATGTCGTCACCCGCATCAGCCGCGGGATGGCCTGCCTCGAATACGACCCCGGCCGCCTGGTACTGCATCTCCTCAGGTAACCCCTGGATCACCGCGTGCGCGCGGTCGATGCGGCCGGCGAGCGCGTAGCACGCCGCTTTGTACATGTCACCGTCCGGGGTCGTCGGGGCCGGCTGCCAGTTCATGCGCGTCTCGACCTCGACCGGGTTGCAGAACTGCCGAACCGATTGGAACCACGCGGTGGCATCCAGCGGGTCACCCGTCAGGGGTATCGCGATCGGGGGCTCGATGAACTCCACGGGCCGGGGCGATTCAAATAGCACCATCCCAGCAACGCCTGTCAGTGCGAAGAATGACACCACGGCGATGAGGACGACCTCAGATCGTTCTAGTCTTTCGAACACTTTCTGCCTCCCTCCGGTAACCCGTGCCTGCCCCCATATCCCGTTTGACGAGCAAGTGCGCCGCGCTCGCACATCTGCCCTGTATTAAGTGCAAGGCGTGTACCAAATCGGGGGTCTTTAGGACGCCGCAGACGGCTCCGGAGTGGCTTCCGTAGCCACGAGCCTGGGGAGTACCACGAGGGCCATGGTCGCCGCTGCGGCGGTCCCAAGAATGACCGCGAGGCCGAACCGCTGTGTGGGCGGAAAGCTCGACAGCACGAAGATGCCGAATCCGGCGGAAATGATGCCGGTGGCGATGAGGACCGGCCTGCTGATCTGTGCGACCGCTGTGGTCCACGGGGCGACCGTCGTACCGGTGAGGCGTCGGACCCGCACGACCAAGTGGATCATGGAGTCGGCGCCGATCGCCAAGGCGACGTTGGCGGCGGGCGAGGTCACGATGTCCACGGCTATGCCGAAGAGACCGAACGTACCCAGGACCACGGTCGGAATCGCCGCGAGGCACAGCCACATCTTCAGCGTGGTCAGGAAGGACCGCGACACCACTAAAGCCACCCCCAAGAAGAGCACGAGCAGCCCACCGATTCCGATACGTAGGCTGGACTGGATGAGCCGCCCGAGCTGCGCCTGCAAGTCGTAGAGACCAGCGACCAAGGTCGGCTCGAGGCCAGCGTCTCTCGCGTACCCACTCATGCGGTCCATCACCGCCTGCCTGGACGGCTCCTCGTGAGACTCCCGCATCCTGAGGAGGTAGTGCCCCTGATCTCGCTCGGCCGTCACGAAGCCGAGGCCAACTCCTCCGAGCTGCGGGCTCGAGGCTAGGTCGAGAAGCGTTGGGACCGGAAGGAATCCCGCGAGTGGAAGCGTGCGCGCGTGGCCAATGAGAACCGTGGGCGAGACTACGACCCCAGCCGCTGAGTCGGCGTCGAGCGACTCCTGTAAGACCTCCATTCTCGCGAAGACCGCAGGGGCGTCGATGCGGCCGCCGTCCGGGTCGGACACGATGATGTCCAGCGTGCTGCTTCCGCCGTCCCGGTCCACGAGCTCGAGGCCGTCGCGAAGCTCCGTGCCCTCGGCGAAGTAGGTGAGTAGCCCGGGATCGGTGTCCACTCGAAAGACGTTCACACCCAGAAGGACGACGACCGCCGTGACAGTTCCCACGACCAGCCCACGACGACCGCGCATGGGAGAAACCGCCCCACCTCCGGCGGATGCCGTGGGCATCTTCGCCCAATAGCCGAGGAAGGTCGGGTAGGCCGAGTAGGTGACAAGTAGGGCGCACAGCGACCCCACCGCTCCGGCCATTCCAAGCTCCCTGAGCGGACGGGCCGTGGCGATGAGGAGACTCAAGAAGCCGAGCAAGGTGGTCGCCATGCTCCAGAACGATCCCTCCAGTGTATCGCGAATCCCCTGCTGCAGGGCCGCGCCCCGATCGGGCGTCGCCGCCGCCGCCCGCGTCCAGTTCGCCGTGAGAAATACGACGTGCGACAACGT
This sequence comes from Gemmatimonadota bacterium, assembly GCA_029863645.1. Classification (GTDB taxonomy): domain Bacteria; phylum Gemmatimonadota; class Gemmatimonadetes; order Longimicrobiales; family Gaopeijiaceae; genus UBA2982. Next base: position 10,090 of record JAOTVA010000032.1, read on the forward strand.
GAGTACGAACACGATCGTCACGAGGTTGGCCGTGAGAAGCCCGATGCCCGAGCCCATGAGCTGGCCGACAATCAGCGTCAGGCTCACGGAGACGAAACAGGTCGCCAACGTGCCCACCACGATCGCGGCGTCGCGGTACAGCAGGCCCGAGATCAGGCCGAAAACCGCTACTGCGGCGAGGCTGAAGACAATGAGATCGCGGTAGAGACTGCGACGAATCAGCTCGACAATGACGGGCACACCGGACATGACGATCGCGAGCTCGGGCGATCGATGGGCGTTGATGACAGCCTCGATTCGCGGGATGAGAAGCTGGGGATCCGTCTCGTCCGCCGAGAGCACGATGTTGGTCGCCGCCGAGTCCGGATTCAGCAGGAGGCGCCGGAAGAGCGGGCTCCGTGCGGGGCTGTCGGTGGTGATGCTGAAGCCGCCGGTAATGCCGTCGATGGCGAGCAATTCGTCGGTCAGCGCGGCGATGTGTTCTCTGTAGGCCGCCGTGTCGTCCGCCAAGTCCTCCACGCGGAGCAGGATCTGCTCGCCGCCGGGAAAGCGCTCGGCCACGGCCCTCGACGCGATCATCTGCGGGTCGTCTTCAGCGAAGAAGAAATCGCCCTCTACGCGTGGCGAGATATCGACGAAGAGCGCCACGAGGACCACGCCGAGGATGGCCAATGCACAGGCCACCCAGGCACTCCCGGGCGATGTCCAGGCTCTTAGAGGCATCGAATCGAACGGTCCGGTCAGCGGACGCCCCTCAGCACCGTGTCGTACGTGCCCGCGGCGATCGCGACCGCCAAGTCCTCGAGGATGGCGCCCTCAATGCGCCTCGTCTGATCCGCCAACACGCGCGGATCGAAGAACGGAGCTTCTCGCTCCTCGAGGGGCAGCCGGGCCGGATCCCCATCGAACTCGCCCCGCTGGAACGGTCCCGACTGGCTCGTCGCAGCTGTGAATCGCTCGACCTCTCGCCCACTAGTGTCGACGATGATGATGTCGGCCTCCACGTGGTATGTGAGGGTGCCGGCCAGCGTCGTGTAGGTCACGGTATCCATCGGAGCCCCGTCCTGAGGCCGGCGCGGCACTACGGGGCGGTTTTGTGCGGTCCGAGCCGGGATGACCGCTTGGTGACGGTCGGTGTCGACGTCCTCTTCGAGGACCTCGATACTCGAGAGCTCGATCATGACGCCGAGATCCGCACCGATGAGGTCAAGCGCCCTGCCGATGATCGTGGGCGACCGGGGCACCTGGGCGCGAATGATGCCTCGGAGTTCATTGCGAAGAATGAGTGGGTCCGCGATCTGGACGAAGAGCGGCGGCTGATTCCAGTGGTCGAGCTGAAGGATGTCGTCCAACTCGATCTCGAACTCGAGGCCTAGATAGTCCCGGACCCCTGGATCCGCGGTAACGGGCAAGATCGCAGCCACGACACTGCCCGCGTCCAACGCGCGACCCTGGACGTCGCGTACCTGTAGTACCACGTCCCGCGGGGGCGAAGCCCTGACTTCCATGGCCTGCTGTGCCCGCGCGTGTGCAGCCCGTGGACGACCATCGAGCAAGTCGATATCGGCCCATTCCATAAGCACACTGGTTTCCGCGTCGAGGGACTCCTCGACCTGAAGTCTCGGGGGCAAGAGGAACGACTCACGAGCGCCGCGATAGAATTGCTGCGCGTCGGCCCAGCGGCCTTCGTCCCGCGCTTCATCGCCGCGCACCATTTGCCACCCGATGGCGTTGTCGAAGATCGCGCGGCGAATGGTGCCGTAGTCCGCAGGTGGCTGGAGCCGGACTCCGACCTGTCTCACCCGTGACATCATTTGGTCGAGGCCCTGATAGAGCCGCGCTGCCGCTACCGGATCCCCGCGACGCTCCAGGTCGTCGGCGTCGTCCATCGCGACCATGATCGCCGTGTCACTTACGGCGAGAAGTCGCTCACGCGCCTCGACGAGCTCGGAGTCCCGCTCAACCGCCTCCGCGTATCGGTACGCCGCCTCCAGGTACCTACCCTGAACCTGCAGGGCGATACCGTCGTTCAGGCGATCCGTAGCGGAGGTGCAGCCGGTGGCGAGCACCAAGAGAAGGAAGAGGGTCAGACGGTCGCGAAGGGCGGACATGTCGATCTCCCGAATCGAATCGGATCAGTCGGCTTCTAACCTAGTCCGCAAGATGTGCCCCGTCATGGTTTTTTTTCGCAGCGCTAGCCGAACATCACCCCGACGAGAAAGTTCAACACCGCGAGACCCAGGCTGCCCCAGACCGCCGCTCCGAAGCCCTCCACCTCGAAGCCGTCCACGAATGCCGCTGCGAGCATGAGCATGAACGCGTTCACCACAATGAGGAAAAGTCCCAGGGTCAGGATCGTCGCCGGGAGCGTCAGCAGGACGATGAGCGGGCGTACGAAGGCGTTCGCGAGGCCAAGTACGAGTGCGCCGATTACGGCTGCCTTGCCGTCACGGACCTCGATGCCGTCCACCATGCGCCCAAGGACGAAGAGCAGGACGGCGGTAACTAGGATGTGGGCGATGAACTGCATGGCGTGACGTCCTCCGTGTCATGGGCGTGACGATTACCCTGGTACGGACGAGAATACGGCCGCTCGCGTTTCCGTGGAGCACGAAGCGAAAGCTCGCCGTATCGGGAACGTTATCCTGACAGGAGCCGTCGAAGGCTAGTCAGCTGCCCGGGTCGTTCGAATTGACGGCCCCTCGCAAGCAGGCCTTGCTCAGCTCTTCCGCGTCATGAATAGCGTCGGGGGAGCCTTCGCCGGCCCACTCCCGGACCGTTTCGGCTCTATCCGAGAAGTCCAGGCCATCGAGCGCGTCCGCCGCCGCGCCCAAGAACTCCGAGTCCGGCACCACGCGGGCCATCTCGAAGATCTGGTTGGCTGCCAGGGCCTTCTCATCGACATCCTTCGCGGCCGCTACGTAGTCCCGCAGGTGGAGGAGCCCCGTGGCCGAATGTTTCGCGGCGAGGTCGAGCCAGGTCAGCGTGCACAGCGTACGCACCGCCGTGGGCCGCACGCGAATGATCTTGTTCGCCACGCCCCTGGCCGCCTCGCGCTGACCATCCTCAAGGAAGGCGTCGATCGCGCGGCCGTAGTAGCCAATGGCCCTCGCCTGGTCTCCCGAACGAAGGGCCACGTCCCCGGCACGATTGTAGGACGTGCCGACGTACCCAGGGGCCGCACTCTCGGCCTCGGATTCAAGTTTCTGAAGCCGCTGGGTCAGATGCCCTGAGGACTTCTTTTGCGGACCATCCTTGGACCCGAGAAGTCGTGATAGGAACGACATAGTCAGCCTGAGCTTACGCCAAGGGGGACTTTCGACGCTATGGCCCCTCGCTACGCTCCGTCAACGATCCCGAGGAGCTCGATCTCGAATATGAGCGTGGCGTTCGGACCGATGGGCCCGCTCCCGTTGGGTCCATAGGCGATGTCGGACGGGATGACGATGCGGTACTGACTCCCCACGGGCATCATCATCAGCGCCTCGCTGAATCCGGAGATGAGGCCACTCGCCATGAACACCGCCGGATCGCCTCCGTACGACGAATCGAATTCGGTCCCATCGATGAGCGTGCCGCGATAGTGCACCTCGACCCGCTGATCGCGGGACGGAAGCGCGCCGTCACCGGCGCGCAGGACCTCATATTGGAGGCCGGTCGCCGTCGTGGTCACGCCCTCTTTGCGCCCGTTTTGGGCAAGGAACGCCTCCCCAGCGACCGCATTGTCCTGCGCCTCACGATCCCTCTCGGCAGCCGCTGCCGCCTCGATCTCCTCGCCGAAGGCCATGAGAATCGTCTGCATCTCGTCCTCTGGAATGACTGACTCGTTGCCCTGCAGGGCATCCTCGATGCCTCGCATGAGCGCTGCGCGGTCGATGCGTTCTTCGGCCATGGCAAGCTGACCACCCATGTTCATGCCTATGCCGTAGCTCGCTTTCTGGTCGTCCGTATCCAACGGGACGGCCCCGCTCGACGCGCTATCACAGCTCGCTAGGGCCAGTGATCCGGCCGCCAGCGCCACTCCAGCCAACCTGAGATTCATCGTCCAATCCTTGATCCGAGGAAGCCCGAAGCTAACAACAGCCCGACCGAGGTGCACGACGGGTGCACGAACAGATCACCCCGAGGCGTGTATTTCCCTGGTGACAAGCGCATTATAGCGTTGTGACCCTTCGCAGGATCGTGAGGAGTAGTCGTGACTCTCGCGTCGACAGACAGCAGGTCCATTGAACGCCTCCGCGGCGTACTTCCGGACGTGGAGATTGCCGCGCTCGCGCCGCTCATCGAGGAAATCGATGAATGGAAGCGTGAGCGGAACGCAGTGGTGTTGGCGCACAACTACATGACGCCCGACATCTTCCACGGCGTGGCGGACCTCAAGGGTGACTCGCTCGCCCTCGCGCACATGGCCGCCGCGACCGATGCGGACGTGATCGTCATGGCGGGCGTCCACTTCATGGCCGAAACGGCCAAGATCGTGAATGAGGCCAAGACCGTACTGATCCCAGATCTCCGCGCGGGCTGCTCTTTGGCCGAGTCGATCACGGGGGCCGACATCCGCTTGCTGAGAGAGCGGTATCCCGGGGTTCCGGTGGTCACCTACGTGAATACTTCGGCCGAGGTGAAGGCAGAGTCCGACATCTGCTGCACCTCCGGCAACGCCGTCCAAGTCGTCGAGTCTCTCGGAGTCGACCGGGTGATCTTCCTCCCGGATCAGTATCTCGGGCGGTGGGTGGCCACCCAGACGGACGTCGACATCATCCTCTGGGAGGGATCATGCGAGGTGCATGAGCGCTTCACTGCGGAAGAGTTGCGCGTGTACCGAGGGACTCATCCTGGCATCCAGATCATCGCTCACCCCGAGTGCCCGCCCGATGTCCTCGCCGAGGCCGACTTCGTGGGGTCCACGTCGGGGATGATCAATTGGGTGAAGAGCGAGCGTCCGAAACAGGTCGTCATGGTCACGGAGTGCTCCATGGCCGACAACGTCGCTGTGGAGACTCCGGACGTCGAATTCGTGAAGCCGTGCAACCTCTGCCCGCATATGAAGCGGATTACGCTCGAGAACATCCGCGACAGCATGCGTGACATGAAGCACGCAGTGACCGTCGATCCGGCGGTGGCAGGGCGCGCCCGGCTCGCCGTCGAGCGCATGCTGGAGGTCCAGGTCTGACCTCGGCGGGGTTCGACATCGATGGGCTCCTGAGCGCCGCGCTCGCCGAGGATCTGGGCGACGGCGGTGACGTGACCTCCGCCGCGACGATCCCGGACGATGCCGAGGCCGTGGCGCACATCGTCGCGCGAAGCCCCGGCTGTGTCGCCGGCCTCGCCGCCGCGCTCCGTGTGTTCGCCCTGCTGGATGACACGGTGGAAGCGGGAGCTCTCGTCGTCGAGGGCGATCTTGTCGAGGCCGGGGCCGTCCTGGCTTCTGTTTCCGGGCCGGCGCGTTCACTGCTCGCTGCCGAGCGCGTGTCACTCAACCTGCTCGGCCATCTATGTGGCGTCGCGACGGCGACGCGGGCGTTGGTCGACCGCGTCGCGGGGACTAACGCGACCGTCATAGACACCCGCAAGACGACCCCCCTGTGGCGTCGACTGGAGAAGATGGCCGTCGAGGCCGGCGGCGGCCGCAACCACCGCATGGGCCTCTACGACGCGGTCCTCATCAAGGACAACCACATCCAGTCGGTCGGGTCGCCGGACGCAGCCGTGCGCAGGGCGCGCGAACACGTCGGCGACGACATGACCGTGGAAGTCGAGATCGAGAGCGTCGACGATCTCGAGTCCGTGATCGCCGCGGGCGCCGACATTGTCATGCTCGACAACATGCCGCCGCCTGAGATGCGACGGGCTGTGGCGTTGGCGGCAGGGCGGTGCCTCCTCGAGGCCTCCGGAGGCGTGACGCTCGACACCATTCGCGCCGTGGCCGAGACTGGAGTCGACCTGATTTCGGTCGGATGGATCACTCACTCGGCGCCGGCGCTCGATGTGGCACTGGACTTTCAGGACTGACATGCGCGCGGGTTTTTATGTCGCTCTGCTCACTACGCTGACGATGACGCCTTCGCCCCTCGCTGCCCAAGACGCACCGCGCGACCTCACCACGCTGTTCGACCTGGGCCAGCTCGTCGTCGACACGAACGGCGACAGCGTTCCGGATCTGGTGAACGCGTCCCTCGTCTTGGGCCCGGCCCCCACGGTCGCCGAGATCTCCGCGGCAGCGGAGATCTCCGCTCGCCTCGGGTTCGAAACGATGGCGATGGACCTACCGCTCTCGCGGGAGCTCGACGCGGGCATTCCAATCGTGATCGGCCGGGGAGGCCTCGCGGCTTCTGGGCTCGCGTCCCCCGGCGTGGACCCCACCTCGCTCGATGATGGGGAGGGCGTGGTGTCGGTGTCGGAAGCCGACGGGCGCCTCTGGGTGCTTGTTCAGGGTGGCGACGACGACGGCCTCATCAGCGCCGCGCGACTCTTCGCCGGCGTGCTCCCTCACACACGCACACTATCGACGACACACCTGGCGAACGTGAGGGATGAACTGGCCTCCGCGCTCGAAACCGATTCCGCGGCGACCACGAGTGTCCGTATCACCCAAGCTCGAACCCGAGGGGGCACGGGCTACGTGACCCGACTGGTGGCGGAAGTCACCACCGACGACCCAGCCGCAGCCGCACAGGCACTACGGACCTTCGCGGACGGGACCGCTGATGCGCGGCCCTTCGCACACCCGGGCCTCGGATCGGTCGAGGTACGAATCGCAGGCGGTGGCGTCATCCGCATCGAAGGCGGTGCAGAGCCCGACCCCCCGGGGCCCATCGCGAGTCGTCCCGGGAGCGGGACCAAGGGTGACTTGGACCTCTCCAACTTGTTTACTAGCGAAGGCCTCTTGGGTGGTGATCCCTTTCCAACCCGCACCGACGCCGTACTCGTCGCGGGGGAGGCCGGGATCTCTGGGCTGCCCGATTTGGCGGCACGGCTGGGGCTCGAGGCCATCGGCTTGACGGTCCCGCTCGTCCTACCGGCTGCGTCGATCGAACAACCGGATTCTCAGCCGACGATGGTGCTCACTGGCTATGAGAACGCCTTGACCCAGCAGCTGGCCGACAGCGGCAAGGTCGATCTGGCGGCGCTCGAGCCTGGTGGGGGCCTCATCGAGATCGTGCCCAATGCGTTCGGCTCGAAGTCCTCGCTGGTGGTCACGGGAGCCGACGAGTTCGGGGCGGAGCGAGCGCTCGAGCACGTGGCACTGACGTTCCCCAACCTCGCCGAGCGGGGCGACGACCGCCCGACGGTAGACGACGTCGAGCAGGACCTGTGGGACGCGCTGGCCGGTTACTCGCCTGTCGGCCAAGCAGCGATCGGCCTGTACAAGCTCGGTCGCATCGCAGACAAGCTGGTCGACCAGGAGCTGGCGTCCGTCGACGTATTGATGTCTGTCGAGCGCGCCGACCCCGGACTCGAGGCCTACGTCAACGCCCGCGCCGCCGCCTTGCTCGGGCTCGACCCTGGCCAGGTCACCGCCACGATCGATGACCGCGACGTGCGCAACGCCGCGACGATCCTGGAGGAAACGGCGGCTTTCCCAAGCGAGGTCGAGCGCTTCTGGACGCTCATCCGCGACCGGGTGTTGCCACAGGTGCGTCGCGGACAACCGATACAACTGGAGGCGCGCCTCAGCGAGCCCCCCGAGCTGCGTGCCCAGTTGGCCGAGGAGGCGCGCCTCATCCTCATCGACGAAGGGGCCGATCCCGCGGGGACCGAGGTACGTGTACTCTCCGCCTTCAAGCAGGGCTACTCCTGGCTGGAAGAGGTCGTGCTGCCGCGCCTCGCGGGGCGTGACATCGGTGAGGTCGTGATCCGCTTTCGGCGCAACGACCCACCCGCAGAATGGCCGCAGCAGGCGATCCATACGCCGCTCCGTTGGCTGCATGAGATCTTCCCGATCGACGAAGTCCTGGCTCGGGAGCTCGCGATAGACCTCGAGCAGATCCGCTTCGAGGAGACGACGGAGGGCCCTACATACGAGGTGAGCGTCACGACCTCGAGTGGGTCGACGATCTTGACCGACTCGTTCGAGCCCCGGTACCTGCTGCGTCCCTACTTCGATCGCTTCCGTGACTACGAGCACGTGCGCGTGACGACGGGCTGGCTCGTGGCGCGCGACGGCCAGCGGGAACTCGTCAGCGAGCGCATCATCACGGACCCAGAAGCGTTCTGGGACTACTACCAGGCGGATATTCTGCCTGCCGTCTACGACTACGTGATGGCCTTGCACGAGGGCCTACCGCGCGGTGGCTCGATCGACGCTCCCTTCTTCGGTGAGCTGGTGGTCGAACTGGAGATGAGTGAGCCGGACTACCGCCTCGGCGTGGACAACGAGATCCACGCGCCGATGGACGCCCTTCACGAGGAGATCTACTTCGGCACCCTGGAGTTCTTCGAAGTCTTGGGGCGGAACTCGCGTGGCCAGGGGCTCGCCTACCCGGGGAGAATCATCCCCGTGGTACGCGCCAAATCAGACGGCTCGGCAGCGCGTGCGCGTGTACGCCTGACCGGCTTCGCTACCTCGCGCCCGGCGGTCGTGGTCGCCTACCGCGACGTCTCAGGAGCGGCCCACGAGGTCCGCCTCGACATCCCGAAGACCACGTTGGCTCGACCATCAGCACGCGTCGCCAAGGTGCGCGTGGGCCAGGAAGGCCTGGACCATCTGGCGCTGAGGGTGCGCGTGGACACCGAGCTCGACGCCCGCGACAGCCTGCTCACATCGGCCACCCCCGAGCAGGTGGACCGCACGATGGTTTCCGCGCAGCAGGTCGTCGCTTCGCTCCATGAGATCGAAGCGCTACGTGGCGCCGGCCTGTATACGGCGGATCTCGCGTACCGAGGCCTGGGCTCCATAGAGGTGTGGGCGGAATGGACCCACGAACAAGATCCGGAGTCGCGGGCCATCGGATACCTGTCGGCGAACGGCGCACCGGCCCCGGCCCCTGACTGGAGAACGCTCGTGCCGGCCGACTGGAGCTACGAAGGCGGCCGCATCGTGCAGTGGGATACGCCGATGCCTCCGGCCGAGGGCCACGAAGTATTGGGCAAGCTGGCAAGCACATTCGACGAGCCGCGCGTCTATCGGATCGGCCGGAGCTACCTGGGCCAAGACATCTGGGCGATGGATCTCATGCCGCCGGTATCGGCCAGCCACTGGTCGCGTATCAAGGCCACGACGTACAAGCCGACCGTCATCTACTCCGCCCGCGAGCACGCCAACGAGGTCTCGTCCACCAGCCACATACTTCGCCACGCCGAACTGCTCCTCACTGACCCAGACCAGCGCGCGAAGCTCGACCGTGTGAACGTCGTCATCCACCCCTTTACCAACCCTGATGGGGCGCAGCTAGCCTACGACCTCTATACCGCGACGCCGGACTACATCCTGCACGCCGGCTACCTGGCCTCATTGGGCCAGGGCGCCACTGCGGACGCAACCGCGGACCATCCGATCTACCCCGAGGCACCTGTCCGGAATCGGCTTTGGTCTCGGTGGCTGCCTGATGTGTTCCTGAACCCGCACGGTTACCCCTCACACCAAGTGGTGCAGCTGTTCAGCGAGTACACGGGGCTCGTCCGGCGCGGGCGGGTGACCGAACGGAACTGGGGCTTCAACAAGGGCTGGTTCATGCCCGGCTTCGAGTACGTCGATGACCCCGACTTCCCGCGCCATAAGGACGCCGCCTTCGAGCTGCGCGACTACATCACGAGCGGCATCAACTCGAATCCGGAGGTCGTTGCTCTGAACCAGCGGGCCTACGGTCGATACGACCGCTACGGTGCACAGTTCGACTCCGAGGTCTTTCGACTCCCGATGACCCAAGGTGTCCTGATCGAGATGCCACTGAAGGGCTCGAGCGGCGACAACGGCGGCAACGGTGGCTACGACGCCGAGGTCACGATCTGGAGCGGCACGACGGAAGCGCCCGACGAGACGGCGTACGGCCCGTGGATGGAGCTCGTCGCCACCGCTGGGCTGTCATGGGACCAGGCGGTGCTCGACTACCTCCATGAGGGTGACCACGAGGTCAAGCGCTCGGGCTCTGCTTTCTTCGGCGGTGTTTCGCTGCGGGTGGAGCGGCCCCGCCCGCCGGAGGTCGAGGACGAGGAGCCCGGCTCCTAGGGCGCAAGGGTGACCCACCCGGAACCAGTCCGGGGATCTACGGTTGCGGCGGAACCGACGTTTTCGTTCCTTCATGGGCGTTTTACGTGCCCTTTGACCCTCCGCGGATGCCATGAAGAATCTCCTAACGCCTACACTGGTCCTCAGCCTACTCGTCGCCGCCTGCGGCGGTGACGCCCCAGACGCCGAAATGCCTGCGGACGACGGCATGATGATGTCGGAGCAGCCGATCGGCACCGTGACGATCCTACAACCCGCGAACAACGGCGACGTCACCGGGACGACCGTGGCGGTTCGGCTGTCCGTGGCGGGCTTTCCGATCGTGGAGGCCGGGAACATGACGCCCGGAACCGGACATCACCACCTCTACCTCGACGCCGACGTCTCGAACGTTACGACGCCGGTGCCGACCGTCCCCGGTAGCATCGTCCACATGGGGAACGGCGCGAGTGAGTACACGTTCGAGAACGTGTCCGTCGGGCCCCACCGCCTCATTGCGGTGGTGGCAGATGGGGCGCACGTGCCGCTCCAGCCGCTCGTCGTGGACACGGTGGTCTTCACGGTCCACTAAGCCCGGCGGGACCTACAGACGCTTGAAGGTCCCCGTCGCCTCGACGACCACGCGGTAGCCGCGCACCGTCTTCGGAAGCGCGGATCCCGCGGCTGCGTCGCTGACGTAGACTTTGAGGCAAGGCCGGCCGCCATCGCTCCCGATGGCGGTTCCGGCCACCCCTTTGCGGCCCATCACCTTGGCCGTCAGCTCCTCGTGGGCCGACCTCAGGTCTACGGACACGTCAGTTCCCATCGACCTGGATGCCGAAGCGCTCGAACACGTGGTCGATGGGGTTGGCCAGCGTCGTCGTTGGCGAGCCCGCAAAGAGCAGCCCCACGGGCCGACGATCGCTCAGCAGCATCCCCTTGGTCACGATGAGCGACCCGGAGTCGCCTCCGGCGCTGAAGCCTCGTCCCGAGATCACGATCTGATCCTCGAACCTCGCCGTTCCGTCCCTGTAGTCGACGTCGAGCGTCGCGTGGATCCCCGAGATCTCACCGACGGTGAGCCCGGTCGTCCGCCCGTACTTCTGCACGGCCATGCCGAGGGCTGCCTCGGCCGTCCAAGGCCGGGGGCTGCCGTAGCCACCCTCCGGTGTCTCGGAGGCGAGCTCTTCGGGCGTCGTGAGCGCGATGGCTGCGTCGACCCGGTTCGGGTCACACGCCCCGAGTCGACAGAAGTGCAGCGGCTCGAAGTCATAGAGGGTGCCGAATGCGTCGTCAGGATCGCGACCACCGTCGACGATGCCCGGTTGAAGCAGGTTGTCCCCCTCTTGTCCTCCGTTGTTGGCCGCGAAGATGTGGTTGTTGCTCAGCGCGAAGGTCCGTTCACCGTCCGTGACGCGCGCCCCGATCGTTCCCGCAGTGACGTCTGGGTGGCCCGTGCTCACGCCGATCGGCACGGGGCGCGGGAAGCTCGTGGTCGGATCGGCCGCCGCAGCCGCCGGCAAAGCGGTGAACCGACCCGTCACTTCGGTGACGATCTCCACGCCACCCATGTATCTCGGAAAGCTCAGGTAGCCCGGCTCGGCCAGATAGACCTTGAGCACCGCGTGGCCCGACCCGTCGACGCCGATTGCGGTGCCGACTACCTCGTCGAGCGAAAGCCACTCATCGGTGAATACGTTCTGCGCCGCGAGCGCGATCTCCAGGCTCGCCTGCGTGTAGTCATAGGGACCGGGCGTGCCTGCGTAGACCAGGAGGTCCGCGAGAAGGGCCAGAACGAGCGCGGTACGGGAGCGGAGGATTCGGATCGTCTTCACCTATCCCTATACGGTGGATGGTCCTGGCAGGATCCACGCCGGTAGTTCGAGGAGCGAGATGCACATACGTCACATCCTGTACTTCACCGCCACGATAGCCGCGGCGGGCTGCGCCGGCACCCCTGGGCCCGGTGACGCCGGCTACGCCTACAACGTCGACGGACTCTATCGGGGCCGGGTCATGGTCGAGGGCACGCCCTTCGACGCCTCCCTCGATCTCAGGATGGCTCGCGGCGGCAGAGTGCGCGGCTCCTTCAGTGTCCGCGCTCCGCTCGAGATCGACGGAAGCGTCAGCGGAACGGTCGTAGACGACCTCCTGCGCGTCACACTGACCTATGAGAGTGCCGCGCGGGCCGGCGCCCGAGGACCGTGCGAGAGTCGAATCGAGGGCCTTCTCACCGTCGCGGCCGGTGGAGGAAGCATCGAGGGCCCGGTCACAGTCACCGACTGTGGGGATCCGCTTCCGGGACGCATGAGCTTTCGACGCTAGTCCCGAAGCCGTGACAAGCGTCCCCGCATCCCTCATTGTGTGCGTCCGAATCCATAACCCCACCCTGCGCCGCGGCAGGCTATGACGACCACGACCTTCAGCGGAGTCATCCCAGATGTCCGGGATCGGCTCGGTGACGACGAGATCTTCGCGCTGCACCGGCTGGCTACCGAGCGGGCTGCGAAGGGCGAGTCGATCCTCAACTCGACTCTTGGAACCCTGGCCACCGAGGACGGCCAACTGGCCGTCATGCCGTCCGTACTGGAGACGATGGCTCGCCTCCAGGGACCGGTGACGGCCGGCTACGCTCCCGTGGCAGGCAAGCCGGAGTATCTGCGAGCCGTGATCTCCGACGTCTTCGGCGATGGCCCTCTCGCTGCACAGTCGGTTGCCGCAGCGGTCCCAGGCGGCACGGGCGCGATCTATCAGGCGGTCGTCAACTTCCTGGAGCCGGGTCAGAAGCTGCTGGCATCGAGCTTTCATTGGGGGCCGTATCCGGGCATTGCGAACAACCTGGGACGGGGCTTCGACCGTTTTAACATGTTCACGAAGGCCGGGGACTTCGACGTCGAGGCGATGGCCTCCGCGGTGGACCGTCACATCGCGACGCAGGGCCGCGTGCTCATCGTCCTGAACTTCCCGTGTCACAATCCGACGGGATACTCTCTTAGCCCGAACGAGTGGCGGCGCGTGAGCGCGGTACTGCGTAGCGCCGGCGAGCGCGCTCCAGTCACGGTGCTCTTCGACATCGCCTACTTCCAGTTCGCCGGAGACAAGGCGACCTCGTGGGTCGACATGGTGCCTGGGCTATTGGCGTCCACCACGGTCGTGGTGGCTTGGACCGCCTCGAAGTCCTACTGCCAGTACGGCTCTCGTACCGGGGCGCTCGTTGCGGTGCACCGGGACCCCGAGGAGCTCGCGCAGATCCGCAACGCGCTGGGCTACACGTGTCGGGGGACCTGGTCGAACTGCAATCACCTGGGTCAGCTCACGGCGACGGAGTTGATCACCAATCCCGAGCTGCATGCACGCTGGGCCTCCGAGCGGGACGACCTGGTCGACTTACTGGACGAGAGGATCGTGCTCTTCAACGACCTCGCAGCGAAGGCGGGCCTGCACACCCCCCGCTACGACTGTGGCTTCTTCATCGTCGTGTTCACTGCGGACTCGGAGCGCGCGGCCGCTGCCATGCGGGACGAGGGGGTCTTCGTGCTCCCGATACCCGGGGCAGTGCGGATCGCGCTGTGTCATACGACGAAAAAGGACCTCCCTCGTCTGGTCGACACGCTCAAGGTCGGAGTGGCGGCGGGCGGTCGGGCATGAGACGACTCCTCACCTCGCTCGCGCTGGCTGTCACGCTGTCCGGGTGCGCCACGCTCCAGCAGTTCACGGCGCTGCGCTCCGTCGACTTCAGCATCGACCGAGTCTCCAATGTGCGCCTCGCGGGTGTCGATCTGACTTCGGTCGACTCGTACCGAGATCTCGGGCTGGCGGACATCGGGCGGCTCACGTTGGCCGTGTCCCAGGGCAATCTACCCATGGACTTTCGACTCCACCTGAGCGCGGAGAATCCAGCGGACAACACCGCCGACGCACGGCTCCTCCGAATGGATTGGACCCTGCTACTCCAGGACCGGGAGACAGTAAGCGGGGTGTTCGCCGACGAGACGCTGCTACGTCGTGGGCAACCAACCGACGTCCCGATCTCCATGAGCCTGGACCTCATCGACTTCTTCGAGGGCAGCGCCCAAGACCTCGTCGAACTCGCGCTGTCGCTTTCCGGACAGGGGGGGTCGCCTAGGGAGGTGACCCTGCGGGCGACGCCCAGCGTGGACACCGCCTTCGGCCCCATCAGCTACCCGCGACCGATCACGATCGTGAGTCGCGAGTTCGGCCAGTAGCCTCCCGCTCTTAGCCTCCGGGCCAGACCACGCCCTGCTCGGCCGGCGGCCTGCCGTAACCCATGAAGACGAACTTCTGCACGCGCTTTCCTTCGTAGGTCTCAGTCGTGTAGATGTTGCCCTGGGAGTCGACCTCGATGCTGTGGACGCCATAGAACTGACCGGGCTGGCGGCCTCCGTCCCCGAACTCTGACAGGAGTTCGAGCGTTCGTCGGTCCAGAATGTGAACGTTCTGGTTTGCGCCGTCCGCCAGATAGATGAACCGCTGCTCGGGATCATGCGAGAAGGCCACGTCCCAGGCCGATCCTGAGCCGAGCGTCTCGGGGGCGACGAAGACTTCTTCTACGAAGGTCCCGTCCGTCTGGAACACCTGGACGCGATCCCCCGCGCGGTCACACGCATACACGAGCCCGTCGAACGACGGCTCCGCACAGTGCATCGGGCTTCGGAATTGCTGTGCAGGCGGCGCGTTGGGGCTGTACGGCGGGAGAGCCGAGTCGTCCGGTACGTTGCCGTAGGCTCCCCAGAAGCGTTTCATGGCGCCCGTCGTGATGTCGAGAACCGCAACGCGCTTGTTCCCATAACCATCGGCGACATACGCCTCATTGTTGGCCGCGTCGATGGAAATTTCGGCCACACGCCAGAAGTGCTCGGTCGAGTTGCTGCCCGCGCGCTGCCTGGGCTCACCCATCTGCATCAGGAACTGGCCGTCGCGTGTGAATTTCAGAATGTGGGAGTCGAACACGCCGTTGCCGCCGATCCACACGTTGTCCATGTGATCGACCGTGATGCCGTGGTTCGATTGGGGCCAGTCGTAACCCTCACCCGGCCCGCCCCACGATCCCACGAGATTGCCGTCGGCATCGAACTCGAGCACCGGAGGTGCCGGAGCGCAGCACTCGTACGTCGGTGGATCCGTGGAAGCGGCGATCTCATTCGCGCCCAACGTTTCCTCACGGTGGATGACCCACACGTGGTCGCGCGAGTCGACGTCGACGCCGATGGTGGACCCCATCACCCAATGGTTCGGCAGGGGTTGAGGCCAGAGTGGGTCGACCTCGAAGAGGGGGACGTCACCCTCCCCCATGGTCATGGATGCGCCGTTGGCAGCGCTATCCATACAAGCCGCTCCGATCCCCAGCAGCCCGGCGAACATGACACAGCCGATTCCGATCCTGACTTCACGCTTCCGTAGCATGGCGCTCCTCCCGTTGGAGCGTGAGGATCCGGCACCACGGAGGACCAGTCAAGTAGACGGCCGTTCCCGACGTGACGCCGCGCGGCCCTGCACCTATTTTCCCGGCCCTCGATCGACTGACGACCCGCGATGGGAGCACCGAATGAAGCACGTGACTCGGATGGTCTACTTGGCCTGCGCGGCAGCGGTAAGCCTCGCTGTCCCGCAGGCTCTGACGGCACAGCAACGCGACTTCAGCGATGTGCGCATCACGCCGCACCACGTCGCCGGCACCGTCTACTATCTCGAGGGACAGGGCGGCCATGTGGTCGTCTCGGCCGGCGAAGACGGCATCGTCATGGTCGACGATCAGTTCGCGCCGCTCACGGATCGGATCATCGCGGCGATCCGAACCATCAGCAGCGACGACATCCGGTTTCTCATCAACACGCACGTGCATCCGGACCACACGGGCGGAAACGAGAACATCGGCCGGTTGGGCATCCCCATCATGGCCCGGGATCGCGTGCGCGTCCGCTTGATGGCCTCCCTCCCGGAGATCGCGCTTCCGGTGGTGACGTTCACTGACGACATCAGCCTCCACCTGAACGGGGAGGACATGGAGGTGATCACGCTCCCGCCGGCTCATACCGACGGCGATAGCTACATCTATTTCCGCGGCTCGGACGTCCTGGCGGCGGGCGATGTCTTCCGGACCGTAGCCTTTCCCGTCATCGACCTGAACAACGGCGGATCGTTGGATGGCACCATCGAGGCCCTGGGGATGGCGGTCGGGCTTGCGGGGCCCAACACGCGCATCGTCCCGGGCCACGGTGTCGTCTCGACCCGAGCGGACGTCATGGAGTTTCGTGACATGGTCATCGACGTGAAGGCGCAAGTCTCTGAGATGGTGGCCCGGGGGATGACCTATCAACAGGTCGCCGCCGCGAACCCGACCGCGCGTTACAACGCCAAGTGGGGTGACCCAGAACGGTTCTTGACCGCAGTGTACGCGGAGCTAGGCGGAGGAAGCTGACCCCTCTCGCCTGTGGGCGGCTGCGGCGGTTTGTCGCCGCGGCCGCCGCCGTGGTCGGCCTCGCTGCCGGCCAGGACGTCCGTGCTCAAGAACCGCCCACTGTGGATTCAGTCGTGGCGATCGAGGAGGTCACGGTCGAGATCGGCCGCCTCCGGGCGGGCGCCGTACCGCTCGCGCGCACCCCATTCTCGTCCGATGTACTCGGCGGGAGTGAGCTGAACGCCGCGGACGGGCAAGGCCTGTTCGGCGCGCTGTCTTCGCTGCCGGGCGTCACACTCACGAACCAGACGGGGAGCACCGCCCAACCGGAGATCCGCGTGCGCGGCTTCGCGGTGTCGCCCATCGTGGGGGTTCCGCAGAGTATCAGCGTCTTCGTCGATGGGGTGAGGGTCAACGAGGCCGATGCGTCTCAGGTGCATCTGTCTCTGATCCCTTTGGGGGCCATCGAGCGTGTCGAGCTGATACGAGGGCCCGTCGGCGTCTTCGGAAAGAACTCGATTGCCGGCGCGCTGAATTTCGTGACCAAACGGGCCTCCGGAGGTCCGACGCTCACGGCACAGGTCGAGGGGGGTTCCTACGGGTCGGCCGCCGGTACCGTCAGCGCGTCTTCTGTGCTCGGATCGTTCGATGGACTGTTCGTGGGAACGTATCGACAGTCCGACGGGTGGCGACTCCTGGAGAGCTCCGAGGAACTCTCGCTCTTCGCGAAGGTGGGATGGCGCGCGGAAGGCACAGACGCATGGATTTCGTACACCTTCGAGGCGGATTCCCTCGAGGGTCCTGGTCCGTTGCCGGAATCGTGGCTGGACGGCGCGCCGCTCCCGCCCGACATCACGGACCCTCCGTCCGATCTGCGACGGCTCCAGTACACCGGAGGGAAAGGAGACGCCTTCACCCCCCGACTTCACTTCGTCAGCAGCAACCTGACCCGCACCCTGAACGAGGCGTGGACGCTGCAAGCCGACGCGTTCGGGCGCTTCGCGGACTTTCGCCAGACCAATGACAACCTGTCCGAGGCCGACGCCCTGGGCATTACGGACATCCAGTCGGTGGGATCCATCCTTCAGCTGCTGCACCGGCCCAACGAGCGTCTCCTCATCGCGGCCGGAACGGAGTGGACACGCAACGACGTAGACATCGAGATCCACGAGGTCCCGAACCGAAACTTCCCGGGCGTCACCCCCGCCATGACCGAGCACCTGAGGACGGAAGAGGACAACCTCGGGGCGTTCGCGGAGGCGTGGTGGCAGGCCGGAGAGAAGATCGCCTTGTACGGATCCCTCCGGTACGACTACGTGCGGCTCCCCGTGCGGGACCTCCTGGACCCCTCGGACAGCGGCGACAACACGTTCTCGGAGGCGTCGGGAGGCGTCGGCCTGAGCGGTGAGCTCGGTGGCGGGTTGAGCGCGTTCGCAGGGTACGGCAGGGGCTTCCGCGCCCCGGTGATCTTGGAGGTCACCTGTGCCGATCCGGCGGATCCGTGTCAGCTCCCCTTCGAGCTGGGACCTGACCCTCCGCTTCAGCCGGTGAAGTCCGACACATG
>JAOTVA010000033.1 GCA_029863645.1 Gemmatimonadota bacterium
ACATCGAAGAGCTCAAGATCCCGACCACGGCGCGTGACCACTTGGGCATCGGCATGAAGCGGATGATCGACTTCTTGCTCGCCCCGGACGGCGATTTCGGATCCGACCCCATGCGTGGGCGGGACGAGTTCTTGCTCCGCGCACTGGCCGGTGGCATGCAGGACCTGCGCGACAAGTTGGGCTCCGACATGAATGGTTGGGTCTACGGGCAGGCCGAGTACAAGCACGCCCTCATTCGGCACCCGCTGTCTCCCGCCGTCGATGCCGCCACGCGTGACCGTCTCGACGTCGGGCCGCTCCCGCGCGGCGGAAACGGGTACACCCTGGGCGCAACTGGAGGCGGGGACAATCAGACCTCGGGCGCATCGTTCCGGATCCTTGTCGACACGCGCGATTGGGACAACACGCTCGGCATGAACACGCCGGGACAGGTCGGCGACCCCGACAGCCCGCTCTACGACAACCTGTTCGAGCTGTGGGCCACCGATCGCTTGTTTCCGGCCTTCTACTCTCGGGACAAGATCGAGAGCGTGGCGTTCGAGCGTCTCGAGCTACGGCCGGGGCGGTGAGGGGGCGGCGGCGCCCGCCCCGCCACACCTTCTGGTGGATCGCCACGCCGGCGCATACTTTCGGCGAACGGTGCGCGAAGTGCGGGTAGCCACATCTGCGGAGGGACGGACCCATGGGTGCGAAAGGACCTGATCGGCGGGAATTCCTTAGAAGGGGAGCTGCTCTGGCAGGAGGGGCGACCTTGGGAGCGGTGGCCCCCGGGATCGGCCCGACGCCGGTGGATGCGCAGTCCGTCGAGACCCAGTCCCAAGAGATGGATGACTACTCCAGTCCGGAGTTGGTCGCCTACGGGAAGCGTTCGCCCTATGTGACGTCGATGCGGCAGCCTGTGAACGGCCGACCGTCGCCCGACGAGTTCGGGCTCGTATTCCACATCGGGACTCCGCTTCAGGATCAGGTAGGCGCGATCACGCCCTCGGCACTCCACTACTTTGGGACCACCCGGGGGAGCTTCGTTCCGCATATCGATCCTGCGGAGCATCGCCTCATGATCCACGGGATGGTGGACCGTGAGCTGATCTTCACCATGGACGAGTTGAAGCGCTTCCCCTCGGTCACCCGTCTTCACTTCATCGAGTGCGCGGGGAACCGCTCGAACTCGCGGCACCGGACCATCATCGAGTCGCACGGGATGACGAGCTGCGCCGAGTGGACCGGGGTGCTCCTCCGCACACTGCTCGAGGAAGCGGGCGTCCAAGACGGCGGCGAGTGGATCATCGCCGAAGGCCTGGAAGAGGTGAAAGGGACGTCGAGCCTCCCCACGGCGAAGGCGATGGACGACATCATCGTGGCCTATGCCATGAACGGCGAGCCGCTGCGTCCCCAGCAGGGTTTCCCCCTGCGCATCGTGGTTCCCGGGTTCGAGGGCATCCTCTCTGTGAAGTGGCTGAGGCGCATCAAGGTCGTCGACCGGTTCTACATGACCTACAACGACTACGGTCACCTTCGACAGGACCCCTCCGACGCCGCGCTGAGCTACCAGATCGGACCGAAGTCGGTCATCACGTCCCCGTCCGGGGGCCAAGAACTGCCCGGCCAGGGGTTCTACGAGGTCCGCGGCCTCGCGTGGTCCGGCGGCGGCCGCGTCAGCAGGGTCGAGGTATCGACCGACGGGGGGCGCAGCTGGTTCGACGCCGACCTCCGCGGCACGCCTCAGCCCATGGCGCATACGGCGTTCAGCTTCAACTGGACGTGGGACGGCTCCGAGACCGTGCTCTTGTCCCGCTGCATCGACGAGATCGGGCAGATTCAGCCGACTCGCGAAGAGGTTGCTGAATTCTGGGGCCGGCCTGGCGTGAGGGGGCAGGACAACTCGATTCAGCCCTGGAGGGTCGAGCGTGACGGGAGCGTCCACAATGCGATCGTTTAAGCTTCTCCCCGCGCTCGTACTCGTGGGGGCGAGCTCGGTGGCGGCGCAGTCGCCCACCTTCGGGCTGGGTAGGACACCGGCCCCCGAAGAGGTGCTGGCCTGGGACATCTCCATCAGCCCGACGGGTGAGGAGCTTCCGGAGGGCAGTGGCACGGCGGTCGACGGCGCGTTGGTCTATCGTCGCAGCTGCGCCCGGTGCCACGGGGCCGAGGGCGTCGACGGTCGAGCCCCGCGGTTGGTTAAGAGCGAACGGGGCAGCGATGAGGACCCCTGGGCATATGGGCGAGTTCTGCCCATCCGCTCGCCTTATGCGACCACGGTGTGGGACTACATCAACCGGGGCATGCCGCTCAATCGGGAAGGCACGCTGACGGCGGATCAGGTCTACGCGATCACGGCTCTACTGCTCTACTGGAACGATCTCGTTGCAGAGGATGAGGTCATGAATCGCGAGACCCTTCCGCTGGTAGAGATGCCCAATGCGGATACCTGGGCTCCCCTTCCGGATTGGGCGCCCGGGCAGCCGAGATGGCCGGGGTACCCCTACTAAGGCAACCTGAGTCTTAGCCTGCGTCATCGGCCGCGCTCGACCCAGTAGAGCAGGTCAGCCCCCGTGTCCCGGCCGCTTTCCGCACGAAGGGTCAGGCGTGCGGAGAGCAAGTAGCGTAGCCGAAATGTGCTAACCGGCTCGAATAGGCCAATGCCGTAGGTCACGTACAGCCTCGGGGAGAGGTATTTGCCCGCGACGAGGGCGGCCTCCTCGAGCGGACCCTCGGCCGCGACGCGCATCTCCGCGAGCCCGAATCGCTGCCCGATTCGACTCGCGAGCACGTTGCCTTCCCGGAGGCCCAGCGAAGCCGCGGCGTTCGCCACGCGGTTCCCCTCGGACGCCGAGGCCGTGCCCAACGGGCGACCCAGAACGATGTAGGCGAGCGCGTCGCTCTCCGCCATCGCGGGCTCGGAGAAGAGGGTCACATCGGGTCGGCTCAGCGTACCACCGACCTGGAGGCCGGCCACTACGGCGTCCTCAGCGGTCCGGGTGGCCCGGATATCGAGCCCGGGATTCACGATCGGCCCTCCTGCGAACAGGAGCCGCCCCCGCTCCATCGTGAGGTCCTGCCCGTAGGCGCGGTACCGCCCTGCGTTCAGGGTTATCTCTCCAGTTCCGGTGGTCGTACCGCCGGGACCGTCCGCTGCCAAGAGACTTCCGGTCGGCTGCGCAGAGAAGCCGAAACCTGAGAAGGACAGGCTGTCTCCGAGCGTTACGCGAACGGAGAGCTCCAGACTCTGAACGGCGCGAACCGCCATGGAGGAGTCGCCGACAAAGACGACATCCGGCGACGTACGCACCGCCGTGGCCGGGATCTCGCTCAACTCCACTCGAGCGACTGGAACTTGGACCTGACCGCTGACACGCAGCCGGTCGGGCGAGCTCTCGACCTCCAGGTCAGGGGATACCCATACCTGGACTTCGGGGAGAGCGACCACCTGCACACGCGTGCCCCGAATTCGCAACCTCGCCGGTCGGGCATCTGAGGGTGTCGTCGGTATGTCACCGCTCAGCGTGAGCGCTCCATTCCCCGATTGGAGCCCTCCTTCGAGCGTGATCCCCTCGAGGCCCCGCCCGCTCGCCGTGAGCTCGACACCTCGCAACTCCAGGCCGAGCTGCGGGACGTCCGCGCTCCCGTCCACGAGGCGGGCTTCCCCCATGAGCTCGGGTGCCTCAACCGATCCTGCCACCCGAATGTCAGCCCGGAGACTCCCCCCAGTGGGGGTCACCCCTTCCAATAAGAACTCGAACGGGCTGAAGTCGTCCACGTCGGCGCTGACAGAGCCGCGCAAGGGAGTCGTGCGCATGGTATCCGCTATGTTCATAAAGTCCGGCAGGGCAAGGTTGCCACCGATGGCCACGACGCTCCGCCCCACGTCGTCCGTCAGCGTCGTTGCGAAGGTGGCCAGCGCACCTTCATCTCCGATGGCTCCGTCGAGCGTGGCGCTCGAGTAGGCCAACTCGCGAGCCCCACGGGAAGTCGGATAACGGATGCGCCCCGTCCCGAAGTCGGCCTCTGCTTCGGCCTGGATATTTCCGTCCGCGTCGATGGCTGCCGAAGCTTCCGCAACAAGAACGCCGACGAGAGACAATCCTTCGGGTAGGATCGCACTCAATGCGCTCCCCGGCAGATCGCTGACAGAGATCGCGACCGCCGTCGGTCCTTCCGCCTCCCAGCTACCCTCCCCGCAGATGCGTCCGCGAGCGGAGCGCCAGCAAGCGCGCTGGAGTGCGGCAGACTCGGTAGATGCCGAGGTCGTGACAGGATCAGCGAGCCGCCAGTTTCCGAGTGGGGTTCCCTCGATGTCGAGCCTCTCCACCGTACCGCTCCAACGTCGCTCGGCCAGCCCGCCGGAGGCCTCGAGATCCACCTGCAGTTCGGCGCCGTGCAGGCGGGCTGAGACGCTGTGAGCCTCGGGTGCGCCTCGAACCCCTGCACGCACCGTGTCCAAGGCGCGCTCACCGAGCGTGATTCCCGTCGCCAGCACGTCGATCGCGAGGGTTCCTCCGGGCCGGGTCTCGACCAGGCCCGCCACCGCGGCCTGTTCGATGTGCGTCGACCCGCTGACGATGTTCCGGGCCTCGAGATCGACCTCTGCCTCGGGGAGCGCGCGACTGCCGCGTAGATGGCTCCATCCTTCGAGGGACCCAGCAAGCGTCGGGACGACGACTCCCAAGTCCGCCAGGGAGTATGTGCCCCGGAGGTCGATGGAATCGTCGACGCTACCCGAGACGAAGGCCCTGTTCGGGCCCCAAGCCACCTCGAGCCACTCCAAGGTGGCACCGGCCGTGGCCGAGTCGGGCTCGCCATCCAGGAACGGGAGTCTCAACGAACCCGACGCTGAGCCCTGCAGGGGCGCCGAGTTCAGGGATCCATCGACCGTGTCCAGGGTCAGGTCCACCACCGCCAGGTCGGGATTCAGGTGTCCCCTGGTGCGGCCTTCGAAGGACAGTGTGCTCCGCCAGGCACTGGAGTCCGGAAGAATTTCCGCGGTCTCGATGCCCCGGCCGGCGAGCTCCAGGTTCCACCGGAGTTCTGGGACCCAATCCAAGCTGCCGCGGGCGAGCAACTCTCCCGACAGCACGTCTACCCGAAGCTCGTCCATCGACATGCGCTCCGTCGAACCCGTGCCCGTGAGGCGTACGCGCGCACCTGACACCAGCTCGGACCTGACGCGAGCGTCGGCCACTAGGCTGAAGTCGGCCAGCCACCCCTGAAGTCGTCCCGATCCCGAATCACTCCAGATGGTCGCTTCGTCCTGGATGGGCCACCGCACGTCCGACCACGCCAGCTCGACGTCCATGTCGGGGCCATGCTCGGAGAGGATCAGCGTACCGCCTGCGGACACGGATGCCGTACCGACCCGGGCGTGCAGGCGCCCCACGAGCACGCTGTCGCCCCTCAGCTCCGCGGAGCCCTCGAGCTCCACGGAGCCTACGACCGGGGTGGCTACGGTCACGGTGGCGGAGGCGTCCAGCGAGTCCGCGATGCCGGCCACGTCGATCACTCCACCAACCCGGCCTTCCGGACCGTCCGGCATCAGCACGCGGAACTCGGTCTCGTCGAGCATCACCCGCGCCTCGATCATCGGTAGCGTCAGCAGGTCGGCTAAGCTCCCCGAGGCAGTCGCGCCAAAGGGTCGCGAGACCTCGGCGAAGAAGTCCAGCAGTGCGAGACCCCCAGAGGCATCCAGCGTGCCTGCGAAGGGTCCCAGCTCGGGGTGAGCGAGCTCGAAGCTGCTCTCGAGCTCGAACGGGTAGTCTCCTTGGAGCGTCACGTGACCTGAGGCGCCTATCCGCCCTTCGGGAGCATCCACCCACAGCTCACCGAGGGCGAGGGTCTGCCTAAAAGACACGTCGCTAACCAAGACGCTGTCCACTGTGACTGGGGTCGGCCGGGTCTCGGACACGATCGTGATGTGGCGCACGACGCCCCCACGAAGCCTCAGCTCGAACGGGAGCGTTACGGAGGGTGGGATCAGTTCATCGTCCCGATCCTCGGCGGGTGCACCCCCACTCAGCAGCACGGCGACGGACCCGATCTCCAACGCATGCACGTCGAGCCTTCGTCGCAGAAGCGGAAGGATGTCCCAATCGACTTGGATTGTCGCCACCTCGACTTCGAGGCCTTCGCCTTCAAAGCGTAGGCCGACGAGCCGCATCGGCCCGACGAGCCGGCCACTGATCTTCTCGACAGCCATGGTCTCGGGGAGTCGTGGCTCGACGAAGCGCCACACCAGTCGAAGGCCCGGCTGCGTCGACAGCAGCGCCCATGATGCTGCCGCGAGGAAGAGCGCCATGAAGAGCAACCCTCCGCCGAGCCAAACCAGGACCTGTCTGACCCGCGGGCTCACAGCTCAGGACCCAGGTTGAGGTGAAGCCGAAACGGCGCACCCCCGACGCTCACGGCGAAGGCGCCGTCCAGTCGCACCATGCCGATCGGGCTTCGCCAGCGTAACCCGCCACCGACGCCCGATTCAAGCGGGCCGGAGAACGACGAGAAAGCGTTTCCACCATCGGCGAAGGCGGCGATCCCCCAGGCATCGAGAACACGGAGTTCGAGTTCCATGCTTCCCACGAGAAGCCGCGTTCCACCGACTACGTTGCCCGCAGCGTCTTTCGGGCCGATCTCCTGATAGCCGAAGCCGCGCACGCTCCGGTCCCCGCCCGCGAAATAACGAATCGAGCCGGGGAGCCGCGAGAAGTCCGACGTGAACAAAGCCCCGATCTCGCCGCGAGCCAAGAACCGCACTCTAGGCGCAATCGTGCGGACGATCCGAGCCTCGCCTCCGGAATCGAGGAGTCGGACATCTCCCAGGACCGCGTCGTGCGCGCCCCTCACCCGAAGCCTCAACAGACTACCACGGCTGGGGTCGACTCGGTCGTCTGCCCGAACCCGGGAGACTCCCGTGCCCAACAGCAGGAGGTTGGTGACCCCGGCGTCGAGTCCCACCTCGAAGCTAGCTCTCTGGAGGACAAGCGTGGCCTCGCCGCGCCATCCGCCCCAGAGCCCCGTGACGCCCGCACCCAGTAGCCACGTCTTCGTGGCGCTCGTCGTGGGGTTCGAGTCCACGTATCCACCAGAGAGTGTGAGCAGGCTCGCCCAGCGCGCCCGCAACGGGATCGAATACCTTGCCGTGGTGCGGCGCTCGACCGAGGCGAGCCATGCATCGAACTCAGCCCGGTGCCCCCTGCGGTTCAGTCGCCGCCACTCGGCATTGAGGGTCACTCGCGGTCCCGTGTCACTGCCATACCCTGCGCCAGCCGAGTAGCGCTGGGGCCTGGACGGTGTCAGCACGACCTCGATCGGAACGACAAGATTCTCGGAGAGATCCAGCCGTGGTACGATCTCCACTCCGGAGAAGTACGGTCCGTCAGTCAGCGCGCTCTGCAGCGAGAGTAGCTGTGAGCCTTCGAACGGCGCGCCAGGCTGCCATGGCACGAGATCTTGGAGAAGGAGGGGGTCCAAGACATCCTGGAGAAACGTCACCGAGCCGAGCGAGTAGCGTGGCCCCGTCCGGAACAGTAGGACCACACTGGCTGTTCTCGCGTTTCGGTCCACACGGATCACAGCGGAATCGAAGGCTGCGTCCAGATACCCCCGCTCCGCGGCGGTGTTGAGGAGTCCCGTCTTCTGGAGCTCGTAGGCGCCTTGCGACAGCGGAGAGCCAACGCTTAGCGGGGCCCTGCGCATAGCCTCCTGGAAAGCGGGGTCCTCCGCACCGGGGCCCGTGACCCGCACGTCGCTTGCCGTGAGAATCACCGCAGGCCCGGCGTCGACGATCAAGGCCACCTGCCACCGACGGCCGTCGTAGCGGACCGAGTCCCGCACGGTGACCTCATAATGACCGAAGGGCTCCAGGGACGCGCTGGTCTCGGAGCCCACCCGAGCCAGCAGAGTGCGGATCCGAGTCTCCGTCACGAGCGCGCTTGCGGGGATCCGGGTGAGGCTCAGCGTCGCGAGTACGTTGTCCCGTAGCTCTCCGCTGACGCCGGACAGCGCCACCCTGACGGGAGCCTCCTGTGCTCCAGCCGTTGCCGTCATGGCGAGCAATGCGAGCGCCGCCAAGGTGCCGGGGATCCGACGCCTAGGCATCATTCCGCCTCAGGGCGTGTCTGCTGGGAGCCTGCTCGGCGCGCAGCGATCAGGTACGTGAGCTCCGCGCCCCACAAGAACACCATACAGGAGTAGTAGACCCAGGCTGCCATGGCGACCGCGGAGCCCGCGGCTCCGAAGGCGGAGGCGATGCTGACTCGGCCCAGGTAGAATCCGATCAACCCCTCGCCGAGGAGGAAGAGCACAGCGGTGACCGACGCGCCTATGAGCAGCTCGCGCCACGGCGTGCGCACGTCGGGCAAGTAACGGAAGACCAGGGCGAAGAGCCCAGTCAGGAGCACGAGGAAGAGTCCGATGTCGGCCACGTGCAGGAGTGCGACCGGGATCTGAATCCACCTCTCAACGAGGGAGCCGAGCGCCAACAGTGCCGTTCGCAATAGCAGCGACACCAGGATGGTGACACCAAACAGGAGGACGAGCCCAAAAGCCAGCGCCCTGCCGAGGATGGCCTGCTTCACGACAGGCTGTCCGGCTTCTTCGACGTCCCAGATTCGGTTCAACGCCCCACGGAGGTGATTGAACGCCGCCGTCGAAGCGAAGACCAGCACCACGACGGCTAGGGTGCCGCCAAGAACATCTCCACTCTCGAACCAGGACAGCTCCAACAGGCCGGCCACGAGGTCAGCGGTCCGCGCATCCGATACCGTTGCCACGCCGTCGATCAGGTGTGCCCGGACCTGTTCCGCGCCCAGCACTCTTCCGACCAGCCCCACCGCGATCACCAACAGCGGGGCGATGGACATGAGCGTATAGAAGGCCATCGCCGCGCTGAGCGTCGGGGCACCCTGTCGATGCCACCGCCGAAGTGACTCGGTCACCAACTCGAGGTTCACCGGTTGGCCAAGGTCGGAGGATACTGTCGCGAAGCGTGTCTCCAGCACCGCAATATGGCAGATGTCCGCGGGATGCCGCCGTGACGCGGCCTTCCGTTGAAGATCGGACTCGAGTGCAACTCACGCTGTCGGGAGTCGCTTGGCCAGGGTGTGGGGGACTGCTTGCCCCTCGACGAGATCCATTGTATTGTGTTTGTACATATAAAAAGTAAACAACAGCTATACATAGGGGCCCATGTTGCGCATCCGGTCCATTTCTTTGCTCATCGCCCTGATCGCGGCCGGACTCACTGCGTGCGGCGAGACCAATCCCGTGTCTCTTGCTGGCCGGGAAGACGTTGACCCCAGTCTCATCAGCTTCCCCTCCTTCGAGAACGACATCCAAGAGATCATCGACCGGGTGGGCTGCTCTGCGTCGACATGCCATGGAGTGGGACAGGGGGGGCTCTTCTTCGGCCTGGATCCCCGCGCGAACTACGAGGCGCTGGTCGACGTCCGGTCCACCCTCGAGCCTCAGTTCCTGTTGGTCGAGCGGGGGGATCCGGACAACAGCTACATGGTCGTGCGGTTGGAGAACCGGGCGAACCCTCTGTTCCCGGAAGAGACCGGCACCCCGATCGGCGAGATTGATCTCACCAACATCAGGACGTGGATCGAGCAGGGAGCCCGGTTCTGATCGATGGGGTGCTGCGCACGGCTGGGCCGTACGTCGGACCTAAACCGCCGGCCTTCCCAAGGCCCGTAGGTAGGCCTCCGCGTCGACCGATGCAGCAATCAGGCCCGGGACCGATGTCGTGGTGCCGAGCGACTCCACCTGCCGCGCGAGGTCGACCAGGTCGGTCATGCCGCGCGACGCGTATCCGCCCGCCAGAACCAGGAAGGCCTCGCCGTTTCGAGGCGGCGCCAACCCGAAGTCCTCCTCCGCGGTCCGCATGCCCTGGTAGAGGTGGTTGGGTAGGTCCAGTTGGCTCGGGAGCGACGCGAAGTCTCTGCCGGGCATGACAATCACGTCGCGCTCGCCCCACCTGAAGTGGCTGAACAGGCCGTTCCGTGACGTCTCGGCACTCTGACGCTCTCTGAAGAACAGCGGAATCAGCACTCGGTACGTTTCCGTGCTGATGAGTACGAGCTGCGGCGTCGTCTGCGGGTCGAGGACCTCCGCCATTGCGGGCATGTATGCGTTCCGGAGGACCCGTTCAGAGATGTCGCGCGGCCGTTGCTCCGAATCCAGGACCGACGTGAGGGGTCCGGCGGCGACCACGAGCACGACCAACGCGGAGCCGGCGATCAGGGCCGCCTTCCGCCCGGCAGTGAACACCGTTCCCAGAGCCCACCCGAGCGCGGGCAACACGAAGACGAAAAGCCAGAAGCTGTGGCGCGTCGGGCCAAACGGATACTGCTGCAGGAACGACGCAACAAGGGCGACGGCGAACCCCGCGCCGGCCGCCAGGAATGGCGTCCAGGTGCGCGTAAATGCGGCTCCGCCCAGTCCGATCAACGTGAGCAATGCCGCCGGCACGGCTAGCCATTCGCCGGCCACGAGCGAGTGGAATCCGACCAGCCCGTACCAGACATCGATGGGGCTGTGCGCCAAGTAGGCGGACAGGCAACAGGCCATGGTGTCCACAGACTCCGCGCTCTGGGAAAATTCGCGGAGGTGCAGCACGTAAAGCGTCGCCAGAAGCGCGAGCGGAAGGGTCTGCGCCGCCAGGAGTCGACGCCACTCCGGTCGTTGTAGGCCGCGGTGCACTCCGTCGGCAACCACCAGGACGCCGATCACCCCCAGAGCCATCGCGGCGCTGTAGTGCAGCAACACCGCGGTGATGGAGCAGGCTACGTGAGCGACGAGCCGCGGTGTGGACGGTGCTCGCAGGTATCGGAGCAGTAGTAGCAGTGATCCTGCGAGGAGCAGGATGAGCAGCATATACGGACGGATCACCTGCGAGAGGATAATCGCGCGTGGAGACACGGCCAGGAGCAGCCCAGTCAGCAGGCCGACCGCCCAGCCCCGAGAGCCGGGCCCACCGAGCTCGCGACCGAGCAGAACGAAGACGTAGACTGCGGCGCATCCGCTGACGAGCGCGACCGCACGAAACCAAAGGACCTCGGTGGTAAGCACCCCGATCGCTCTCAGGATCAGGAAATAGAGCGGAGGATGGGCGGTCGTGAGGGCCTCGGCCCAGAAGTCAGCGAAGCGGTCGTGCGTCAGGACCGAGAAGTAGATGCCCTCGTCCGGATTGAGCCACCACTCCATGAGCCCGGGGGCTCGTAGCGCGAACGCGAGTGCGACGATGGCGGCCGCGAGGAGGTGTGGACGCCTCAACGACAGCTAGCGCACCTTCACCCAGGTGAGTTCGCTCTGCCCTCCGGGCGACAACACGATTCGGTCCTCACCCTCGAAGCGAAACGATCGGACTTGGTCGGTGCCCATCATTCCCGCCGAGAAAGAGCCCTCCACGTGGTGCGTGACCGTGCCCGCCGCCATGTCCACGGTGTAGCTCCCCCAATAGGCGACGAACTGCTGCGGGTTTTCCCCAGGCCGCGGGTTCATCAGCGCCGCGGTCATGCGGCCCGTGGGCGTGTAGACGATCTGCCCCGCCGGGTTCTCACCGTACGGATAGAACGTCTCGCCGTCCCTGACGTTCGTCCACTCAACCAGGGTCCAGGCGCCCAGGAACCGCTCGGCCTGAGCAGCAGCATCGCCCGCGGTCGACGCGCTGGCCAGGGCCACCAAAAACAGTGCGATCAGAGTCCGACGCATTCGTCCATCTCCCGGCCAGGGTCTCGGTTTGGTGTAGTCGCCAAGCTACGCGGTGATACGGAGGGTAGGCCAGGTGGTGTGCACCACGCTACAGTCCAAACGTCAGCAAGGCAGGACCCTGAGCGTTGTGGGGAGTCTCCTGAACGGAGGTGGGCCACATGCCTACAGCAGCAACAGCAATCCGTAGCGCTTCGACCGTGCTGTGCGCCTTCCTCTGTATTGCGTGCACGTCAGGCGTGGACGGTTGGAGCTCCGGTTCCACCGGGTACCCGCTTGCCTACTTCCATGACGACTGCGCGCCCTGGGACGGGCCGGCGCTCACGATCCTACTGACGCATACAGAGCTCGAGAGCCCGTTCGAGCAGACCGTGCCCAATGTCCGAGTCACGTCCTACCGGCCGCCGGCTGTGCTGGCAGGGGCCTCCTTCGAATGGGAGGGAGATGCGCCGGATCTTGGTTACGGGAGGTGGTGCGAGTTCTTCGACGACTGCTGGTCGGCGACAACCGTACGGGTCCGGTTCGACCGGGTCCAAGACTCGGAGGACGAGCTGGCCGGCCAGGTGTACCTCGTGTTCGAAGGGGGACGCGTGGTGTCGGGGGCCTTCACGGCCACTCGCCTTCCTCTGCAGATGCTCTGCGGATAGCACTTTTACTACCTTGTGGGGCGCCGGGGATGGATCCCGGGCTTTCACGACTCATTGACCGGCGGGATGCATAGCGCGTAATGGAGATCCCGACCCTCGTCGTCTCCGATCCGCCGCATCGCGACGTGGATATCGACATCGCGGCGGCGCTACTGGGCCTCGACGTGTTCGGTACGCGCCTCAAGGCGAACTTCGCCGCTCCCGAGGTCATGTTGGCATCGGACGCAGAGAAGGCGACCCGATTCACGGCTCAACTGCGGGCCGTGGGGTTCGACGCGTCGATCTTGCAGGGCGCGACGCTTCGTGACTTGCCCTGGCCGGACCTGGCCTCATCCCTGGCGTTCGACGCGTCGGGCATGCGAGCGACCGTTCAGGATACGGTGATCGATATCCCGTACGATTCAGAAATCGTGGGTGTCCATTGTCGACCTCCGGGCGACGACCGTACAAGGCGGACGACGGTCGACATCGACCGGGCAGTCGCGAGCGGGCACGGTCCCACGATCGCCGCAGCGATCGAGCGACGGGGCATCCTCGATCTATACTTCCTCCACGACGCCGCGGTGCGGAGGGTCACGATCGTACCGGACTGGCTCGACGTGGATGAGGAGGGAGTGATGAAGGAGCTCGTGAAACGCGCCAAACACTTGCGGCTCGACGCGCGCCTCCGTGGCGTGCGGCCGCGAGCCCCGTTCATGGTGGGTGACGCGGGGCACGACGGGCCCGAGCGCAGACGCTACTCCTTCGGCACGCAGCTGCTACGTGAGGTGCTGGAGTCGATTTCTCCCGACCTACGGGCCGTTCCCCAGTACGAGATCGGATCGCGCTTGGCCTACGCGCTGAATCCGCTCGGGAGCACCGAAGGGGCCTAGCGCTTCGCAGCCACCCAGGCCCGCACGCCAAACTTGGGTCCCATCGTGACGTTGCGTCGCACCGGTACTTCGACCGGACCCCGTGGTTCGAGGTCGAGGCTCGGCATGAGC
Organism: Gemmatimonadota bacterium; assembly: GCA_029863645.1. Classification (GTDB taxonomy): domain Bacteria; phylum Gemmatimonadota; class Gemmatimonadetes; order Longimicrobiales; family Gaopeijiaceae; genus UBA2982. The sequence continues at coordinate 13,328 of JAOTVA010000033.1, forward strand.
GTCGCCAGGACGATCCGAGACTCGTAGTCGCTGAACGCAGCCCCGATGCAGCGGCGATGACCTCCGCCGAACGGCATGTGCTCCGAGGGTCCATGACCTCCGTTGAGGAACCGCTCGGGCCGGAACTGGTGCGGCTCGGGGAAGAGGTCCGGATCGTTGTGGATCGCGACCACCCCGACGGCGACCCCAAGCCCCGGGGGAATGCGGAACCCGCCGATCTCCAGCGGCTTGACCAGCTTGCGGATCACATCGGTCACAATGGTGCGGCGCCGCTGAGTCTCCTTCACGACCGCATCTATATAAGGAAGGTTCGTGAGCGCCTCGGGGGAGGGATCCGGACCAAGCCCAGCCACCTCTTCGCGTAGCGCAGCGAGGGCATCAGGGTGCGACATCAGCTCGTGGATCGCCCAAGCAAGCACGATGGACGTGGTCTCGTGCCCGGCGACGAGCAGCGTCAGCAGATGGCTCTGGATTTCGGCATCCGCGAGGCCGTTTCCCTCTTCGTCGCGGGCGCCGAGGAGCAGGGACAGGACGTCTTCGCCGGCCCCGTCGCCGCGGCGTCGGTCGACCAGCGTATCGGCGACGAAGTCGTTGTACGCCCTAAAGGCCCTGCGAAACCGGCGGTAGGGGGGGAAAAGAGGAGTCTGTAGTCGCTTCGTGAAGAAGAGAGCCGGACTGAGCGAGTCGAGCACGCCGGTCAGGAGCTGGCGTCCTCGTGTCACGCTCCGTTCGTCCGCGACCCCGAAGACCGTGCGCAGGATGATCTCCACCGAGATCTCCGTCGTAAGGTCGAGGACCCTGATGTCATCCCCGGCATGCACTTTCGAGAGCACCCCGGCTGCGACGTCCTGAATGGCTCCCCCGTACGCCCTCATTCGCGCCCCGTTGAACGGGGGAGACAGGAGCTTGCGACCCCTGCGGTGCGCCGCGCCGCTCGTGGTGAAGAGCGACGCGGCACCGACGAGGGGACCGATGGCATCGGTGCCGAATGGGTCGTAATGGTCGGGCGGCGTAGAGAACACGGTCTTGGCCAGCTCGGGCGTGAACACGATCGCGACTGGACCGTTCAGCGAAGGCATGAGGACCACGTCGCCGTACCGCACGCGCAGCTCCGCTAGATAGTCGGCCGGGCGGGTGACGTATCGGTACGTCTGGAGCGGCGCGAACCGGGGGCCGGGAGGAAGCATGTCGACTAACGTACTTCGCTCGGCCGGCCCCGGCTCTGAAGTAGGGTGCGCCCGGTCAGCTGATGGGGCGATAGCTGTTCACGGGCGGAAGCCGTACGCCGACGGGCCCGGGAGGAGCGTCCTCGCTGACCACTGGCATCCGCAGTGTGCCGATGCCGTCCACCGTCGCCTCGATCACGTCGCCGGCTTGCAGCCACTCGGCTGTCCCGGTCTGGACGACGCCCATGCCGGTACCGCCTGAGGTGCCGCCGTTGACCACGTCGCCAGGATAGAGCGTGTTGATCGACGAGGCGTACTCGATCAGCTCCCAGAGGGAATGGATCATGTCCCCCGCCCGGGCCTCCTGCAGGAGCCGGCCGTCGACGGTCAACGTCTGGCGGAGGTTCTCCATCGGGTTGCCATAGAACTCCTTCGGCACGATCCACGGGCCCTGCGGTGCGAAGGTGTCGTGGCCCTTCCCCACATACCAATCGCCCCCGGTGTCGCGATTGCCGGGCGGGCGCCCACCGCGGTCGGACACGTCGATGGTGACCATGTAACCGAAAACGTGGGCCTCGGCATCGGCAGACTGGACGTACTTCGCCGCGCGCCCGATGACCGTCCCGATCTCGACCTCCCAGTCGATTCGGTCACGGCCGTACGGGATCGTGATGGGTGTCCCGTTCCCGACGATCGCACCACGAGTGGGCTTCAGGAACAAGTAGGGAACGCCGCGGTTTTCGCGCCGGGCGTCGGCGGTGGCCTGTTGATTCGCGGCGCCGCCGCCCTCGCCGACGTGGCTGTAAAAGTTACCGGCCGCGTTGAGCACCTTCCCCGGATACAGGATGGGGGCCAGGGTGCGAACGTCTCCGAGGTCGTGGACGTACGCGGCGCGGCCGGCTCCAGCGAGCCGATTGTTGCCCACGAGGTCGTTCACGATCTCGTAGAGGCGGTACTTGAGCCCGTACTCGTACTGGCCGATCAGCCCGAGCATATCGGCCGGCATCGGCATTCTTGCATACGTCGGATCCATCTCCAGCGCCCGGTTGGCCGCCTCGATGCCGACAATGAGACGGTCCCTCAGGACCAGGGAGACGGTCGGCTCCCCGGCGATCTCGAAGGTGCCGACCTTGTACGGCTCCACGACGTCCATCGCTTGGGCTGCGGCCTCGGACGGGCTAGCCAGTGCGAGGAGCGAAATTGCCAGAGCACATGCGACTCGTCGCATGACGCCTCCTTTCAGTAGTGGACCTAGTGTACGGCGTGGGAATTAGCCGGCCGGTCCATGCGCGTCAAATGCGCCGGGAAGGCGGGACGGTTGCGGCGAGAGACGCCGGCACGGACCATAAGGCTCGCTGCGCTGATCAGGAGCTCGGACAAGGGGCTGTCATGTCACGATTGATTACGGCGTTCACATCAGTAGCCCTCGCGTTTCCCGCGATCGGCAGTGCCCAGGTGCCAATCACGGTCGAGGAGGACGTCATCTTCAGCCGCGTAGAAGGGGCAGCCGTCCTGGCCGACATCGCGTATCCGGTCGACGGGTCGGCTCTGCCGGTCATCATGTACGTGCACGGCGGGCGCTGGCGCGGGGGGAGTCGCGTGAACGATGAGGGCCTGCAGGTCGCCGAGTGGGCGGGCTTGGGCTTCTTCGCCATGACCATCGACTACCGCCTCGTGGGCGCCTCGCCCGCTCCGGCGGCGTATCAGGACGTGCAGACGGCGATTCGGTGGGTGCACGCGCACGCGGACGAGTACGGCATCGACCAGAACCGCATCTACTTGATCGGTAACTCCTCGGGCGGACATCTCGTGGCGCTGGCAGCCACCCTCGGAGAAGGGCCATACCCGCGGGTAGGCGGCTGGGAGGATGCGCGCAGCGACGTGCGTGCGGTCATCAGCGCAGCGGGGCCGTACGATCTGAACACGCTCTCGTGGGGCGACCTGTGGACGCCCATCGAAGGTGACGTGCGCGAGGCGCGCCGCCTCGCGTCGCCGATCCACCACATCGGGCCGGCGACCAAGCCGATCCTGGTCGTGCATTCGGACGACGACCGGTCGGTCCCCATTCAGCAGGCCGTCGACATGGCTGCGGCGCTCGCATCAGCCGGTGTGCACCACCGGTTAGTCCACTACGAGGATCGCGGGCACATGTCGGTCACCCCCGAGGTGATGGAGCACACGCTGGCGTTCATCGCCGAGGTCGAGGGGAGGGAGTGATGATCATGCAAGCGCGTATCCTCCTTCTGGCCACACTCGTTCTCGTGGGGTGCAGCGCCGGGGACGGCGATGACGCCCAGGACCCGCTGATCCGTCTCGACGACATGGCGCGCGCGGCCCTCTCGCAAATCGATGGGGAGATCTCCGTCCCTGGGCTCCAAGGTGAGGTCGAGGTCATTCGTGATGCGGCAGGCATCGCCCACATCTACGCGGGCAATACCGAAGACCTGTTCTTCGCCCAGGGCTTCGTAGCCGCCCAGGACCGGCTGTGGGAGATGGATGTGTGGCGCCGGTATGCAGAAGGCCGGGCATCTGAGATCGTCGGACCCGAGCGCGTGCACACCGACAGACTCTACCGCCTCATGAAGTACCGGGGATCACGCGGTGCGGACTTAGACAGCTACCACCCGGAAGCGGAGCGCATCTTTGCCGCCTTCGCTGCGGGCGTGAATGCTTATGTCTCGCACCAGGGCGACAACCTGCCAGTGGAGTTCAAAATCACCGGCACCCGGCCCGACCTGTGGACCGCCGACCTCTCCGCCCTGCGCCTCGTTCAGCGCGCTGCGTCGAGAGCCAGGGCCGAGGTCCAGCTCGCCAAGGACGTCGTGGAGATGGGTGCCGAGGCAGCGAATCGCGCCAGTACGCCCGACCCCTACGTCCCGCTCACGGTTCCCGACGGACTCGACATCGAAGCCATCGCCGAGCACGCGGATGCGATCACCGATGCGCTGCGCGGCGACTTCGACCAGATCCTGCGTCCGCCCGTGCTTCCGGAGTATCAGCTGTCCGGCGCTGTGTCTCAGGGGGGCGTCGCAGCCCGCTTTTCCTTGGGTGGACTGCTCGAGCTCCCCATGGGGGACCTACCTCGTGCGTTCCGGGAGGAGCCGGGGAGCAACAACTGGGTGCTCTCGCCTCGGATGACGACGACCGGAGGGGTGATTCTCGCCAACGATCCCCACCGTCAGGTGACCAATCCATCGCTGCGCTACATCGTCCACCTGAATGCGCCGGGCTGGAACGTCATCGGCTCCGGTGAGCCGTCTCTTCCGGGCGTCGCGATCGGCCATAACGACCGTGTTGCCTGGGGCCTGACGATCGTCGGGACCGACCAGGACGATCTGTACCAGGAGCGCGTGAACCCCGAGAACCAGAACCAGGTCCAATGGCAGGGCGCGTGGGAGGACCTCCGGATCGTCATCGACACCATCCTTGTGCGTGGCGAGGGGCCCCGCGTGGTCGAGCTCAAGTACAGCCGCCACGGGCCCATCGTGTACGAGGACACCGAGAACAACTACGCCTACGCCTTGAGGACCGCGCTCGACGAGCCCGGCACGGCCCACTACATGGGCTCCCTGCGGCTCGACCAGGTCCGGGACTGCGGCGAGTTCCTCGAGGTGATGGACTACTGGAAGGCTCCCTCCGAGAACATGATCTGCGGGGACGTGGACGGGAACATCGCGTGGAAGGCCGCCGCGCTGACGCCCGACCGCGGCGGCCGCTGGCACGGCCGGCTACCGGTCCCGGGCACCGGCGCGTACGAGTGGCTCGGCTTCCGTGACGACCTACCGGAGGAGTACAACCCGGCGCGCGGCTGGATCGCCACGGCGAACCACAACATCCAGCCGGAGGGCTTCGCGCCGCCGATCATGTTCAAGGTCCCGCCGTATTCTCGCTTCGAGCGGCTGGACGACGTTCTGTCGGACAGCTCGGGCTTCTCGATGGAGGCGAACATCCGGCTCCAGCTCGACGCCTATCATCGCGAGGCGGCCGAGGCTGCGCCCCTCTTCCTGGGATGGAGCTCGGAAGATCCCGAGGTCGAGCGTGCACGCCGGCTCCTTTCGGAGTGGGACCACGTCTTCGCCGAGGAAAGCGCGGCGGCCGCGCTCTACTTCACTTGGAATCGGATGCTCGAGCGTGTGCACCCGGAAGGATCCGTCGCCGACTATGTGCCCCAGGGCGCAGTCGCGAGTGCACTGCGCATCGCGGTCGACAGCTTGAGCCGCGAGCAGGGCAGCGACGCCGCAGCGTGGCGGTGGGGACGGAGCAACCGCATTCCCTTCGAGCACCCGCTGTCGGACGCCTACGACCTGCCTGCTGTGGAACGCAGGGGCGGTGCGGGCACCGTGTCGTCCAACGGAGGGACGTACAAGCAGATCATCGATGTCGCGAATTGGGACGCATCGCGTGTCATCAACGCGCCCGGCCAGTCGGGCCAGCCTGGCAGCCCTTACTACGGAAATCTCTTGGAGGCATGGGATGAGGGCGAGTACTTCCCCTTCGTGTTCACTCGCGCCGCCGTTGAGGCGGACGCGGTTCATACCCTGAGGCTCGTGCCGTAGGGGCTGGCGCAAACTTGCATCCCTAGCAGCTGGATCCTATGGTGCGTCAAGCTGCGCCGGACACCTTCTGCATTCAGAAGGTTGAGGCGGGGCTGAAGAGGCTCAAAACAGGGGGAAGCATGTACAAGCTCGATAGTTCGCGCTTGACTCGTGCGTTGGGAGGGCTGGCGATCGTGACGCTGCTTTTTGCGTCCCAACTCGCAGCCCAGACCGGCACGATCGTGGGTCGGGTCACTGATGCAACGACCGGAGGCCCGATCGCGGCCGCCCAGGTCTTCATCGCTGAGCTCGACCTCGGCGTACTCACGCAGCAGAACGGGTCTTATCTCCTGGTGAACGTACCAGTGGGGACGAGAACTCTGACCGTGCAGCGGATCGGGTACCGAGAGGCGACACAGGAGATCGCGGTGACGGCGGGCGGGACGGCGACGCTGAATTTCCGAATCACGGAAGAGGCGCTGCAGCTCAACGAGATCGTCATCACCGGGACCGCGGGAGGTACCCAGCGGCGCGCGATCGGAAACACGGTGACGTCGGTGTCCGCGTCTGATGTGACGCAGAGCGTGGCGATCACCGGCATCCAGGACATGCTCTCGGGCCGCGCGACCGGCGTTCAGTTCTCGCGTCTGAGCGGGAATGTGGGCACTGGCTCGCCGATCAAGATTCGCGGCGCGGGGAGCTTCAACCTCAGCGCGAATCCGCTCATCTACGTGGACGGCGTGCGTGTGAACAACGACACGGGCGCGGGTCCGACGATCGGTAGTGCTGCCGGCGGCGGTGGCGACGTGAATGTGCTCGACGACTTCAATCCCGAAGACATCGAGAGCATCCAGATCATCAAGGGCCCTGCCGCGGCCAGTCTCTATGGAACCGAGGCGTCGGCTGGTGTGATCCAGATCATCACGAAGAAGGGCCAGGAAGGCGCGCCGGAGTTCAATCTGTCGGTCCGTCAGGGCGTGAACTACATGCAAAACCCGGCGGAGACGCTGGGTCAGCAGTGGACGTGCCCGTCGGATCCGAGCCCGGGCCCGACGGACTGTCAGACCGCGGCGGACCTCGCTCCGTACAACATGTACGACGAGGGCAACCGCTACATCCAGGAGGGCTACTTCGACTGGCCGACGGAGAATCTGTACCAGAACGGCCACGCCCAGAACTACAACCTGGACGTTCGCGGCGGCGTGTCGTCGATCCGCTACTTCCTCTCGGCGAATTACGACGACGAAGCGGGCATGGTCTGGTACAACAAGGACGAGACCTTCCGGCTCCGTGGCAACACGAGCGTGCTCTTCAACGAAAACTTCTCGCTCGACCTGTCGACGGGTTTCGTGCAGGGGAATACGCGGTTCGCCGCGCCGACGGTGAGCGACGGCGGCATCTGGCAGGATCTGGCGTGGTCGAACGGATACTATCTCGACCGGATCACGCCGTTCAGCGATCCGAGCTCCAACCCACGCTTGGGTGGCTTCCAGGAGCATCTGCCGACTGATGTGTCCGAAGTCGAGGCGACGCGGGATTACTCGCGCTTCACCGGCTCGGCGACGTTGAACGTCACGACGCCTTCGTTCGACCTCGGCGGATTGACGTTCGATTTGACGCAGCGCCTCGTCGCGGGAATCGACAAGGGCTGGGACGTCAATGTGAACTACTTCCCCAAAGAAGATGGGGTCGTGCCGGCGAATCTGACGGCGTTCACGTCGTCGTGGAACCCGGTGTACGTACCGGAGACGGTCGACGGCGAGATGACTTATTCGCGCCCGATCACCACGAACCTGAGCTTCGATTACGCGGCGACACTGAATACCGATGTGAACGACACGTGGGGCTTCAACACGTCGTTCGGTGCGCAGTACTTCGTCCGCGAGTCCGAGAACTTCTCGAACGCTGGTCAGGGCTTCGCGTCGACGCTGTCGCGGACGATCAACCAGATCGCACAGTCGCGCATCACGACGAGCTATTCACTGATCGACAACAAGTCGCTCGGCTTCTACCTCCAGGAGGAAATCGGGTACGCCGACCGGATCTTCGTTACAGCTGCGATCCGGTTCGACGACAACTCGACGTTCGGTACCGAGGCCCCGGCGCAGAAGTACCCGAAGGTCTCGGGCACGTGGGTCGTGTCCGAGGAGGGCTTCTGGGACTTCGACCTCGTCAGCTCGCTGCGTGTTCGTGGCGCGTGGGGCAAGGCGGGCCGTCAGCCCGACGCCCTCGCAGGTTTCAGCACGTACGCCGCGGTGCCGGGCCCTGGTGGGGCGCCGGCTATTCGTCCGCAGGCTCCGGGCAACCCGGCGGTCCAGCCTGAGGTGAGCACGGAGCTCGAGTTGGGCTTCGACGTCGCCCTGTTGAACGACCGCATCTCGGGTGAGTTCACGTACTTCGATCGTACGGACAAGGACGCGCTGCTCGGCGTGGCCATTCCGGCGAGCTTCGGGTTCCCGGGCTCGGTCGATCGCAACCTGGGCACGATCGACGCGTGGGGCTGGGAGGCTCAGTTGAGCTCACGGCTGTACGACGGCGATCTGTTCGCGTTCGACCTCGACCTGGCCGGCGACTACACGAACAACGAAATCAGGGATCTGGGCGAGTTCGGAGCGACGGCCGGCATAGCGATCGGGTATCCGTACCCGAACATCGGGACGGACGACTACGTGGTAAGCGCGGTCTTCGATCCCGCGGGCGACCGTTCCAACGCGTTCGGTCAGGCCATCAGCGCGATGTGCGATTCGGGCACGCGCGCCGTGGACGATGACCAGTACGGCTACCATGCCGGCGGCGCGTTAGCGCCGTGCCAGACGATCGCGAACCAGAACATCATGATCGGGCGTGGGTTCGCTACGCACACATGGCGCGTGGCGCCGCGTATCACCATGCTCGACAACGCGCTCCAGATCTTCGCGATGGCAGAGGGCCAGTACGGCCGCTACGGCCAGGCGAACGACAAGGAGTGGGGCCACATCTACAACAACAGCCAGGTGTCTCGTCTCGAGAACGATCCGGCGTGGGTGTACGGCGACCAGGTCGGCGACGATACCAAGCGCGAGATCTACGACGCGGACTTCTGGAAGCTTCGCGAGGTGGGGCTGCGGTACAACCTGCCGGAGTCGATCATCGGTAACCTGCCCGTGTCGCGGGCTTCCTTGGCGGTCTCGGCCCGCAATCTGTGGACGATTTGGGTTGCCCAGCAGGAGATCTACGGCGCCAGGGTCACCGACCCCGAGTACGGGACGCCGACGTTGGATGGTACGGGCAACTTCTGGGAAACACCGCCGCTCACGAATCTGAGCGTGACAATGCGGGTCACCTTCTGATCCCGTTCGCTAGCCCACAGACTCTTGATAGGAACGGCACAGGTTATGAGAAAGACAAGACGAACTGAGCGGTGGGGCGGGAGGGCCGGACAGGCCCTGCTCCTCGCCACGGCGGTCGGCGTTCTGGCTGCCTGCGACGGCCTGCTCGAGGCCGATATCGACTACCTACTCACGGACGACGCGTTGCAGGGAGCGAGTACGGCCTCGACTCAAGTCGCTTCGATTCAGGCGCTCTTCGAGTGTGGTATCTCGACCTTTGGATGGATCGCGCTCGGGCACGAAGACGTGTTCGAGTCGATCGCCGGTGTGGCGGGCGGGGCGCACGTGTACCGGGCGGACCCGCCGGGGGGCGTGTGCGACCAATCTGGACCGGACGTGTCCTTCTTCGACCAGATGATGGGCGCCCGTGCGCTGAACTCGAATGCTGCTGGCACTGGCGTCTACGACAAGATCGCGAGCGGCGAGTTTGTGCTGGGTACGGAAGGGTCGCGGCTGCAGGCCATCGGCGCGACGTACATGACGGCCAGCCTGCTGCACTTCGGGCAATTCTACTGCGAAGGTGCGCTGGACGGCAGCATGCCGATGGATCCAACGGACTTCCTTACCGATGCGCTGACATGGGTCGACCGGATCCCCGGTCATGTCGCAGCCGCGGGCGGTGACTTCGCGCTGCCGAATTCGGCCGCGACTAGCGCTTTGTCGACGGCGACGGGGCTGCGCGCTCAGATCCTGTACGCACAAGGAAACCTGGCGCTCGCGGCGGCCGAGGCCGCTGCCGTGCCTAACGGCTTCACGGCATGGGTCACGCGTGAGGCGGGTGAGCAGCGGCGGAACAAGTACACGGCCGCCGGCGGCTTCTCCGGCATGGTTGGACCGGTCGACTGGTGGGTCGCGGCTAACCGCGTGAATCCTGCGACGGGCGTGGACTATGCCAACCCGGTGCCGTTCACGGGCTACGTGTTCCTCGGGTTCGGCCCGTTGGGCGAGACACTCGACGCGAACAACCTCCCGGTCCGCTGGGCCGAGGAGAACCGGGACGCGAGCGACAACCCGATCCCGCTTGCGGGCTTTAGCGCGGCCGACTCCGATACGCGGGTCCCGCACGAAATCCAGCCCATCCAGGGACCGGAGCCCCGCGAGGTTCCGACCAAGTACGTGACGGACGATCAGGACATCCCGTTGGTGAACTGGGCGGAGATGCGTCTGATCGAGGCGCTCCAAGAAGCGGTCAGCGGTACCGCGTCGGCGTCCATCGACCTCATCAACGAGGTACGAACCGCCGCAGGCGTGCGCAACATCACGGGCACGTACCGCACCGCGCTGGAAGGCGGGACGTATACGTCGACCATGCGTGAGGTCGTCTTCGAGGAGGCCCGCAGGGTGCTGTATGCCGAGGCCGGCCGGTTCTGGGCCTGGAAGATCAACAACACCGATCTGGCGTTCTTCCCGAGAAGCCAGGGATCCACGCCCTTCCAGGGTTACTCGTACGGTGGTGGTGTTCGGTTGCACTTCCCGAACGACGAGTACGAGCTGAACCCGAACTTCGAGCCGCTGGGACGGCTCGCTGCGCGCGGCACGCTCTGCGCGGCGGACGAGGCACCGTTCATCGCCTGATCCTCCACGCATCGTAGCCGGAGGCTTTGCAGGGCCCGGGGGCAGCAGCCCCCGGGCCCTGTTTCGTTGGCTGGCTAGCCCCTTACTCCCAGAGCCGTGTGTCCGGGTTGAAGGCCGCCCAGGCGCCCCAGAAGGCCGTGTGCGTACGCTCGAGCGCGACGAGCCGGGCGCCCGCCATGGGGCCGGCCACCGCCTCGCCTTCGACGGTCCAGGTGCTGCCCGTCTCCACGTCCTCGAAGCCGGAGGTGGTGGACAGGAGCGTGACCGGAGTGCCGTCCTCCGTCTCCGGCCGGTAAGCGTAGCCGCCTTGGGCGTCGTCGCTCCAGAGCACGAGGGCCGGCGCGCCCTCTAAGGCGAAGTCGACGGCCTGGTAGGTCCCGTCGAGGTCGGTGAGCGCGCCGAACGGAAAGGCGATCGTCTGGCCGGCCGTGCTCGAGGGCACACCCACGACGCGCTCTTTGGAAAACCGCCGGCGATCGAGCGGGGGCATGGTCGTAGCGGCCCGCCAGAAGGCTTCCGTCTCCCGGTACACCCCGTAGGGATAGAGCAGATAGTCGAACCGGATGGGGTCGTAACCCTGGTCACCGTCCAATACACGGGTGTCAGGATGGAGGCTGAGCCACTCGGACCACTGCATCTCGACGAAAGGGTGTTGGCCGAGCCGGGTGCCGGTTTGGACGCCGCAGCGGGCTTCGGCCAACATCTGCGGCCAGAGCGACTCCCCCGTCGAGCGGTCGAACAGGACGAGGTTGTTCATGAAGAGGAGTCCAGAGACTCCGAGGCGCGCCCCGCCGATGGCGGTGCGATCGAACACGAGCGAGGAGCCGGTGAGCGGGCAGTAGGTAATCGCGATCTGGGGTCCCAGGGGGCCCCCGGGGCTGAGGTTCACGATCTCGTGATACCAGAGGAGGTTGAGCGGGATCGCATAGCTCTGACCGAAGGTCTGCACCCCGATGACCCGCGTGTCGGGGTTCAGATAGCCGGGCACCTCAGCCTCGCTGACGTCGACCCAGCGGGCGTCGTCGAGCGCTTGGACGCCGTCCCGGGCGGTCGCGACAATCAGGAAGTCGATGTTCAGGTCGCAGCTGTCGTAGCGTGTGCCCTCCCCCGGGTCTTGGAGGTTGATGGGGCTTTCTACGTGGCAGGCCGCCAGGCCGACCAGGACGAGGGCCAGCTGCAGGGTTCGCATGGCCTTCTAATGGATCGCGGGGCGGGCGTGGTTCCCGGCTCAGGAAATCAGCTCGTACCAGTAACCCGCCGCGGGCAGGGCGAACTCGAGCTCGAGTTCGTGCGTGTCGTCGGGTGAGGGAGCCGGCACCATGAGTGTGGTGTGTCCCAGCAGCGAGCCGGAGTCGTCGTAGAAGGAGAACCGGAGGTGGACCGGACTGTCCGGCTCCGCCGCGTTTCCCGACACGCGCCCCACGATCGTGGTGATCCCGCCAGCGCGCTGCAGTTGCAGTCCGTCCACGTAGATGGGCGCCTGATCGATGGCGTCCAGGGTGCGGAGCGCACCGTCGCGATCACCTGCCTCGAGCTGCGCCCGCGCCGTGATGAGCCGCGAGGTCTCGCCGAGCGGATCGAGTTCCACCAGCCGGCCCCCCGCGGCTGCCAGCGCAGGCCAGTCTTCGGCGGCAAAAAGCGCATTCGCGTAGTTGAACCACGCGTCGCGCGATCGGGGCGTCAGCTCGGTCATCTGCCGGAACGCTTCGGCGGCCTGCGCGAAGTTCGTCGACCGGAAGAGCGCGACGCCGACGTTGTAGAGTTGCTCGGCGTCGAGGTCCGTCCGGGACAAGATGGTGGCATACATCGCGTCGGCTTCGGCGACGCGCCCCTGTCCACTCAGTGCCGCGGCCAGGTCGGCGCGCACCTGCACGCTGCCGGGCTCGCGCGCGAGCTGCTGCCGCAGAAGAGGCTCGGCCTCAGCGAAGCGCTCCGTTGCGACCAGGAGCTCCGTAAGACTCGCCTCGATCTCTGCGCTGGCTTCCGCGCGGATCAGCGCCTCTTCCGGGCCGATCTCTCTAGTGGCTGGGCGCTTCGCGAGCCCTTCGAGGGCCGAGCGGAAGACCGAGATCGCCTCGGCGTAGCGGAGTTCGCTCGAGAGAAGGCTCGCGAGGTTTCGGTGTGCCTCGGGACGCAGGTCGAAGAGGAGTGTCGCTGCGCTCCACACGTCGATGGCGCTCTCGACGTCTCCACTACTGTAGGCTTCGAGTCCCTCGTTGAACGCCTGCCCCCAGGCCGCCTCCCGCTCGAGCTCGGTCTGAAGCTCGTAGGCCGGATAGATGCGTTGGGCCTCGGTGAACATGGCGTGTGCGTCGCGGTAGTCGCCTAGCCGCGCGTAGACCACACCCGCCAGATAGAAGTGGATGGGGTTGCCGGGATCCTCGCCCATGCCCTCGATGAGCAGGTCCAGCGCGCGATCGAGCCGGTCCTGACGCAAATAAAGCGTGGCGGTCTGAGAGCGCGACGTGGCGACCGGAGGTGTGCCTGGCGCGTAGGCGATCCCAGTGGGGGAGACCACCGGGCCCACCGGGACCGTGCTGGAGCCACACCCCGCGAGAAGGGAAACAACTGCTACGAAGCCGACCGCCCTCCGTACCATTCCGCTACCAAGGGAAGTTGAGCGAGAACGTGACCGACCTGGAGACGGTCGTGCCGCGCTCTCGGGCGGCCCGGAAGTCAGCGACTTCGTTGAACAGCGCGAGAGCGAACTCGTCGAGATCGGGACGGCCACTCGACTCGCTCACCTCGGCGAATTCGACGGAGCCCTGATGGTCGATCCACAGCGTCACACTCACCGAACCCTCGACCGACTCGTCGAGGAGGCCGTCATTGTAGCTGCGCCGCAGGTAGGCCTCGACCTCCATCTGGTTGCGGATGAGGACCCAGGCCGAGGTCGTCATGACCGCCAGCTCGGGGCGCACGGACGCGAGTCGCTCGAGGCTCAAGGAGTCGGGTTCGGGCAGGGCCAAATCGGGGAGTGTTTCCTCCACTGCGATGTCCGGCTCGTCGTCGGCGTCGGAGGGCCTGCCCACTTGGGCGTCCACGGTCCCTGGCGCCGCATTGGCGGCTAATGTGGCCAGAGAGGCCACCAGCGGTCCGCGGCGGCGCAGCCGCTGGTTGAGTTCTCCCCAAGGATCGAGTCGCTCCGCTTCGCCTGAATCGTCCCCGAGACCGGCATCCCCTGACTCTTCGTTGCCAGCCGTCTCGATCAGCGTGGCCGGAACCGGTCGGCGAAGCTCCGACGCAAGGACGGGCAGGCCCTGCATGGGGCCGAGTAGGATCAGCTCCTGAGCTTCGAAGCCGGTGGCCGCGACGTCTAGCGCGCGGGCTGTCCAAGTGGGGGAGAACGCGAAGGCCAATGCGTGCAGGGCCGCCGCCGTGAGTGTCGCCCAACCCACGTGGGCATCCCACCGTCGCCGTAGGCGCTGATTCGCAGTCGGAGTCGCGGGGTCTCGCGGGCCGACGGTTCCTTGTTCACTCATCGCAGGCACTCTGACCTGGGTGGCCATCACCCTCCCGATCCAGCCGGGCGACGCTCAGGATAGCGCTCTACTTGGCCGTCGCACAACTTGAGGGGGCACGCCCGAGCAGGCCGAGGGACCACGGCGCGGCCGAAGGGCTCCTGCCGTCCCGTCTGGGGTACGCAAATAAGGTCGGATTGTTGGCTGCCGCTTAGCTCTGGAGGACCGAATGAGCTCGTCACGTACCCTCATCGGTTTCGGGGCAGTGGGGTGTGTTCTCGCCCTCACCGCGTGTGCGTCTCTCGCGCAGACTTCGGCGGACCCCTTCGACGAGGGGGCGCCCGGATACGACGCACCCGTGATGGTCACCATCGAGAACAACGACTTCCGGGACGCAACAGTCTACGGCATGTGGAGCGGAGTCAGGGACCGGCTCGGCATGGTCACCGGAAAGACGACCCGCACCTTCAGCACGGAATGGAGGAGCGAGAGCTTTTCCTTCTACGTCAACTTCGTTGGGGGAGGGGAGTACCGGAGCGAGTCGATCGAGGTTTGGTCCGGGGACCACCTCAACTTCGTCATCATGGCGAGCCCAGGGCTATAACCATGCTTCTCAAGACGAGTGGAGTTCGGAGTTGGG
>JAOTVA010000160.1 GCA_029863645.1 Gemmatimonadota bacterium
GCAGTTGGTGTCCGTCTATTGGGCGCCGGTGGCCTCGGTCCTCGGGACGACCCCCCTGGGGCTGGCCGACTGGGGCGTGATCGTTCCATTGGCGCTGTTCCCCGGGCTGATCGGGCAAGGCCTCCGGTTGGTTCGCGAGCTCCGAAAATTCCCCACAGGGGCCTCCACCGATCCCCGACATCCCTGATGCAGCCGGCTGGCCAACTTCTCGTTGGAGTGGTGGTGGCGCACATCCCCTGATCTCCTGCGACAGGAGTCCGGCGAAGAGGAAAAGGAGGAGGACATGGCTGCCCAAAGGGCGACGCCCCAGACCGGCTACGCGGATGGTGAGTACGCCAGACTCAAGCGCAGGTCCCGGTCCGTCTTCTGGAGTTCGATGATTCTCGCGACCGGGCTGCACTTCCTCGCCTTCGCGTTCTGGCCGGAATTGGCGACCGAGGACTTCTCGTTCGCGGCCACGGAGTTCACCGCCATCGACCTGCCCCCTACGGTCGAGGTACCGCCGCCTCCGGAGGCGATCGCGCGTCCCGCAACGCCCATAATCGCGACCGCCGATGTCGACGAGGACATCACGATCGCCCCCACGACCTTCGAGGACAATCCGGTCGAACATCTCCCGCCGCCGCCATCGGAGGTCAGCGAGGAGGCGACGGATATCGCGGCGCACCCGACCTTTACGCCGTTCACCGTGGCTCCACGGATCCTCAACCGCGAGGAGATCGTGAAGGCGATGCTGGAGAGCTATCCTCCGCTACTCAGGCAGTCGGGAATCGGTGGTCTGGTGCAGGTCTACTTCTTCATCGACGAGAACGGGATCGTGCAGACGACGCGTGTGAACCGGAGTTCCGGATACGAGTCTTTGGATCAGGCGGCGATCAACGTCGCGAACCTCTACCGCTTCTCGCCGGCGCTCAACCGTGATGCCCGCGTCCCTGTGTGGGTTTCCTTCCCGATCGAGTTTCGCGTGATACGCTGATCGACCGGCGATGGGTCTGTCCATCCGACCCGTCTCCGATCACCCGAGGCCCGTGACGCTTACCGGTTTTCGACGTATGTTGGCGAGAGATCCGTGAATTGGAGGAAGGGATGAAGCTCTCTCGTGATGATCTTGCCCCGGTGATGGGTATCGCCTTCGGCGCTCTCGTCGGCGCGGCGGCTCTCGGTGTCATGGGGTTCGATTCGTTCGTGACCGTCACCTACGAAGGCGTGGATCACGTCAGGCACGTGGACCGTAACGAGTGGATCGCGCGAGTGGGCCCCGAGCACATGGAACGGATCGAGGCCCCGCGAGCGGGGATCACGATCATCGCGTCCCCGGTTGGGGAGGCTCCCGTCGTGGGCGAGCGCATCGATATCGTGGAGAGTGGCGAACCGTCGACGATTCGCCTGCGCTCGGTGAGCACCGAGCCCCTCGTCTATGTCGACGGAGTCCGGGTGGAGGGGGGAATCCCGAACCTGCCGTCGGACGCCATCGACCGCGTCGAGATCCTGAAAGGTGAAGCGGCCGTGAAGCTCTTCGGGGGTGAAGCGGAGAACGGCGTGGTCCAGATCTTCACGAAAGCGGGCGCCGCTTTGGCCAAAACGGGTCCGGGTCGCTGAGGCAAACCGAACGCATTATCGCCGGGACGTCGCACCCGTCGAGATCAACTCAACACCGGAGTCGTACCGTAATGTCGCACCGTAAGCTCGTTGTCGCGTTCGCTTCGCTCGCCGTGGCGATCTCCGCAGCCGCCGACCTCACGGCCCAGGGTGATCCGGGCGAGCGTTTCGGCCAGTGGAAGATGGATTCCGACCGACCGCCCCCCTACGTGAACATCATGACGTACGAACCGTGGGGAGACGGCGGGATGAGCATCACGGTTGCGTCGACCAACGCGAATGGTCAGGACAGCGAGTGGGGCTACAACACGCTGTTCGACGGTACCCCGCGAGCGGTCTGGGGTCAGGAGGGTTCCGAGACCGCCGTCGAATGGGTCGACGAGCGAAGCACGCGGATCACGAACATGCGCAACGGTCGTGTCACGCAGGTCATCATCAACACGCTCTCCGAGGACGGAAACGTCATCGAGAACGAATACGTGCGCATGGACGCCAACGGGAAGATCACCGGCGTGAGCCACGCCACGTACCGGCGGATCCACTGAGCCGAGGCAGGCGTACATGACGGCATCGCGCGAACGCGCGGCTTGGGCGCCGCATCCCAGACGGGGTGCGGCGCCGTTCGTCTTCGGGCTCCTCCTCTCCTCGATCGGTATCGGCATCCCGGGCCTGCTCGAGGCGCAGTCGCGGGTCGACCTCGAGGCCGCTGCGTCCTGGCTCGGCCCCGACGTCGCCACGGGGTACGAGACGCGGCTGACCGGGCGACTCGCCGACGCGATGCCGGGATGGTCGTCGGACCACTGGGGCAACGTGGTGCGGACGGTCGGATCCGGATCGCCGCGCCGGGTCGTGGCGTGCGCACTCGATCGGCCCGCGCTCTCGGCGAGCCAGATTACGGATGACGGGTACCTGAGGGTGCACCGCATCGGTCGGGGCTCGACGCACCCACTTTGGGATCAGGCCTTCGAAGCGCAGCAGGTGCGCGTGCTCACCCCGAGCGGCCCGGTCACTGGCGTCGTGGCGCGCAGCAACGGGCACTTCGCCGCGCAGCACCGTGACGAGACGGACGTCGTGGGCGCCGACGACCTCTGGGTGGATGTAGGTGCTTCGTCACCTACGGAAGTCCGCGCACTCGGCATCGGGCTGCTCGACCCGATCGTCCGGCACCTGCCGGTGTGGACGCTCGAGGGCGCGGTCGCGGGACCCGAGGCGGGCCGAAGGGCGGGGTGCGCGGTGGTCGCTACGCTCGCGGCGATCGCCGATGGAGGCGCGGCCTCCGCGGGCGAGACCCATTTCGTGATGAGCGCGCAAGAGGGGTTCGGGTGGGTCGGGCTCTCCTCGTACATCGCGCGCGGCGGAGCTTTCGACGAGTTGACCGTGCTGGCTCCCGGCAGGGATCAGAGGGCGGCGGTCATGTCGATGACCGGGCTGGAGGGGGCCGGTCCCTCAGGGGCAACGGCGCTCCGGGGCCTCCTCCCCGTGCTCGAGGCCTCCGGGGGCGGCCCCATCCATTGGTACGCTCCGCAGGTCCGCTCGCCCGGCGCGCACATGGAGCTCGTCTCGAGCGACGAGATCGGTCGCATGCTGTCTTGGGCGGCCGAAGCTTCGGGCGTCGACGTGGACGGAGACGTACGCTGGGTGCGCGCGCCGCCGCGGGCGGAGCTGCGGCGGGGACATTTCGACCCGAGTGTCGCGAACATGGGCGGGGTCCTGACGGACCTGGTCGAGCGATACGGCGTGCCAGGGCACGAGTGGTCGGTGCGCCGGTACGTGCTCGAGTCGCTGCCCGATTGGGCCCGCGAGCGGGCCGTCGTCGATGACATAGGCAATATCTGGGTGGCGGCGGGTCCCGATCGGGATACGACGGTCTTCATGGCTCACATGGACGAGGTCGGATACGAGGTCGAGTCCATCTCGCCCGACGGGATCGTGTCTCTGGACCGTCTCGGAGGCGCCGTTTCCTCCGCGTGGGAGGGCCAGACGGCGCTCCTCCACTTCGATCCGGTCGGGGCTCCGAGCACGCGGAGCGGGAGCGGAACGGACACGGACCCGAGCTGGAAGCGAGGCTCGCTCACGGCGGCGGCCCCTCGGGCACCGCTTCGGGGCGTCTTCCTTACGCGCGACCAGGCCGACCAGAAGTCACCGCCACCCGAACGGGCTTGGTTCGGTCTCGACCGCGCCGGCCTGGAGGCCGTCGGTGTTCGACCCGGCATGGCGGTGACGAGCCACAAGGTGGGCCTGCGGATGGGCAACAGCCGATTCGTCGCCCGCGCGCTGGACGATCGCGCAGGTACCGCGGCGCTCCTGATGGCGATCCGTCGCCTCGATCCAAACGCGTTGCAGTCCAAGGTGATCTTCGCCTGGTCCGTGCACGAAGAGGGTGGCCTGCTCGGTGCGGGGGCGATGGCGCTTCGCTTCGGCAAATCGACCCGACGCATCTATTCGGTGGACACCTTCGTCTCATCGGACACGCCTCTCGAGTCGCCCCACTTCGCGTACGCGCCGCTCGGCGCGGGGCCCGTGCTTCGCGCGACGGAGAACTCCGGCGTTTCGCCGGATCGAGAGCGAGCGAGGGTCCTCGCGGCGGCCGAAGACGCGGGCATCCCCCTTCAGATGGGCTTGACGCAGGGCGGGACGGACGGCACGCGCTTCACCTTCTGGGGCGCGCCGAATCAAGGCCTGTCTTGGCCAGGCCGCTACAGCCACTCGCCCGGCGAGGTTCTCGATCTGCGGGATCTGGTCCGGCTCAGCGATTTGATCCTTGCCGTCGCCATTCGGGGCGAGGGCTGAGCGCGGAAGCCTCGGGGTGGCCGATGGCCGCCGAGACGCTCGTCCCGTAGCTTTTTCACTCTTCGGAGTGCCCGTACCCAGAGGACATCGCATGAACCGCACAACCCTCCTCGTCGCCGCGTTCGCCCTCTTCGCTCAGCCGGTCCCGGCCCAACAGGAGGAGGCGTACGACTATTGGCGCCCCCAGCGTGAGATGATCCGCTACGGCCAACAGGCCGTACTGATGTGCAACGGGCTCTTCACGGGCGAGCGTTCGCTCGAACAGGTCTACGCACAAGAATTGGCTTTCCTACCGGCACCCGTCGGTTCGCCGAGTGGGGGCGACTACGCGGTCGACTGGGACCGGAGGGCGGTCGCGATCGGGGCCGCAGGCGGTACGCCGACGATGAGGGCCGCCTACCGCGAGGGGATCGGATGCATTGTCCTGTCGCCTGACCAAACGTTCGAGGACATCGCAGATCTGCCCGAACTGCGGATGCCGCCGCCGCCGGGCGACGCCGCGACGGTCGCCTGGCCCGATGGTGACCTCGTGGAGGATTGGTCGCTGCCGAGCGGGGTCGATGCGGCCGCGCTCGAAGCCGCCTCGGATTGGGCTTTCGATCGGGAGTCACCCGAGCAGGTCACGCTCAGCCTCATGGTCGTCCACGACGGCAAGATCCTCCACGAGCGCTATGCGCCGGGCGTGGAGATGACGACGAAGACGCGTACGTGGTCGACGGCGAAGAGCATCGCCGTCACCCTGATCGGGATGATGGTCGACGAGGGGCGGCTTTCTCTCGACGAGCCGCTCGGCTTCGATTGGCTTCCCGAGGCACGCTCACCGGAAACGGACCCCCGCGACCGCATCACGCTACGACACGTCCTCAACATGTCGAGCGGTCTCGAGTCGATCGACAACGGCGGCCTCGAGTACGCGACAGGCTCGGGCCTCTCGTATTGGGCGGGTGCGAGCTCGGTGAACGGTGCCTTGAGTCGGGCCCTTTTCCGAGAGCCGGGCACCTATTGGGACTACGAGAATTACGACACCCTGCTCGGGGTGTACGCGCTCAAACGGGCGCTCGGCGACGACCGTGCGTACCTGGAGTTCCCGCGCCGTCGCCTCTTCGACAGGATCGGCATGCGCAACACCCTGCCCAGCGTGGACCGGTTCGGCGACTTCATCCTCAGTAGCCAGGTCTACACGAATGCGAGGGACCTCGCGCGCTTCGGCCTCCTGTACCTGAACGGCGGCGTGTGGAACGGCGAGCGTCTGATTTCAGAGGAGTGGATCGATTTCGTCCGTACGCCCGCACCGGCCACTGCCGCCATCGGGAACCAGTACGGCGGACAGTGGTGGTTGGTGCCCGACGGTCGGGACGACGTTCCGACCGACGCGTATTCGACCGCCGGCAACCGAGGCCAGTACGTGGTCGTGGTTCCTTCGCACGATCTGGTGATCGTCCGTCGGGGCCTGGACTACGGTCGGCAGGGCTTCGACCGGTGGGACCTGACGCGTGAAGTGCTCAAGGCATTCGGTCGCGTCTCTGATGCGGACGATGCACGCTGAACCCGACATTGCGCCTGGGGTAACTCGCCGGTGGTTGAAACGGAACGGTCCGGCGGGTCGGACCCCGAAACTGCTTTTGGACTAGAGATCGTGAGCCGGCCCACCCCAACGTCGCGATACTGATTCGATGTTCAAGACAGGCTACATCCTCAATCCGCGCCAAGACCTGGTCTGGTTCCTCTTGCTACCGTTCTTCGCGGTGGCGATGGCGCTCGGCTTCCAGGCTTGGCTGCCGTACGTAGCGGTCGCATCGATCAACCTGTGGATCACGATTCCCCACCATTACGCGGGCTGGGTGCGTTCCTATGGGATGCCCGACGTCTGGGAGCGCTTCAAGGACCGTTTGATCGTCGGCCCGATCGCGATCGTGACGTTCACGGTCCTCGGCCTGCAGTACGCCCCGATCACCCTGCTGCTGCTCGTCACCGCTTGGGATCACCAACACAGCGTCATGCAGCAGCACGGCCTGGCGCGGATCTACGACTTCAAGGCCGGCGCCGGGTTGAAGCACACGCGCCGAGTCGACCTGGGACTCCACTGCGTGTTGTACGCGTACATGTTCCTGAACGCGCCGATGTTCAGGTTCTTGTGGATCCGGGAGCTTCACCGCATGCGCGTGCCGCTGTCGGCAGATGTGATCAACGGGCTGCTCTTGGTCAGCCAGTTCATACTGGTCGGCTACCTGGTCTTCTACGGATTCCACCTGTGGCGGACGGTCCGCGAAGGGGCGGTGATCAACCCGATCAAGTATGCCTTCATCGGGGCGAGCTACTTCCTCTGGTACTTCGTCGCCTGGCATACGAACTCGATCCTGCTCTACGCCGTGGCGCACAGGCTCATGCACGGCGTGCAGTACATCGTCATGGTCTACGCGTTCATGCGGACGAGCAAAGCGAAGGGCACCTTCCGGGAAGGCTTCTGGAGTCGACTCACGGGCCCCGGAAAGCTCCGCTGGTTCCTGCTCGGAGGCGTGGCGTACGCGGTGCTGTTCCAGTTGATCATCAACCGTCCGCTCGACGAGTTCGGCTTCGGCGTGGTCAACTTCGCGCCCTATCCGGCGATTCCGG
>JAOTVA010000004.1 GCA_029863645.1 Gemmatimonadota bacterium
CGAACCGCCTAGGCCTTCGAGGGCCACGGCGATCTCGACGCTGGTGCGCCGGTCCGTGCCCTTGAAGACCATGTGCTCCAGCATGTGGCTGACGCCCGAGTCGTCCTCAGCCTCATGGACGGAGCCCTGACGGACCCAGACGCCAACCGCGGCGGACCGCACGCCCGGAATGTGCTCGCTGAGCACTTCGATACCGCTAGCAAGCACCGACCGTGACATCGCGTCCTGGTCCGGCTCAGAGCTCCTGATGCGAATCACTTCACCACCGTTGGGTCGCTACTCGGCGGCACCGTCCGCAGACGCCGCCGCCTCTTCAGCCAGAGCCGCCTTCCGTGACAGTCTCAGGCGTCCCTTTTCGTCGATCGACAGCAGCTTCACCTTGGTGATGTCGCCCTTGTTGAGGACATCTTCTGTCCTCTCCGTGCGCGCTTCCTGTAGCTCGGAGATGTGGCACAGACCTTCCGTGCCAGGCATGATCTCGATGAAGGCACCGAAGGTCGTCACGTTCTTGACCGGACCCTCGTAGATGCGGCCCACCTCGGGATCCTTCACGATCGCTTCGATCATCTCGCGCGCCCTTAGGCCCGCCTCGCCCGATACGGCGGCGATCTTCACCAGGCCCGAGTCGTCGATGTCGATCTGCGCGCCTGACTCCTCCTGAATGGCGCGGATCGTCTTGCCCTTCGGGCCGATGATCTCACCGATCTTCTCGGGGTTGATCTGGATCGACACGATGCGCGGCGCGTACTGCGAAAGGTCGGTCCGCGGCTCGGACAACACCTGATCCATGAGATCAAGGATATGGATGCGGCCCTTCTTGGCCCGCTGCAGCGCCTCCTGAAGGATCTCGACCTTGAGGCCCTGGATCTTGATATCCATCTGGATGGACGTCACACCGTCGCGGGTACCCGCAACCTTGAAGTCCATATCACCCAGTGCATCCTCGAGACCGAGGATGTCGGTGAGGATGGCTACGTCGTCACCCTCCTTGATGAGCCCCATCGCAACGCCGGCGATCGGTGACTTGATCGGCACACCCGCATCCATGAGCGCGAGCGACGACCCGCACACTGTTGCCATCGAGGACGACCCGTTGGACTCGAGGACGTCGGAAACGATGCGGATCGTGTAGGGGAACTCGTCATAAGCCGGCAGCATCGGCTGCACGGCCCGCTCGGCAAGGTTTCCGTGTCCGATCTCGCGACGTGACGTGCCCCGGAACGGCCGCGCCTCACCGACCGAGAACGGCGGGAAGTTGTAGTGAAGCATGAACGACTTCGTGACTTCCTCGCGGGAGTCGATCGAGTCGATGCGCTGCTCGTCCCGCGACGTGCCGAGGGTTACCACGGCGAGCGCCTGCGTCTGACCCCGTGTGAAGAGCGCCGAGCCGTGAGTGCGCGGTAGAACGCCCACCTCTGATGTGATCGCCCGAATGTCGTCGAGGCCTCGGCCGTCGGCGCGCTCGCCCTTCTCGAGAATCTGGCGGCGCATCGTCTTCTTCTCTATGGAGCGCAGGATCTCGCCGATGTCACGCTTGTGGTCGGCGTACGCGTCGTCCTCATCGATGAGGGTGGCGATGACGTCCTCGGTTACGGTCGCCATCGCTTGGTTGCGCTCTTGCTTGTCGCTGAGGTTCAACGCCTCGGCCACCTTCACGCCCGCCATGCCTTCAACCTTGGCGCGCAAGTCTGCGTCGGGCTCGACAGGGCTCCAAGCCATATCGGGCACGGTGAGTCCGCTGATGAGCTCCGCCTGGAGCGCGCAGAGCTCCTTGATCGCCTCATGAGCGACCTGGAGCCCCTCGAGGATCTCCTCCTCCGACACCTCGATCGACGCGCCCTCGACCATCGTGAGCGCATCGGCAGATCCGGCGACGACGATGTCGACGTCGGAATACACGAGCTGCTGGAACGTGGGGTTGATGAGCCACGTGTCCTTGATACGCCCGACCCGCACCGAGGCGACCGGGGTGTTGAACGGCACCTTCGACATGTTGAGTGCGACAGAGGCTCCAATGAGCGCCAACACATCAGCGTCGTTCTCTTGGTCTGCCGACAGAATGAAACACGCGACCTGCGTCTCGTGCATGAATCCTTCCGGAAAGAGCGGCCGAATCGGCCGATCGATCTGCCTCGCGGAAAGGATCTCCTTCTCCCCCGGACGTCCCTCTCGCTTGAAGAAGCCGCCCGGGATCTTCCCAGCGGCGTAGCTCTTCTCGCGGTACTCGATGGTCAACGGAAAGAACGGGAGGTGGGTGGGGTCGTCGCGTACCGTTACGGCACACAGAATGACGGTGTCCCCGTACTGAACCAGGCAAGATCCCTGCGCGAGTTTGGCCATGCGGCCGACCTCGAGCGACAGGGTTCGTCCGGCGAACTGACGTTCCAATCTCTGAATCATGTAAGTCTACTCACTTCGTTTCTCGGCCGGCCCAATGCCGGCCTGATTGTGGTGCCGAAGCGTCGTAGTGTCCGAGGAGAGAGCGACCGCCGCCCCGGGGACGTCCCCGCTCGGAGAGCGGGGCACGCGAGCCCGATGTTGCAGCAATGTTGTAGGCCGTCTCCCACCGGGGGCGTACGAACGCCTTCGGCCGAAACCTGCCGGTAGTCGCCCCTCGTGGGCGACAGCACCGGGCTTTTTCAGCGACCTGAGACAGATGTCTATCAGGCGCTAATGCCGAAGTCCGAGATCGGCAATGAGCTCACGGTACCGCTCGACGTCCGTCCGCTTCAGATACTCTAGAAGGCGACGACGGCGCCCGACCATCTTGAGAAGACCACGACGACTGTGATGATCTTTCTTGTGGGCGTCGAAATGGGTCCGGAGGTCATTGATACGACCCGTGAGGATCGCGACCTGGACAGGGGCGCTACCACGATCGGTGTCGTGGAGCTGGTACTTCTTGATGATTTCGTCCTTAACTATCGCCATATTGGCGTCTTGCCTCCGCGAGAGTCAGTCGCTGCAAGGGAAGCGATGTCGTTGTAGCCTGTAAGTTTATGTGAAGGCGCCTCGGGCGTCTACGGCTATGCGGGCCGCGTCGACGTCTTCCCTCATCTGATCGATGAGCGCCTGGACTGAGGCAAACGGACGGATCTCGCGGAGGTACTCCACGAAATCGACCCGTACCTCCTCCCCGTATATATCAGCGTCGAAGTCGAGCACGTGCAGCTCGATCGTGGGCGGGGAGCCCTTGAATGTCGGCCGCGGGCCCAGGTGGAGTGCCCCTCGATACGTTCCGCTACGCAGCACGGCCCTTACCGCGTAGATGCCCTGCGGCGGGATCAGCTTGTCCCGCTCGGCGACTCTCAAGTTGGCCGTGGCGAAGCCCAGGCCCCGCCCTCGCCCCTCGCCTCGCACCACGACGCCGCGGATCGAGTAGTGCCGCCCCAGGCACGCGCGGGCTTCCCCCATGTCGCCCGCGCCGATGGCGGCGCGAATGCGCGAGGACGACACGGCCTCAGCGTTGGCCTCTACGGGCGGCACGACGTCGACCGCAAAGCCGAGCTCTGCGCCGATCGCGGTAAGTGTGGCGGGGTCACCCGACCGGTCTCGCCCGAAACCATGGTCGTAGCCAATGACCAGTTCCTCCACACCGAGACGCGCGATCAGGATCTCTTCTACGAACCGCCGAGGCTCGTACCGCGAAAGGGCGCTGGTGAAGGAGAGAAAGACCGCATAGTCGAGTCCGCTCTCGGCCAAGATCTCCTTCTTCTCCACCGGAGTCGTCAACAATGGAGGGGCGTGCTCGGGTCTCACGATCCGGAGCGGGTGGGGGTCGAACGTGACCAACACGCTGCGTCGTCCGGTCTCCGCAGCCCTTCGCTTGATCTCCTCGAGCACTGACCAATGGCCGAGGTGCACGCCGTCGAAGGTCCCCACCGTGGCAACCGTACCTCTGTCGCTGGGGATGCCCGACGGATACGCCCACCTCACGGCGCTCGTCATGCGGAGAAGACCTTTCGGGGTCGGAGGAATCCCTCGTCGGCCTCTCCGATCGCAACCAGCGCGCCGGCGTGAGCGACGGCAACGGCCCCCTTCGCTGCCTGGTCCGGGACAGCCACCGCCTGCCCCAGCGCGAGACGACCCGCTTGCTCGTCGTCGACGTCCATGGTCGGCATGTGCGTGAGCGCAGCCAGGGGTGCCACGGCGGCCCTCGCGACCGACGGGAGATCCGACAGGTCGGCGAACGGTACCGCGTCCTGGACGTTCCAGTCGCCGATCGCCGTCCGACGCAGACCCGTAAGGTGGGCGCCTACGCCCAGCACTTCCCCGAGGTCGCGGGCCAGGGCTCGAATGTAGGTCCCGCTCGAGCATCGGACGGTAAACGTGACGGAGGGCAGCGCCGCCGAGGTCAACTGCAACGACATCACCGTCACCGTGCAGGCCTCGAGCTCGACCTCGAGCCCTTCCCTCGCGCGGACGTAAGCCCTCTCCCCACTCACCTTCTTGGCCGAGTACTGCGGGGGGACCTGG
Organism: Gemmatimonadota bacterium; assembly: GCA_029863645.1. Lineage (GTDB taxonomy): Bacteria > Gemmatimonadota > Gemmatimonadetes > Longimicrobiales > Gaopeijiaceae > UBA2982. Next base: position 4,477 of record JAOTVA010000004.1, read on the forward strand.
CTGATTTCGCCCCGGAGCGTGTCGAGCGCTGCTTCGATGCGTTGCGTCGTCAGGTCCTCCCAGCCGGTCGACTCGCCCACGATGGTCCCCGCCCGATCCAGCGTATCGGTGCTCACCCCGAGTTTCGCGACCGCCTCGTAGGTCTTGTCGAGACCTGAAAAGTACTGGGCCAACCGAGTCGCTTTACCCACGCACAGCAGGAGGAGGCCCGACGCGAACGGATCCAACGTTCCCGTGTGCCCAATCCGCTGCACGCCGAGGGACCGTCGGGCCGCATCAACGACGTCGTGGGACGTCGGCCCCTCCGACTTGTCGACGGGCAGCACGAAGTCCGCAGGCAGTCCCGTCACTCGGCGTCGTCGTCTGGGGGCGGGGGTTCCTCAGCCGGCAGGATCTCCGAGAGCACCCGCTCGATGCGCTGTGCGTGCTCATATGAGCGATCCGTTCTGAAGCGCAGCTCGGGCACCCGTCGGACCCGCATGACCTGGCCGAGAGCCGTTCTCAAGAATGGTGCTGCGGCGCCTAAACCTTCGAGCGTCGAAGTGACTTGGTCGGGAGTACCGAGGGCCCGCACGTACACCTTTGCGGACCCAAGATCGCGAGCCACATCTACGCCAGTGATGGTGACCAGACCGACGCGAGGGTCGCGCACCTGTTTCTGGATCAGTTCGGATATTTCGCGCTTCAGCTGCTCGTTGAGCCGTGCGATGCGCTTTCCGCCGCTCAATGGACCTCCCTGCGCACGGCCGTGATGACGGCGCCGCCGTGTTGGTCAACGTAACGGTCGACCTTGTCCAGCATCGACTCCGCGAGGCGCCCATCGGTGGCCACCAACGCGATGGTCAGCTCGGCGCGGGCGTGGATGTCCTGAGCACCGGTCTCCGCTACGGACACGTTGAACTTGGAGTGAAGGCGGTCACGAAGAGACCGAATCACCGAGCGCTTCTCTTTGAGCGACGAGCACCCCGGAAGGCTGAGCTCCCAGGTGAGAGAGGCGACGACCATCCGCGGCCGGGTCCGGTCAGCTGGCGCTGGCCAGCGTGCGGGCTACCTCCACGACGGTGTAGCACTCGATGATGTCCCCCACCTTGACGTCGTTGAAGTTCGCGATGCCGATACCGCACTCGAAGCTCTCGCGCACTTCCTTCGCGTCGTCCTTAAACCGTTTGAGTGAGGCAATCTCGCTGTCGTACGCAACGATACCGTCTCGAATCACGCGAGCCCTGCCCTTCCGGTCGATGCGACCCTCCGTAACGTAGCACCCGGCGATCGTCCCGACCTTGCTGACCTTGAAGACCTCGCGCACCTCGGCGGTACCCTCGATGGTCTCTCTCTTCTCCGGAGCCAGCATGCCCTCGAGCGCCAGCGTGACCTCGTCGACCGCCTCGTAAATGACGTCGTAGACGTGGATGTCGACGTCGGACTTCTCGGCCTCCAGACGGGCCGCGGTCTGCGGCCGCACCCGGAAGCCGATGATGACGGCCCCGGCGGTCTGCGCGAGCAGCACGTCGGACTCGTTGATGGCACCGACGCCACGGTGAATGATCTCGACTTGCACTTCCTTCGTGCCGAGCTGCTCGAGCGAATCAGCGAGCGCCTGCACCGATCCGTCCACATCGCCCTTGATCACGAGGGGCAACCTGGACACCTGCCCACTCGCAACGAGTGCGCCGAAGTCGCCGAGCTTCACGCCGCGTTCCCGGATGCGGAGCTGCTTCTCTCGGTCGAGGCGCTGCCGATTGGTCGCAATCTCTGAGGCGGCGACGGGGTCCATCGCCTGGAAGGAGTCCCCGGCCTGCGGAACGCCGCCCGCGCCCAACACCTGCACCGGCGTGGCCGGCCCGGCTTCCTCGACTTGGTGCCCCCGCTCGTCTAACAGCGCCCGGACACGTCCGTCGTAGAGGCCACAAATGAACGAGTCTCCAACCCTGAGCGTGCCGCGCTGCACGAGCACGGAGACCACGGGTCCCTTACCGATGTCCAGCTGTGCCTCGATGACCGTCCCGCTTGCCTCACGGTCGGGATTGGCCTTCAGCTCCAGCATCTCCGCCTGGAGCAGAACCTTCTCCATCAAGTCCTCGATGCCGGCACCGGTCTTGGCGGAGACTTCCGCGGACAGGACGTCGCCGCCGAAGTCCTCGACGTTCACACTGTGCTGCAGCAGGGCCTGTTTCACTCGACCCGGGTCGGCAGCAGGTAGGTCGACCTTGTTGATCGCGACGACCATCGGCACGCCTGCGTTACGCGCGTGGCTGATGGCCTCGATGGTCTGGGGCATGACCGCGTCATCGGCGGCCACCAACAGGATGACGATGTCGGTGACGTCGGCCCCGCGCGCGCGCATCGCAGTAAACGCCGCGTGACCAGGCGTATCCAGGAACGTGATGCTGCGCTTGTTGGGCAGTTCCACGTGATACGCGCCGATGTGCTGCGTGATGCCACCCGCCTCTCCGGCGACCACGTTGGTGTTCCGGATCCGGTCGAGGAGGAGCGTCTTTCCGTGGTCGACGTGGCCCATCACGGTCACCACCGGCGACCTGGGCTTGAGATCCTCCTCGGCATCCTCTTCGACGGTGACTTCGGGCTCCGCGCCGTACTCTTCCTCTCGGACCGCCGTGAAGCCGAACTCGTCGAGCAGCATCTCGATCTGATCGAAGTCGAGGCGCTGATTGATGGTGACGAGTAGCTGAAGGTTCTTGAAGGCGGAGCCGATGATCTCGGTCGACGACACGTCCATGAGCTCAGCGAGCTCGGCGACCGTCAGGAACTCGTTTACGCGGACCGTCGTGCGTTCCCGTTCTTCCTCGACCCGCTCCTGCTCGTCCTGGGCCTCCAGCTCTTCGTTCGAGAGTCTCTGACCCTTACGGCGCTTCTTCTTGCTGCCGCCTTTGATCTCGGCCATGACGCGCTGGATGTTGGACTGCACCTCGTCCTGATCCACGCCTGCGCGTTTCTTGCCCTTCTTCTTTTCCTTTCTCTGACGCCGACCGTCGGGCGTGTACCCCTCGGCTTGGATGCGAACCTGTCCGCCGGGCCCCGCGCTGGCCGCAGGGGCCGGCGACGGCCGGCGGATCGTGCGCACCGGCCCGTCCGGGACTCCTGCCCTGGCAGAAGTCGGAGAGGGCTTCGCCTCATCCGCTTCAGGAGCCGCGTCCGACTCCATATCCTCCACCCCGGCCTCGAGTTCGTCCTCTTCCTCGGCCTCTGCTGCGAGGGGCTCGTCGGCCTTCTCGTCCTCCGTCTCCTCGTCGACAGAGTCGTCCTCGACCGCGACTGCGACCTCGTCGTCGTCGGACGCTTCGGCCACAATCTCTTCGTCGGTCGGCTCCGCGGCCTCGCTGTGCGCCTCGGTCTCCTCGGCCACCTCGGCCTCCTCGACCACTTCCGGCTCGGGTGGCAGGTCAGCTGCCTTCCTGCGGCGACGGCGTTTTCCGGAGGACGGCGAAGCCTCTTCGAGCGCCGCGGCGATCGCCTCGGACGGAGCCTTGTGGCCGGCCCGGCGCTCGCGCTCCACTTTCGCGAGCACCTTCGCCATCTGCCCGTCGCTGATGGTCGCGTCCTCGTCGGCCACGGGAATCCCGATCTGCCTGAGGAGCGCGATCAGCGCTTCGGTGTCGACCTTGAGGTCGTCTGCCAGCTCGAAGACCTGCATATCTACTCTCTACCTCTCTGCAGCGACCGAATCGTCTAGGAGCAAGTCGCCCAGCTCCGCCACCATCTGTTCCGCGAGCGGTGCACTCGTCACCGCGATCGCCGACAGTGGGGCGAGGCCAACCGCCGCCCCCAACATCCCACGATCCCCGAGGCGTGCCCTGGGAATCGACCGTTCATGAAGCGTCCTGCCGATCTTGTCCAACTGTACTTGCGAGGCATCTCCGGCAAACAAGACCAAACGGGCGCGCCCACCTCGGATCGCTTGACGCGCCGCCTCCGTGCCGGGCGCAATCGCGCCGGCGCGGCGAGCGAGACCGAGCAGCTGCATCACCCGATTAATCTGCGTCATCCCCTTCGTCCTTGGCCTCACCAGCCAGCACAGCCTCCTCGCTGCCCTCGCCGTCTTCGTCGCCCTCGTCGTCGTCTCCGTCCGCCGACGCGCCATCGCCCTCCACTACCGTGAGCTCGTCGATCAGCTCGAGCAGGCGGTCCGCGTCTTCCTCTCCGATGCTCTCGATACCGAGGAAGTCACGCCTCTCCAGATCGATGATCTGCAAGAAGGTGTCGTATCCGGCTTGGGAGAGCGCCCCGAGGGTCGGGAGCGGTAGATCCAACTCCGAAAGCGGGAAGTCGGCCGTCTCGTACTGATTCTCGGGAGCCGACGCAAAGAGCGTCACGTCCGCTCCCTTATCGATCCACTCTCTCGACCCGTACAGGTCGAGCTGCCACCCGATGAGCTGGGACGCCAAGCGCACGTTCTGTCCGTTACGGCCGATGGCGAGTGACAGCTGGTCCTCGTCTACGATGGCCGTGATCACCTGGCGCTCGGTGTCGCTGAAGACCTTCGAGACGCGCGCAGGAGCCAAAGCGCGCCTGGCGAACACTTCCGTGTCGGGGTGCCAGGGAACGATATCGATGCGCTCGCCCCCCAGCTCCGATACGACAGCCTGCACACGCGAGCCCTTGAGTCCCACGCAGGCCCCCACCGGGTCGATCGACTCGTCTCGGCTGTACACGGCGATCTTTGTACGTCCCCCTACCTCACGTGCGATCTCGCGGATCTCGACGATGCCCTGGTAGATCTCAGGCACCTCGAGCTTGAAGAGCGCCGCCACAAAAAGGGGATCGCCGCGAGACAGAATGAGGCGAGGGCCCTTCGGCGTTTCCTCAACCTTCTTGAGAACCGCTCGAATGGGGTCGCCCTGACGGAACCGCTCGCGGGGATTCTGATCCTTCCACGGAATGATCGCCTCCGCGTCGCGGGCGCGGTTCAGCATCACTACGAGCTTGCCGCGCTCGATCTGCTGAACCTCACCGGAGAGGAGCTCTCCGACCTCGTCCTCGAACTCGTCCCGGATGCGGTCCCGCTCGTTCTCACGAACGCGCTGCACGATCCGTTGCTTCACGGCCATCACCGCGTTCCGACCAAACTCGGCGAAGACCACCGGGACTTCCATCACGTCGCCAACCTCGAAGCCCTCGTCGTCCCAGCGGGCTTCTTCCAACGAGATCTCCGTCGCCGTATCCTCGACCTCCTCGACAACCCGTCGCAGGACGACGATGTCGAACTCGCCGGTCTCCTCGTTGATGTCGATTTCCGCGCGTACCGTAGGACCATGGATACGCGCGAGCCCGGCGAGGATGCCGTCCTTCACGAGGTCGGTCATCTCGTCTTCAGTGAGACTCTTCGTAGCCGCAACGTCCCGAAATGCCGCAACGATCTGTGCCGCGTTCGCCATCGCTATATCCTCAGTGACCGTGCTTCATAGGTCATCACTTCCACTTGAACACCAGGTTGACCCGCCGAATGTCCGATCTCGGCACGTAAACCTCCTCACCGTCCGCGAGCCGGATCAGCACCGACTCCGCCTCCAAGCCCTCGTCCCGCAACCCAACCAGCTCGCCCTCTAAACGCGTCGACCGGCCCAGCAGGACGTCGTGACCCGTAATGGCCACCCGTTCCCCGCGGAACCGATCAAAGTCCCGCTGCCGCACCAGAGGGCGATCAACGCCCGGTGACGACACCTCGAGCACATACTTCTGCGACAGCGCCTCGTGCGCGTCCAACCACGGTTCGAGCGCCCGACTGATGGTGGCGCATTCATCCACCGTCACCCCACTACCAGGCTTCGAGTCCGGCCGATCGATCCGTAGTTTGAGCAGAGGCCGCTGGCCACTGCCTCCCCAATGGACCTCCACGAGCTCGTAGCCGAGGTCTGCGACTCGACCTTCCAGCTCGCTCTCGATCTCCGGCACAACCCGCATAGAACCGGTCTCCTACAGCATACTGGGGCCCGCCACCCAGGTGACGAACCCCAGACCACACCGAACAAAAAAGCGGGGGCGAACCACTCCCCCACTTCGAAAAACGCCGCCGCAGACAGCAGCCTTTTACCGATTACTGACCGCTCAATATAGGCTAGGCGCTGAACCCGCTCAAGGAGCGCCCCCCCGCTCCTCGGCGGAAACGCTCGATTCCAGGGCCGCCACGCGCTCGCGCAGGGAGTCGACGGCCTCGACCAGGGCTTCGAACTCCGCCTGATTGACGAAATCCAACCGCTCACGGGCGCCTGATGCGGCCGACTGGGCGCGATTCAGGGCCTCCTTCACGACCTCCTTGGCGCGTTCCGCGGAGAGATCGCCACGGTCCCGCGCCTCTTGGATCGTTTCCTCGAGGGCATCCTTGAACGCCGACAGGACCCCGATTCCTGAGCGGATGCCGTCCCCCACCTTCTCGCGGGCGCCCTTCTCGTCCTCGTCCGGCTTCGACTCTTCGGTCATACGGTCTCTTCTCGTTTGCGAGGCAGGCCTACACGTCGGCTGTTTCTACCCGTCGGATGTGGGCTCCGAGCGCTACCAAGCGGTCGTCGATCGCCTCGTAGCCACGCTCGATCTGGCGGATGTTGTGGATGTGGCTGGTCCCCTCGGCGCCGAGCGCAGCGATGAGAAGGGCCATTCCGGCCCGGATGTCCGGACTCTCCACGACGCCTCCCCTTAGCCGAGTGGGTCCGACGACGACGGCGCGGTGCGGATCGCACAAAATGATAGAGGCGCCGAGCGCTACGAGCTTGTCGGTGAAGTACATACGGGACTCGAACATCTTCTCGTGGATGAGCACCGTGCCGTGGCACTGTGTGGCCGCGACAAGCGCAATCGACGTGAGATCGGCGGGAAACGCGGGCCAGGGCCCATCGTCGATCTTCGGCACCTGACCGAACGCGTCTTGCTGTACCCGGTGCTCCGCCGACCCATGAACGAAGAGGTCGGAGCCTTCGACCCGGCAGTCGATGCCCAGGCGCCGGAACCCTATGAGCGTCGATGCCAGATGCTCCAACGGGGCGTCCTCGATGGTGAGGTCGCTCCCAGTCACGGCTGCCAGTCCGATGAACGACCCGGTCTCGATGTGGTCCGACCCGACGCGGAAGCGCACGCCGCCGAGCTCATTTACCCCTTCGATCTCCAGGACGTGCGTGCCGATTCCGCTGATGCGCGCGCCCATGGCGTTCAGGAGGTTGCACAGATCCTGCACGTGCGGCTCCGCGGCGGCATTGCGGAGCGTCGTCTTCCCGGTGGCTCGGACCGCGGCCATGACTGCATTCTCTGTCCCGGTGACCGAAGGCTCATCAAGGAAGACATCCGCCCCACGTAGCTGCTTGGCGTCGATTGTGAACCCGTCATCGAGCGAGACCCGAGCCCCGAGCGCTTCGAAGACCAGGAAGTGCGTATCCATGCGCCGACGCCCGATGACGTCTCCTCCGGGCGGAGGGAGCTGAACGCGCCCGAAACGGGCCAGTAATGGGCCCGCGAGCAGCACCGACGCCCGGATCTGCCTGGCGAGTCTCGAGTCGATCGAGTCCGTCCGGATCCCGCGGGCGTCGATGGTGACCTCGTTCGGCGCGCTCCAACTCACTTCTGCGCCGAGTGACTCGAGGATCTCGAGGAAGGTCTCTACGTCCCGGATCCTCGGGATGTTCTCGAGCACGACCGGGTCGGAAGCGAGCACCGTGGCCGCAATACACGGGAGTGCGGCGTTCTTGTTTCCGGCGGGTCTGATCCGGCCATCTAGCCGGTGACCGCCCTCCACGACGAAGGTCCCCATAGCGTCCGGGAATCGGGTGAGCGAGGCGTCGGACCGGGATTGGTGAGAGGGGTGAGTGGCCCCGGTCGCGGGGGCACGAACATATGCGAGCGCCTCCCCCACCAGCAACCGACTCGCCCCCACGACCCCCCCTTCGACGTTTGTCCTCTCCTGACCCGCGCTGACGCCTTTCCGCTGGTGCACGATGCGTGCCGAGCCGTCTTGCTCCCCCTCGGTGCCATACCTACTCTTCGCCCAGCCCCCGTCCCAGCCGTTGATACGGCCTCACCGCCCCACCCCATGCGCCTCAGCGAGTTTCTCAGACCTGACTTCGTCGTCTTGCGCCTCGAGGCCCGCGACGTGCAGGGCGTGGTCGAAGAGGTCTCGGCACGGGCTGGGTCGGCCGGCGTCGCCCCTGAGGGAGTGATTGCCGAGAAGCTGCTCGAGCGTGAGAAGCTACACTCGACTGTCATGGGATCGGGTTTGGCGATCCCACACGCCACCGTCCCGGGGCTCGCGCAACCCGTCATTGGCGTGGCGCTCGCGCGGGAGCCGATTCCTTTCGGCCCGGAGGACACGGACCCGGTCAGGGTCTTCGTCGTGCTGCTCTCACCGCCAGGGTTCGAGCGAGAGCATGTGAAGATCTTGGCCCGGATCTGCCGTCTCATGCGTCACGACGAGTTCCTCGACCAGCTCGAAGCCGCTACCGACGACGAAGGGATCATCCAGGTCATCGAAGCGATCGACTCCCAACACGCATGAGCGCATCTCCCATGCGCCTCCTCGTGGCCGTCGTTCACGACCCCGAGAGGTTGGACGAGCTCCTGTCGGGTTTCATTGAGATCGGCATCACAGGCGCCACCGTGCTCACCAGCGAAGGCATGGGGAGCGTGCTGTCGCAGGACATCCCGATCTTCGCCGGGTTGCAGACGCTGGTCAGCGGCTCGCGGCCGCAGAACCGCCTGATCCTCAGCGTCATCTCGGAGGACCAGGTCGCGCCGGCGGTCGAGCTCCTTCAAGACGTATCAGGCGACCTCGACAAACCCGCGACCGGCATCGCGTTTACACTCCCGGTCGACGCGGTCTTCGGCCTCGCTCCGCAGCTGGGGGGCGAGGGCAGCCCGATCTAGCCCACCATCGGGCAGGCATCCTAAATGGACACCCTTTTCCCGGCCCTCGTGCTGATCGTCCTGGCCCTGCTCGGGGCGCGGGTCTCGTTCTCGACCGAGCGGTCCAGGCTGGGGCCTAGGCTCCTTTTTCGCACGGGCGCGCACTTCGTATTGGTCGGGTTCGCCCTCGGACCGTCGGGCCTGGGTCTTGTCACCGCCGAGGCGACGACGCAGCTCTCGCCCCTGTTGGCGCTGGGACTGGGCTGGGTCGGGTTCCACTTCGGATTGCAGCTGGACCGCCGGGCTTTGACGCAGTTCTCGGCGAGCCGTTACGCGCTGGCGCTCGGCCAGGCTGCTCTGACGTTCGTGATCTTCGCGACGGTCGCGTTCCTGATCTGTCGAGGTTTCGGCCTGGACGACTCGGTGCTTCTTCTCCTCGTACTGAGCGCCTCGTGCACGGCCGCCGTGACCACGCCGGCCGGGATCGCGATGGTGTCGGCTAACTTCCGCGTGAAGGGGAACGTCAGAAACCTCCTGCTGTTCGTCGGCTCGATCGACGCGATCGTCGGCATCACGGCGCTCCAAGTCACGTACGCGCTTTATCGGCCGGACGCCACAGTGGTCGGCCCGGACCTGTCCCAGCTCGTCTTCGTAGCCCTGGCCGGCGGGGTGGGGCTCATCTGCGGCATCGTATTCATGTGGCTGACCCGCTCGCGCCCTGCAGCCGAGGAGCTCGTTCTCTTCCTTCTCGGTGCTTGTGCGTTCGCCTCTGGCTTGGCCCTTCAGTGGAATCTGTCTCCCCTGTTCGTGTCGGTGATCATGGGCGCGGTGGTCGCGAATCTGAGCCGGTCCACCGAACCCATCCAGCTCCTGCTGTTCAGGTGGGAGAAGACGGTCTACGTGACGTTTCTGCTGCTCGCAGGAGTCTTGATCCAGATCCCGACGTGGCTCGTCTTTCCGTTGGCCCTCGGGTACGCCGCGCTACGCTTCCTAGGCAAGCTCGGCGCGGCCAGCGCTCTGGTGAGCGTCGTACCGTTCAAGTTCGAGGTTCCCCGCCGTCTCGGCCTCGGGCTCATCCCTCAAGGCGGTATCCCGATCGCGATGGCGGTATCGGCCGCGCTCATGTATTCCGACCTTCAGATTCGGGGAGTGGACGCAGAGGCGCTCCTATTCGCCGTCGTGGTAATGGGCGTCGCGCTGGCGGAGCTCACTGGCCCGTACTTCACCATGCGTCTGCTCGACCGCGCAGGTGAGATCCCGCGAGAAGAGGCGGTCGGCCTGGATGTATGAACCCGCGCCCGGTTAGACTTTCCGCATGCAGATGTCCCTCGCCCTAGCGCTCCTGCAGGTACCGATTCCCCGAGACGGGCTTTCGGTGGCCGCGGACATCGCGATCGTGGTTACGAGTTTGGCCGTCGTGATCCTCACGCTCGTGGGTGCCATGTTTCTCATCCGGCTGAACGGGGCTGTCACCGAAATGCGGATCGGCGTTCGGCAAAACCTCGGGCCCGTGTCGGACCGCGCCCGGTCCATTTCGGACAATGTGGAGTTCATCACTCAAGCGCTTCGCACCGACGTAGAGCGCCTCAACGCCTCCGTGAAGTCGCTCACCGATCGCCTCCAGTTGGCTTCGGAGCGAATGGAAGAGCGCATCGAGGAGTTCAACGCCCTCATGGAAGTGGTGCAGACCGAGGCCGAGGACCTCTTCTTGGATACCGCCTCGACGGTGCGCGGCGTGCGCGCCGGTGCTCGCTCGATCGGATCCCCAAAGAGGCACCGATCGCCCCCCGCCGGAGACTCGCCCGTAGTTGAAGAGCCCGCGGGGGTCGATCCGGACGCACGAGCCGGTGCGGCCGAAGAGGCCTGACACCCTCGAAGAGCCACTACCGGTTGCTCACTCCGCTTCTGCTCGCGCTTGCCTGGCTCGCGCTGCGCCCCGACCCGGTGTTCGCGTGGGGCCCGGCCACCCACATCGCCTTGGGTGAGGCCGTACTCGGCGCCCTCTACCTCGTGCCGCCAGCGGTGCGGGCGCTGCTGGAGCGCTATCCGTTGCACTTCCTGTACGGCTCGGTAGCGGCCGACATCTCGTTCGCAAAGAAGTATGTGCCCGAAGGAAGACACTGCCACAGCTGGGCCGTGGGAGAAGAGATCCTCGACACCGCGGGCTCGGAGAGGATGTCGGCAGTCGGCTACGGATACCTCGCGCACCTCGCGGCAGACACCATCGCCCACAACATCTTCGTGCCGCGGCGGCTGCTACTCACAAGTACGACGCAGGCAGTAGGACACACCTACTGGGAGCACCGCATGGACATGCACGTGGGGGAGGATTTTCTCTCCCTCGCGCGGCATATCGTCGTCGAGCACGACCATTCGGAAGCGGACGCGCTCTTCGACGAAGTACTGAGCCGCACTCTGTTCAGCTTCCAGACCAACCGCCGGATCTTCCGGGGCATGATTCGCTTCCAGGGCCACGAGCGCTGGCAGCGCATCTTCGGCCAGGTGCTAGCGAATTCTCGCTTCGACCTCCCTGACCCACTCGTCGATCGCTATTTCGAGATCTCGTTCGACTACGTCGTCGCCTATCTCAGGGAGCGTGCAGGGTCGGCGGCAGGAGATCTCGACCCGGTGGGCGACTTGAATTTGCGCCTGGCGAAGAAGGTGCGCCGACGGGCGATGTCGGACCACACGGCCGATCACCCCGAGGTGCTGAGGGAAATGGCTGATGACTTCTTTCCCTTCCCTGGCAACGACCTCATCTACTGGCCACAGATCCAGGACCCTGAATTTGCTGCGGGGATTACTTCAGCGAGTGCGCCGTCCAGGACGTTGGCTTCGGGGTGAGAGGGTGGAGTCCTCGCCCTCAATCCAAAGGCGCCAGCCGCTTCAGGGCGCTCACCGGTCCCGTCCCTCTACGAGCCCAGGGCATCCCGCAGCAGCTCGTTCACTCGCCTCGGGTCCGCCTTACCGCCCGAACGCTTCATCACCTGACCCATCAGGAAGCCGAGCAGGCGGGTCTCGCCCTCCCGGTACCTGGTGACCTCGTCGGTAAGCTCCTCGACGACTTCGGAGACCCAACCGGCGAGCTGGTCGTCGTCGCGGACCTGCGTGAGCCCTTGCGCCTCGACGATCGCCTTCGGGCTTCCGCCATCCTCCGCGAGGATTGTCAGCACCTTCTTGGCGGCGCCGTCGGAGACAGTGCCATCCGCCACGAGCCCGATAAGCTCACCTAGAGCGGCGGCTGCCACCGGGAACGTCGTCGCGTCTTCCTTGCGCTCATTCATGAGCGCCTGCGCCGGACCCATCACCCAGTTGGCGGCGGCCTTCGAATCTCCCGCAGCCGCTGCGACCGCCTCAAAGTAGTCGGCCGTGGCGACCGACTGCGTCAGCACACCCGCATCGTACACGGAGAGGCCGTACGCATCGGTGAAGCGATCGCGACGTGCCCTGGGCAGCTCGGGCAGCTGCGCACGGGCCGCGTCGACCACTGCTTGCTCGATGACCAACGGCGGCAGGTCGGGACAAGGGAAGTACCGATAGTCGTGGCTGTCCTCCTTCGACCTCATGGAGCGGAGGCGGCCCCGATGGTCATCCCAGAGGAGCGTCTCTTGCTCCACGCTGCCCCCGGCTTCGAGGACCTCGATCTGCCTGGCGATCTCGATCTCGACGGCCTTCTCCACCCCGGAAAACGAGTTCACGTTCTTGATCTCGGTCTTCGCGCCGAGCTCGGTCTCGCCCTTCGTCCGGACCGAAACGTTCGCGTCGACCCTGAGGCTCCCCTCCTCCATGTTGCAGTCGCTCACGTCCACGTACTCGAGCAGCTGCTTGAGCGACACGAGGAAGGCGCGGGCGTCCGCGGCGGAGCGCAGGTCGGGCTCGGTGACGATCTCGACGAGCGGCGTGCCGGCCCGGTTCAGATCGACGGCCGTGTTTCCCGGTATGCGATCGTGGATGGACTTGCCTGCGTCCTCCTCCATGTGGGCGCGCGTGATCCGGACGACCCGCTCTACCCCGTCGGCATCATCGAAGGCCACGAGCCCCGCGGTCGCGATGGGCTCCTCGAACTGCGTGGTCTGGTAGCCCTTGGGCAGGTCGGGATAGAAGTAGTTCTTCCGCGCCCACACGCTGCGTAGGTGCACCGTGCAGCCCAGGGCCAACGCGGTGCGCAGCGCGAGTTCCACGGCCTGGGGGTTTGTGGTCGGGAGCGCTCCGGGCAGCCCCAAGCACACCGGGCACACATGCGTGTTGGGCGCGTCGCCGAAGACGACGCGGTTGCCGCAGAAGAGCTTCCGTTCGGTTCGGAGCTGCACGTGGACCTCCAGCCCGATGACGGCTTCCCAACTCATGCGATCTCCGACCCGTAGGCGGCCTCGAGCGCGCCGGCCGCAGCCAGCATGGGCTCCTCCTGCCACCAGGGCGCGAGAATCTGTGCTCCCACGGGCAGCCCCCGCACTCGACCGATTGGGACGGACACGCCGGGAATCCCGGCGATGTTGGCGGGTACCGTGAACACGTCGGACAGATACATCTCGAGCGGGTCGGACGTGCGCTCGCCCAACTCAAACGCTGGATTCGGCGTTGTCGGCGTTAGCAGCACGTCCACGCCGCTCGCGTAGACGCGACCGAAGTCCTCCGTGATCAGACGCCTCGCCCGCTGGGCCGTGCCGTAATACTCGTCGTAATAACCGGCCGAGAGCACATAAGTCCCCAGCATGATGCGGAGCTTCACTTCGGGCCCCAGCCCGTGCGAGCGCGTGGCTTCGTACATCGACACGAGGTCCGGCTCGGCCTGGCGGACGCCGTAGCGGACGCCGTCGTAGCGGGACAGATTGCTGGACGCCTCCGCGGGAGCGATGACGTAGTAGCAGGCGATGGCGTGCTTCGCGTGCGGAAGCGAAACCGGTCGGACCTCCGCTCCCGCGTCCTCCAGCACGGCCACGGCCGCATTGATGGACTCCCGCATTTCCTCGTCGAGGTGGTGCGAGACGTACTCCTGGGGCAATCCGACGACGAGCCCTCCGGCCCCCCGCCCCGACGCAGCGACGAGGTCCGGGACCTCGCGTCTGGCCGAGGTTGCGTCCCGGTCGTCGTGGCCAGAGATGACCTGCAGGAGCAGAGCGGCATCCTCGACGGTCCTGCCGAACGTCCCTACCTGGTCCAAGGACGACGCGTAGGCCACCAGGCCGTAGCGGCTCACCCGGCCATACGTGGGCTTGATGCCCACCACCCCACAGAGCCCGGCGGGCTGACGGACCGACCCACCAGTGTCCGAGCCGAGTGCCATGGGCACGAGTCCGGCCGCGACCGCCGCCGCCGAGCCGCCGGAGCTGCCTCCGGGGACGCGGGTCCGGTCGTGCGGATTCAAGGTGGGGCCGTAAGCCGAGTTTTCGGTCGAGGAGCCCATCGCGAACTCGTCCATGTTCGTCTTGCCAACCACGACCGCGCCCGCCGCGACGGCCCGCTGCACCACGGTGGCCTCGAAAGGCGACCGGTACCCTTCCAGAACCTTCGAGCCACACGTCGTGTCGAGATCCAGCGTGGCCAGGTTGTCCTTCAACGCCAGGGGTACGCCGGCCAACGGACCGTCCGGGTTCTGGATCGTCAGCGCTTCGGGGTCGGCCACGGAGCGGAACGCGTTGAGCGCCTCCGGGCCGGCCTCCATCTCCAGGATCGCGGCGATGGCGGCCCGCGCCCGATCGAGTCCGCCGCCCTGGCCGGCTTCCGCGGCGCTCACTCCGCGTCCTCGGCATGCACTCCGGGCAGCGGTGGCACCACGAAGAAACCCTCGCGAGCGTCCGGCCCCAGCGCATCGAGGCCAAGATGCAGCACATCCGGAGCCTCGGCCGCCGCACCTCTGGTGGCGTCGCCCTCGCCGGCCAGCGGGTCGGCTGCGTCGCCGGGGATGTCGTCCACGTCCAGGTTCTTCAACTCCTCCACGTACCCGAGGACCTGGTTCATCTCCTTCGTGATATGCTCGAGCTCGTGGTCGCCGAAGCGAAGGCGGGCGAGGGATGCGATCTGGGACACCTGCTTCGGATCTACGCTCATGGCCAATCCCTTTCGAGCTGCGCGTACCGGAGCAATAGTTTCTTCTGTCCGACTTCATCGAAGTTGACGGTGACTTTCAGGTCGCGCCCAAAGCCGGAGATCTCCACCACGGAGCCGGATCCGAAGGTGTCGTGGAGGACCCGCTCGCCTTTCACGAATCGCGGGGCGTCCTGGTTCATACCGTATTCCGGATCGGGGTCTGGCTCGAAGTGAGATTCGCCCATCTCGTAGGCCCGAGGACGCCGGTGCGGCGTCTGGTGGCTCAGCGTGGATAAGCGCTTCGTACGACGCTCGTCGAGGAGCTGCTCCGGGATCGCATCCAGAAATGACGACTGGATGTTGTGCGTGAAGTCACCCGCGCGTCGGCGTTGCCGCGCCCACGAGAGGGCCAGCTTGTCCTCGGCCCGCGTGATGCCCACGTAGAACAGGCGGCGCTCCTCCTCCAGGGCATCGGCCGAGTCGTAGGCTCTCGTCAGAGGGAATAATCCCTCTTCCATCCCCGCGATGAAGACCACCGGAAACTCCAATCCCTTGGCGTTGTGCAGCGTCATCAGGGTAACGGCATCCGCCGACGGGTCCAGACGGTCTACGTCCGCGACGAGGGCGACCTGCTGCAGAAAGAGGTCCAGCTCGGTGAACGTGTCGATCTCGTCGTCGGCGCCGGCCACCAGCTCGGCATCGAAGTCGAGCGCCCCCGCAATGAGCTCCGCGACGTTTCTCCCGCGGTCCTCGCCGTCTGGCCCCTCCTCGTGGAGATGACGCATCAGGTCGAGGTCTTCGATGAGCTCCTCGAGCAGCTCCCCGATCCCGGCCTGCACCGCTCGGACGCTGAATCGCTGTATGAGCTCGGCGAAGCTTCTGAGGCCACGTGAGCCCGCGGCCCGGATATCGGGAGCCTCATCGGCTCTCGCCGCTGCCTCCAGCATCGACAGGCCTGCCCCGTCGGCCCAACGCCGTAGATGCTCGAGCGTCGTGAGCCCGACACCGCGCCGTGGGTAGTTCACGACCCGATCGAAGGCTACCTGGTCTCGAGGGTTGGACACCAGGCGTAGGTACCCCAACACGTCCTGGATCTCGCGGCGCTCGTAGAAGCGCACGCTTCCGACCACCTGGTAGGGTACTCCAGCGCGACGGAGCCCGTCCTCGAGCGCCCTCGCCTGTGCGTTCGTGCGGTACAGGACCGCCATCTCCCGGTACGCCAGGCCGGCCGTGGTCGTGATCCGCGCCTCCATCTCGTCGACGATCCAACGAGCCTCGTCGGCCTCGTCGAGCGCCTCGACCAACGTGATCGGCTCTCCGCCTTCGCGCTCGGTCCTGAGCGTCTTGCCCTTGCGGTTGACGTTCTCGGCGATCACTCGATTGGCCGCGTCCAGGATGTGCTGGCTCGACCTGTAGTTCCGCTCGAGCCGTACGGTCCGACCGCCGGGAAACGACTTCTCGAAGTCGAGAATGTTGTTGATGTCGGCACCGCGCCAACCGTAGATCGACTGATCATCGTCTCCCACGACCATCAGATTGTGGTGTGCGTCGGCCATCAGCTCGACGAAGCGGAACTGGGCCCGGTTGGTATCCTGGTACTCGTCGACGAGGACGAACGAGAAGCGCTCCCGGTACCGTTCGAGAAGGTCCTGGTTGGCCTCCAGCAATTCGACTGGCTTCATCAGGAGATCGTCGAAGTCGAACGCGTTCTGGTGAGCGAGCGACTTCTGATACTCGGGATACACCCGCGCGACATTCCGAATGAAGAAGTCGCGCGTGCCGTCGTTGTCTTCGACGAAAGTCTTGGCGTCGATCAATTGGTTCTTGGCGTTGCTGATCTCTGACCTCATGCCCTTCGGGCTCCATCGCTTCGGGTCGAGTCCTTCCGACTCGAGCACACCCTTCACGAGCCGCAGCGACTGGTCCGCGTCGAAAATGCTGAACGTCCGGTCCCAGCCCAGACGGTCCGCGTGGCGTCGGAGGAGGCGCGCGCCGATCGCGTGAAACGTCCCAACCCACATGCCCTTCGGGTCTCCGCCCAAGAGACGCCCGATGCGGTCGCGCATCTCACCCGCGGCCTTATTGGTGAACGTCACCGCCAGGATGCGGTCAGGTGAGACTCCATGCTCGTGGATCAGGTGGCACACCCTAGAGGTGAGCACCCGGGTCTTACCCGACCCCGCGCCGGCCAAGACGAGCATGGGGCCTTCGAAGTGGATGGTGGCCTCGAGCTGCTCGGGATTCAGACCGTCGAGGTGTGGCGCGTCAGGCATCGGCAGCCGGAAGGCGAATCTGGATCGTGGTGCCCTCTTCGGTCTCAAGGAGCTCGATCCGACCGGAGTGAACGCCCTCGACGATGCGACGAGAGAGCGCCAGTCCCACGCCCCAACCTCCGGACTTCGAGCTCACTCCAGGCTCGAAGATCTTGGCTCGAATCTCAGGAGGTACCCCGGGCCCGGTGTCTCGGATGCGGACACTGACCCACTTCCCTCCGACGTAGCGAGCGTAGATCGTGATCTTGCCGCCCCGGCCCGCCAAAGCGTCCAGTGCGTTCTTCACGACGTTTTCGAGCGCCCAGAACAGCAATACTTCGTTCCCCTTCACTCGGGGCAGGCCCGGCGGGATGTCCACGACCAGATCGACGCCCTTCTTCGTAAGGCGCGGGATACGCGCGGCGAGATAGTGCTCGAGATCACGGACGACCTGCCGTACCGAGAGGCTCTCTAGGTCTGGCTCGGTGCCTATGAGTTCGAACCGATGACTCACGCGCTCGAGCCGCTCCAAGTCTTCCTCGATCGACGAAGCGATCTCCGCATCCTGAACGTCCCCGGGACGCTCCTCGCGCGGCAGCCGCAGGACCTCTAGCCAACCCTGCAGCGAGGAGAGTGGCGTGCCGAGCTGGTGTGCCAACTCGCGGGCCATGGCCGTCCAGGCGCGCTCCCCTTCGGCCCGCCTCTGGGTCTGGACGACGAGGAGTCCCACGATGATGGTCAGCATGAGCCCGCCCACCTGGAGCCAGGGAATCCACACGAGGCGGCGGACGGCGGGCGTCTGCCCATAGTGGATGTGGATGAAGTTGGGGTCCCCGACCGGTGGATTGACCGCGTCGAGGCGGCTCACATAGGTCCTGATCTCTTCCTGGCCCTGCGGCGTACGCTCGTCGACCTCGAACGGAAGGTTGGAGTGCGCGATCACCGTGTCGCCCGGCCCCATCACGACGAGCGGGACTTCGGTCTCTACGACCATCGTCTGCAGATTGAGAAGCGCCTGCGTCTCCCGCGTTTGATTCTGCGCTAGGAGTCCCTCCTGGACCTCCGCGAAGATGCGCGACAGGAGAACGGCATTCTCTTCGACGCGTTGGACGATCTGCTGCGTGTAGACGAGCCACCATCCCAGCAGCAACGCGAGGACCGTCACCAGCGCGACGGGCCACTTGATGCGAATCATGGCTCCTCGTCTAGATCGGCGCGGTCAGGCGGTCCGTCCCAACGTACCGATGGAGGGGCTCGGGAAGCGAGACCGAACCGCCCTCTTCCTGGTGAGTCTCGAGGAGGGCGGCCATCACCCGGGGTAAGGCGAGCGCCGATCCGTTCAGCGTATGCACGTACTCCGGCTTCTCGGACTGATGCCTGCGGAAGCGCAGACCTGCGCGCCTGGCCTGGTAGTCCGTGCACGTCGTACAGCTCGATACCTCGAGCCACTGCTCGACACCCGGAGCCCAAACCTCCAGGTCGTATGTCTTCGCTCCGCTCAGCCCCAGGTCACCAGTGGCGAGGAGCAGGCGCCGGTACCGGAGGCCAAGGCGCTGCAGGAGTACTTCCGCATGGCCCGTAAGCTCCTCGAGCGCATCGACGCTGTTCTCGGGCAACTCGTACCTCACGAGCTCGACTTTGTCGAACTGATGGACGCGCAGAAGCCCTCTGGTGTCCTTCCCGGCCGCCCCGGCCTCGCGACGAAAGCACGGCGTGTATGCCGTGTATCGCACCGGAAGGTCCTCGAGTGTTAGCATCTCGCCGCGATGAAGGTTCGTGACAGGAACCTCCGCCGTGGGGATGAGCCACAGGTCGTCTCGCTCGGTCTGATAAGACTCTTCGGCGAATTTCGGCAGCTGACCGGTGCCGATCATCGACTCCTCAGTGACCAGATAGGGAACGCGCAGCTCCGTGTAGCCGTGTTCGGTGGTATGCACATCGAGGAAGAAGTCGATGAGCCCACGCTGCAGACGAGCTCCCAGGCCGCGAAGGACCGGAAAGCCCGAACCGGCGATGCGCGCCCCGCCGGCCAGGTCGAGTATGCCCAATCGTTCTCCGACGTCCCAGTGGGGAGCTCGGTCGAACCCCACCTCCGGGGTTTCACCCCATTCGGCGACGACCTCGTTCGCTTCTTCTCCCCCCGCTGGCACGTCCCCCAAGGGCGTGTTGGGGATGATGAGAAGAGCGTTCTCGATCTCCTCGTCGCACGCGCGGACGACCTCATCGAGCTTCGCGATCTCGTCGCCGACGGCTTTCGTGCGGGCGATGAGCTCAGAGGCATCCCCTCCCTCGCGCTTCAACTCCCCGACCCTCTTTGACGCCTCGTTGCGCTGCGCCTTCAAGTCGTTCACTTGGGTCAGTGCGTCCCGACGCTCCACATCCCGTGCCAAGATGCGGTCGATCGCTTCGGGGAGACCGGGGTCCCTGGTAGCGAGCGCTGCCTTGGTCGCGTCGGGTTCCTGACGGAGCCGGCGGAGGTCCAGCATCACTCGGGCGGGATCAAATCGCGGCTGTTACAGATCGGGCTGGTGATGTATCTGAACGTGAGGATCCCGTTGGGCACGTCGATGACCAGCGGCTCCATCTTGCCGTAGTACGAACAGGTGGAGTTGAACGAGCCCGGCCGGAGATTGGTCCGAATGACGTAGATCGTTCCCGCGACGACAGGCACAGGGTCGTCCGCCTCGTAGAGCAGGGTATCAGCAGGCGCCTCCACGACATCGCCATACGCGGTCGCGGGTAGCACCGCGATGCGTGCTCTCGAGGTGATGCCCAACGCGCCCGGTGGCAGCAGCACGAGCGACCCGCCTTGAGTGTCCAACGCGGCGTCCCAGAAGCCTGTGGCGGACGGCAGCTCGATGGCGATCGCGCGGCCGTCGGCGAAGCTGAATCCGGACTCGATGTTAAGCTCGGGGCGAGCGAGCGAGTAGATCTGCGCCGTGTCCGGCGCGTCGCTCCAGCGGAACGCGAAAGGGTCGTCCCCACAGGCGGTCAGCGAAATCGTGAGCGCCGCCAGGGCCGCCGTGACTCGGGGGGCCTTCCATCGCTCGTGAACGAGGTGCTTCGTCAAAGGCTTGGGATCTCCCCTGGGGAGCCGAGAAAGGAGCACGAACTTGTCTGGACGGGACGCGAGGGTCAAGCCCGGAAAGTCGCGTAGTTACTTGACTTTACCCCATATCACGGGTAGGTTCCGCGCGCGTTGCTGGCGGGTCCTGGCGCCCGCCGAGGCCGGTCGGCCGATGGCCCTTCCTCCGAGGTAAGCGGTGCCCGACGACCCAGCCCATTCCACAGGGGGGCGCATCCTCGTCGTCGACGATGAGCCACACATTCGGCGAATCCTCACGGCGCTCCTGGGCATGGAAGGCTTCGAGGTGAAGCTCGCCCGCGATGGCACCGAAGGACTCCGGGTCTGGAAGAGCGGCACGTTCGATCTGATCATCCTCGATCTCATCATGCCGGGGGCGAGCGGGCTGGAGGTCTTGGCCAAGATCCGTAGCGATCCCGACCGGGGCTCGACCCCCGTGATCATTCTCACGGCAAAGGGTCAGGACACCGACCGACAGGCTGCGCTGGCCGGCGGAGCGGACGATTTCCTGACCAAACCGTTCAGCCCCAAGAAGCTCGTAGCGCGCATCCGTGAGATCCTCGGTGAGCGCTGAGGCTCACGTTTGGGTCGTTGTCCTGGCCGGCGGCGTCGGCTCGCGTTTCTGGCCCGTGAGCACGCCGGAGCGGCCTAAGCAGCTCCTCCCGCTCGCGAGCGAGCGTCCTCTCATCGCCGACACGATCGAGCGGGCACGCGCACTGGCTCCCGACGAGCGGATCCGGATTCTTGCCGGAGAACACCTGGCCGATCCGTTCCGCGGAGCGTTGAGCGACCTCTCCGACGATAGCTACTGGATCGAACCGCGCGCGCGCGGCACGGGCCCCGTACTGGCGT
The DNA here is from genome assembly GCA_029863645.1 of Gemmatimonadota bacterium. Taxonomy (GTDB): domain Bacteria; phylum Gemmatimonadota; class Gemmatimonadetes; order Longimicrobiales; family Gaopeijiaceae; genus UBA2982. The sequence continues at coordinate 25,534 of JAOTVA010000004.1, forward strand.
GGGCCGCCCAACGCCTCGTCGAGCTGGACCCGGAGGCCGTAATGGTTTCCCTACATGCCGACCACCTCATCGAGCCGATCGACGCCTTTCGCGAAACCGTCGACGCCGCGGTGGCTGTGGCCACGCAAGAGGAGGTGCTCGTGTGCGTCGGCGCCGTGCCCGACCGGGTCGAGACCGGATACGGGCACGTCGAGCCTGGCGCGGTCCTGGACAGTGGGGGCGACGTGCCCGCCTATCGCGTGGCTGCCTTCCACGAGAAGCCGGACGCAGAAACGGCCCGGCGTTACGTCGAGGCTGGATGTTTCTGGAATACCGGAATCTTCGTGTGGAAGGCCTCGGTTCTCCTGGAGGAGATCCAACGCCATGCCCCCGAACTCGCACGGCACCTCCCACTCCTCGAGCAGAGCGACCAGGCCTTCTTCGACGCAGTCCCGGTCAGCGTGATCGATCGTGCAGTGATGGAGCGAAGCGAGCGGGCAGCGACGGTGGCGGCCACGTTCACCTGGGACGACGTGGGCAACTGGGAGGCTCTGTCACGTTCCAAGCGGCCCGACGCGCACGGAAATGTTACCGTGGGGGATGCACAGTTGGTCGAAGCCCGGGGCAATGTGGTGTTCGCCGAGGAGGGCTCGGTGGTGCTCTTCGGCACCGAAGACCTGGTCGTCGTGAGAACCGGCGAGACGACACTGGTGATGCCCCGCGAGCGGGCGGGGGAACTCAAGTTGCTCCTAGCCGCGTTGGAGCGCGAACGCCCTTGAGCGCCCTCCGCCTCTTCCTGTTCGACGACCGGCGCGCCCGCAGATGGGCGCCGTTCACGCTGACCCGACCGGTGGGAGAACTGCTCTTCGGATGTCTCACCCTTCGCGAGCGGGCCGAACGGTGCTTCGGCACGCCCTGCGAGGGACATCTTTCTCGGAGCGCCCTTCGCGGGTTCGACGAACCCGGCGCCGCACCGACGGTGGGGCTCGACGACGTAGGAACCCGCGGCACCCGCATCCTGCTCTCGAGCCGGGCGGCGCTGAGGCTCGGAACCGTGGAGGTTCCTGAACACCCGTCACGTCTGATTGTGGACGGAGAAGTGGCCGGCTGGATCCTTCCGGACGGTGCTTCCCTCCCCTCCGAACTGTGGTTGAGGGACCCCGACGCCGCCACGACCGAGCTGGGGCAAGCGCTGGAGATACCCGGTACCCTGCTCGCCCGGCCCTGGGACCTCGTCGCGCAGAACGCCGACTGCATTCTCCACGACTTTGAATCCCTCTGGGAAGAGTCCGGTGACGTCGAGGGCGTCATTCGCGTCGGGGACGGCGCTATCTCTCTGGGTGACGGTGCGGTGATCGAGCCCGGCGTCTACGTCGACACCCGGGGCGGCCCGGTCCGGCTCGCATCAGGCGCTCGGGTGGAGGGTCCGGCGAGGCTGATCGGCCCGCTCTTCGTGGGTGCCGGGTCCCGCATCCTGGGGGGGCACGTCGGAACCTCGTCGATCGGTCCCATCTGCATCGTGCGCGGCGAAGTCGCGGACTGCGTCATGCTGGGCTACGTGAACAAGGCTCACGACGGGTACATCGGACACGCGCTGCTCGGGCGCTGGGTCAACCTTGGCGCATATACGACCAACTCGGACCTCAAGAACAACTATCGACCGGTGAGGGTGTGGACGCCCGATGGCGACCTCGACACAGGGCTCCTCAAGGTCGGCTGCTTCCTCGGTGACCACGTGAAGACAGGGATCGGCACCGTATTGAACACCGGCACGGTATTGGGGGCTGGAAGCAACGTGTTCGGAGGAGTCATGCCACCGAGCGCCGTACCGCCTTTCAGCTGGGGATCCGGATCGGATCTGGGGAACCACGACCTGGGTAAGTTCCTGTCGACCGCAGCGCACGCGATGAACCGCCGCGGCCAAGAACTCACGCCAGGGGTACGTCGAGTCCTGGAGGAGGGGTGGGAGGCCACTGCGGGACGGCGCGCCCAGGGGACATGACGGCCCGGACCGCCTGGTGAAGGTCGCGGTGCTCGGCAGCGGTAGCGCCGGCAACTCGGTGCTCGTTTGCGCAGGCGAAACGCGCATCCTGATCGACGCGGGTTTCAGCGCGCGGTCGCTAGCCGATCGACTCGACCGGCTCGACATCTCAGCTGACTCCATCACGGGCATCGTCGTCACGCACGATCACGGCGATCACACCCGGGGCATGGGCATCTTCGCCCGTCGACACGGAACGCCGCTCCACCTGACGGATCGCACGCGCGAAGCCTGCGCCAAGCTTCTCACTGGCGATGAAGAGGTCCTCGAGTACCGGCCAGGGGTCGCCTTTTCGATTCGAAATCTCCGCATCGACTCGTTCTACACGGTCCACGATGCCGCCGACCCTGTCGGCATCAGCGTGGTCGACGAGCGGAGCGGCCTCCGGGTCGGCGTGGCCACGGACCTTGGACGCCCCACGGCACAGATTCGTCACGCGCTCTCCGGCTGCGACCTCTTGGTGCTCGAGGCGAACCACGACGACGTCATGCTGCGTACGGGTCCCTACCCGGCCGCCGTGAAGCAACGGATCGCGTCCAGCCACGGCCACCTGTCCAACCGGGCCGCGGCCCGACTCGCGCTCGAACTCATGCATCCGAGACTCGCGGGGGTCGTCTTGGCACACCTCTCGCGGGAGTGCAACCGCCCGTTTCTCGCCGAGCGCGTCGTGGGGGACGCGCTTCGCAAGGCCGGGTGGAAGGGCCATCTGGAGGTGGCCACTCAGGAGCGCCCTACTGAACTCCTGGACGTCGAGGAACTGAGGTATCGCGCCGGACCGATCCAGCTGACCCTGCTCTAGATTCCCAGCAGTCTCAGGAAGTCGTTGGACAGCGCCCAAAGCATGATGCCAAGGAGGAGGACGAATCCAACGTTGCTCCACCGCAGCCTCTGTTCTACGGATAGCGCTCTGCCCCCCCGCACCGCCTCGATTCCCAAGAACACCAGATGCCCGCCGTCCAGAACGGGGATCGGTAAAAGGTTCAGGACCGCCAGGTTCACGCTGAAGAGGGCCATGAAGCGAAGGAACACGTCGAAGCCCGCCTCCGCCGCCTGCCCTGACGCCTCCCCAATCGTGACGATGCTGCCGACCGACCGCGGTGAAACGCCCCCCGTCACGAGATCCCGCAGGAAGCCGAGAATAACTCCAGTGAAGTAGACGGTGTCGCCGTAACCCCGCGCGATCGCCTCTCCCGCAGAGGCTTCCTTGAAGGTCACCGGGGGGTTCGGCCCCTGAATGCCGATCTTGCCGACCACCACGGAGGTACCACCGCGGCGCTCTTCCTCGGCGCCCACCATCACGGCTCGCGTGAGCGGCCGGCCCTCGCGCACCAGCTCGAGCTCCACGCGTTCACCGGAGCGCCCTTCAATCTCGCGAACCAGGTCATACCAGCTCTGAACTGGGGTGCCTGCCACGGACGTGATGCGGTCGCCCACTTCGAGTCCACCGTCCTCCGCCGGCGTCCCCGGCAGGACAAACCCTACGCCAGACTCGATCCAAGGAAGCACAGACTGAGCCAATGCCAACCTTCCCGCCTGCTCGTCGGGCACGACGATTTCGATGCTACGAAGCGGCTCGACGAGCTCGATGGACAACGACCCCGGGGTCGCCTCGAGAAGTCCGGTCACCACGCCGTCCCAATCCTGGACGGCTTGGTCGCCGATGCGGACGATCCGGCTTCCCGGCTCCGCGGTGGCGAGAAGCTCCGCGCCAGCCGGTAACCCGGTCGCCTCGATTTGTCCGATGCGTGTCGTGGCGTTGCCCGGGATGCCCCACTGCGCCGCGACGAACGTATACGTGGCGAACGCAAAGAGCATGTTCATGATGACGCCGGCGGAGATGACGAACGTCCTCGCCCAGATCGGCTTGCTATCGAAGTCGCGCTCGCTGGGCACGCGGGGCGTCTCGGGCGCCCCGCCTTCGACGCGCTCCATCACCTCGTCATCCATCCCGCCCATCTTGACGTAACCGCCCAGCGGAATCGCGCTCAGAACGTAGTCGGTCTCACCCATTTTGAACCCGAAGACCTTCGGTCCGAGTCCGATAGAGAACCGCTGGACCTCGATGCCCACCAGCTTGGCGGCTCCGAAGTGGCCGAGCTCATGCACGAAGATGAGGACCCCGAGAACGATGATGGTCGCGAGTATGGTCATGACGTGGCTCCGGCCCTCGCCTCACTCAACCTGCGCACGACCTCGAGTGCAACGTCCCGCGCCGCGTGGTCCGCGGCAAAGACATCCTTCACGTCTCGTACCACATCCGACCCGACCTCCTCCAACGATTTGTTCACTACGTCCGCCATCTCGGGAAACCGAACTCTTCCCTCTAAGAACGCCTGTACAGCGATCTCGTTCCCTGCGTTGTACGCCGCCGGTGCGCATCCGCCTCGGCGACCCGCTTCGACCCCCAAGCCAAACAGGGGGAACGCGCCATGATCGATCTCCTCGAACGTGAGAGGGGAAGCCGCGACTGGATCGTATGTCCGTAAGGCGGCGTCGTTGATCCGGTCCGGATAGCTCAAGGCGTACAGAATCGGGAGCTCCATGTTGGGAAAGCCCAGCTGTGCGAGCACCGACCCGTCCACGAACTCCACGAACGAGTGAATCACCGACTGGGGGTGAATCACCGCATCGATAGCGTCGTAGCCAAGCCCGTACAGGTGATGTGCCTCGATGACCTCCAGAGCCTTGTTCGCCAAGGTGGCCGAATCGATTGTAATCTTCGCGCCCATATCCCAGGTGGGATGCCGCAGTGCCTCTTCCGGCCCTACGTGCCAAAGATCGTCCAGGGTCCGTCCTCGGAACGGCCCGCCCGAGGCCGTAAGCACGACACGGTGTACCTCGGCACTCGAATGTCCCTCGCAACACTGCAAGATGGCACTGTGCTCCGAGTCGATCGGCACGATCTCGCCGCCTCCCTCGCGCGCTGCTTCGACGACGAGCTGCCCCCCGGCCACCAACGACTCCTTGTTCGCGAGGGCAAGTCGGTGGCCGGCCTCCAGCGCGCACAAGGTCGGTTCGAGTCCGGCAGCCCCCACGAGAGCGTTGACGACGACGTCCACCTCCGGATCGGCGACTACGTCCAAGAGCGCCTGCCACCCGGACCCCCAGACGGTGCCCGCGGTGCCGCCGGGGCTATCGGCAGTATCATCGCAAAGCACGGCCTTGGCCGGTTTGAAGCTCCTTACCTGCACGGCCAAATCCTCGCTACTGCGGTTCGCAACCAAGGCCACGACCTCGAAACGATCCAGGTGGCGCCCAATGACCTCCAGCGCGCTGCGCCCGATCGACCCGGTCGACCCCAGGACCGCTACGCGGATCATGGGAAGACCTCGAGAACGACCAGCGTGAAGTACGCGGCCGGCAGTGTGAAGAGGAGGGCGTCGAGGCGGTCGAGAACGCCGCCATGCCCTGGAAAGAACGTTCCCGAATCCTTCACGCCTGCGTCCCGCTTCATGAGCGACTCGGCGAGGTCGCCCACGATCGCCCACACACCGAGAAAGATCCCGATCAGCGCAGCCACCAGAAGGCTGGGCACCGGTAGCCCCGGAAGCTGAGCGCCAGCGATGACGTACCACACCACGCTGGCCAGCGCAGCTCCTGAAAGGCCGCCCCACACCCCGACCCAGCTCTTGTTCGGGCTGATGGAGGGCGCCAGGCCGCCGCTTCCCCACGCGGTACCGACGAAGAGCGCTAGGGCGTCTCCAAGCCACGTGGCCGCCAGAGGCAACGCGACGGCTAGCGCACCCGCCCAGGCGGCCCCGGTCACTACCCACGCCTTTGCCTCAGGCAACGCATGCAGGAGCGGGGCGAACGCGAGGGGTATGCCGACGTAGACGCTCCCGAAGAGCGTCACGGCGACCGACGCCAGCGGCTTGTCTTCGGGGCCCCTCGCTGCGATCGCCCCGACGAGCGCGACTGCGGTGACGGCAATCACGATACCCAGGGCCGCGGGTGCGAATCCGTCGAAGGTTGGGCGCCAAGCAGCGGCGAGGACAAAGCCGGCCGCGCCCCCTGCTCCGACCCAGCGCAGGGCGGACACGCCGCCCTGTGCAGCCATCCTGTGGCACTCCAGGCTGCCGAGGGCGGCCAAGAGGGCCACAGGCGTGGCGAGCGCCCAGCCGCCCAGATACAGAAGGACGAGGACCGCCGGAATGCCCGCTGCGGCGACGGCCCACCGCTTCGCCAGGTCGCTCAAGAGGAAGCTACGCGCCCGAATCTCCGATCGCGGCTCTGGTAGTCCAGAATCGCCTCGAAGAGGTTCGCGCGGCCGAAGTCTGGCCAGTACACGGGAGTGATGTGGAGCTCTGTGTAGGCCAGCTGCCAGAGCATGAAGTTGCTGATCCGGCATTCACCCGACGTTCGTATGAGGAGGTCCGGTGATGGCACGTCCCGGGTGAACAGCGTGGCCTCGAGCATCGACTCGTCGATGTCGTGGGGCGCGATCTCTCCCTGACGTACACGCTCCGCAAGAAGCCGAGCCGACCGAATCAGCTCCTCCCGACCCCCGTACGAGATCATGAGATTGAGCCGCAGCGCTGCGCCCCCGCGCGTGTCTGCAACGATCGCATCCACGGCACCTCTCGTCGATTCGTCCATGCGGTCCAGCTCGCCGAGTACGTGAACCTCGACGCCCTGCTTCTTGAGCTCGTCGCTCTCGCGACGGGCGTAATGCTGGAGGAGACGCATAAGCGCGGTCACCTCCTGGCGCGGCCGGTTCCAGTTCTCGGTGGAGAAGGCGAACATGGTCAGGATGTCGATTCCGGATTCCACGGCTGCCGAAATCGTCTCGCGAACCGACTTCATTCCCTCGCGATGCCCGAGATGTCGGGGGAGGCCACGCTCGGCTGCCCAGCGACCGTTCCCGTCCATGATGATTGCCACGTGCGCCGGCACGTCGCCGTTGAGGCGGATGCGGTCGAGAAGGTCGGCCATGCTAGATGGCCATTACTTCTTCTTCTTTGGCCTTCAGAAAGTCGTCGATCTTCTCGGTGTATTCGTGGGTCAACTTCTCCAGCGCGTCCTCACGCCTGCGCCCCTCGTCTTCACCGACCTCGTGCGACTTCACGAGCTCGTGGATCTCGTCGCGGACGATACGACGCGCGTGCCGAATCGAAATTCGACCCTCCTCGGCCATCTTGTGGAGAATCTTCACGTATTCTTTGCGCCGCTCTTCGTTCAGCGGGGGAATCGGAACCCGGATGACGTTGCCGTCGTTCGCGGGGTTCAGGCCCAGGTCAGCAGTCATGATGGCCTTCTCTATGTCACCGATCAGGCTCTTGTCGAACGGTTGCACCACGATCAGGGTGGCTTCCGGTGTGTTCACGGTCGCCACTTGGTTGAGGGGCATCTTCGAGCCATATGCATCTACGCGCACGGTGTCGAGGAGGGCCGGCGTCGCCTTGCCCGTCCGCACCGTCGCGAATTCGCGTCGAATGGCATCCAGAGCCTCGTCCATCCGTTTCTTCGCGTCTTCCACCGTCGGCATTAGTTCCTCCGATTCGTTGGACCGCTCACGATACTAGAGTCCCGACCGTGTCACCACGAATCGCCCTCGCCACGGCCCCAGTCTCTTGGAACGTAAGGACGATGATCGGGAGGTTGTTCTCCTTACAGAGAGACACGGCCGCGGTGTCCATCACTGCCAACTCGCGCGTCATGACTTCCTGGAAGGAGATTTTCGGGATGAATTCCGCCTTCGGGTCACGGGTGGGATCCGCGGAATACACCCCCTGCACTTTCGTGGCCTTGATCACCACGTCGGCCTCCATCTCGATGGCTCGCAAGGCGGCAGCGGTATCCGTAGAAAAATAAGGATTCCCTGTGCCCCCGGCGAACACGACGACTCGACCCTTTTCCATGTGCCGTAGCGCCCGCCGCCGAATGTAGGGCTCGGCGATCTGCTCCATACGGATCGCAGTCATTACGCGTGTCCGGACGCCCTTGTGCTCTAACAGATCTTGGACGGCCAACGCGTTGATGACCGTGGCCAACATGCCCATGTAGTCGGCCTGAACGCGGTCCATGCCCTCCTGCGACGCGATAGCACCCCGGACGATGTTGCCACCCCCGATCACGATGCCGAGGGAAACGCCCATGTCGCTCAGCGCACGGATCTCGTCAGTGAGGAGATCGACGACTTTCGCGTCGATGCCGAAGCCACGATCCCCCGCCAGCGCCTCTCCTGAAATCTTCAGGAGCACGCGCTGGTACCGTAGGGCTTCATCGGACGCTGCCATCTCCGTCAGGACTCCTCGCCCACCTTGAATCGAGCGAAGCGGGCCACCTCGATCTTCTCGCCCGTTTTCGTCGCCACCTCGGTGATGAGCTGCTCGATCGTCTTGTCGGGATCCTTCACGAACGACTGCGACAGCAGCGCGCTCTCCTTGAAGAACTTCTGGAGCTTCCCCTCGACGATCTTCTCTGCGATGTGGTCAGGCTTCCCCTCTTCCTTCACCTGCTGTCGGTACACACCGCGCTCGCGCTCAACGACGGCCTCGTCGAGCTGGTCGGAAGACACAGCTGCTGGGGACGCCGACGCGATGTGCATGGCAAGGTCCCGGGCAAGCGCCTTGAACTGGTCCGTGTTTGCGACGAAGTCGGTCTCGCAGTTCAGCTCGACGATCACCGCGGTCCTGTTGTCGAAGTGCACATAGCTGCCGATGGTGCCTTCGTTCGCGTTCTTCTCGGCTCGCTTTGCCGCCTTCGCGGCGCCCTTTGCGCGGAGGACATCGACAGCCTTGTCGAGGTCGCCACCCGCCTCGGTGAGCGCCTTCTTGCAATCCATCATCCCCGCACCGGTCATGTCGCGGAGCTTCTTAACATCCTTTGCGCTTATCGTCGTCGCTTCAGCCATCTCGCCCTCTCGAAGTCATCCCGGCCCATCGGCCGGTTCGTGAAAAGAGGCGGAGCGGACCGCGAACCCTCCGGGCCGTCTGCCGCCTCTCACTCAGTCCTGATGTACTACCGAGCGACCTAAGACTCGTCTTCGCCCTCGTCTGCCGCAGCGTCGGCCCCGTCCTCGGACTCGCTGGAAGGCTCGTCACTGGCCGAGGCATCCAAAGCGTCGGAATCGTCCCCGGCGTCGCCCTCGCCCTCCTTCAAGTGCTGCGCGATCACTTCAGGCTTCGGACGGCGCTTCTTCCTGGGACGACGCCGCTGCGGCCGTTCCTTCTCGGTGGTCTCGCCCGTCTCGGTCGAGTACGTCGTGGCCTCGAGCTCGTCGACCCTGCGACGTTCGTCTTCGGGCACCTCTCGTCGCGCCGTTTCGATGGAGTCGGCGATCGCCTTGCCGATCAAGGTGACCGAGCGAATGGCGTCGTCGTTCCCGGGGATCGGATAGTTGATGAGGTCCGGATCCGCGTTCGTATCAGTGATCGCGATAATCGGGATGCCGAGCTTCGCCGCTTCCTTGACGGCGATGACCTCACGCCGAGCATCCACCACGAAGACCGCGCCGGGCAGCCGCCCCATGTCCTTCACGCCGGCCAGGTACTTGTCCAGCTTGGCGCGCTCACGCTCCAGCATGAGACGTTCTTTCTTGGTGTAGAACTCGAACGCGTTCTCTTCCTGTCCGCGCTCGAGTTCTTTCAGGCGACGGATCTGTTTCCGAATCGTCTGGAAGTTGGTGAGCATGCCGCCCAGCCAGCGCTCCGTGACCCAGAAGGACCCACTTCGCTGCGCTTCCACCTCGACCACGGAGCGGAGCTGCTTCTTGGTACAGATGAAGAGCACACGGTCGCCGCGGAGCACGACCTCGCGAACGGCCTGCTCGGCGACCTTGAGCCGATCCAGGGTCTTGCGGAGGTCGATGATGTGGATGCCGTTGCGCTCGGTGAAGATGAAGGGCTTCATCTTCGGATTCCACCGGCGCGTCTGGTGGCCGAAGTGAACTCCGGCTTCCAGGAGCTGATCGAGACGTACGTCGGACATTTCGCTCGTCGTCACTTTTTATAGGGGCCGATATACGCCCCGGTCAGGATGTTGGTGCGGCCATGGCCGCATCCGCTGTAACTGCGTCGGCTTAACGCTTCGAGAACTGGAAGCGCTTACGGGCCTTCGGTCGACCGGGCTTCTTCCGCTCGACCTGGCGCGCGTCCCGCGTGAGCATGCCTCTCTCGCGCAGCGCCGGCCGGTGCTCCTCGTCGTGCTCCACCAGAGCCCGGGCGAGTCCCATCCGCACCGCGTCGGACTGGCCAGTGAGGCCGCCCCCGCGAACACGCACGGTCACGTCGAACGAACCTTCCAGCTCCGTCACCTTGAGCGGCTCGAGGAGCCGGATCTGATGCGTCGGACGTGGAAAATAGTCGGGCATCGTCCGCCCGTTGACCTTCCACACACCGCTTCCGGGGCTGAGAAGCACCCGTGCGACGGAGCGCTTCCGGCGTCCTACAGTCTGGATCTGTGACTCAGTTGCCATTCGTTGTCATCCCCTCAGATGTCCAGTGGCTCGGGCCTCTGGCCCTGATGGGGGTGCTCGGCACCCGCGTAGACCTTCAGCTTCTTTTGGAGCGTGCGACCAAGGTTGTTCTTGGGGAGCATGCCCTTCACTGCCAGTTCGATGATGCGCTCGGGGTGCTTCTCCAGCATCCATGCGTAGGGCACGTGCTTCTCGTGGCCCATGTACCCCGAGTGACGAAAGTAGGTCTTCTGCTGAGCCTTCTTACCGGTCAGGCGCACTTTTTCGGCATTGACCACGACGACGTTGTCTCCAACGTCGAGATGCGGCGTGAACATCGCCTTGTGCTTTCCACGGATGACTCGGGCAATCTCGGTCGCGAGCCGGCCAAGGGGTTTCCCCGTTGCATCGACGAGCCACCAATGGTGCTCGATGTCTTCGGCTTTAGGTGTATACGTTGTCATGTCCGCCATCGGACGAAAGGCAAGTTCGTAATAAAGCCTCGAATGATATCCGAGAGCCCTTCGGGGTGTCAACGAGGGGCGGGAGGCCGGATCAGCGGTAGGTCTCGAGGAAACGCGCCCGCGACGCATGGCGGAGGCGCACCAGAGCCTTCTCTTTGATCTGACGGACGCGCTCCCGAGTGATCCCGAGGATCGTCCCGATCTCTTCGAGGGTCATGGGATCCTGGTCGTCCAGCCCGAAGTACAGGCGGAGAATCTTCGCCTCCCGCTCCTTCAGGGAGGCCAGCGCCTCTTCGATCGTGTTCTTGAGCGCCTGCTCGTAGGCCTCGTCTTCCGGCCCGGGTGAGAACTGGTCGGGCAGATAGTCGAGAAGCCGGCTGTCCTCACCGGGCGTCATCGGCGCGTCGAGGGACAGATGGGAGTGCGAGATGGCGAGGGTTCGCTCCACCTCCTCCCGAGAAACGTCCAGCTCCTCTGCGATCTCCTGGACCGTCGGCTCGCGCCCCAATTCCTGAAGCAGGTTGGAGCTTCGTCGGCCAATCCGGTACAACGCCCCCGCCCTGTTCAGCGGCACCCTTACGATTCGGCTCTGCTCTGCCAATGCCTGCAGGATGGCCTGGCGGATCCACCATACCGCGTAGCTGATGAACTTGATGCCCTTGGTCTCATCGAACTTATGGGCTGCGCGGATGAGGCCGAGGTTCCCCTCGTTGATGAGGTCGGAGAGCGGAACGCCCTGGTTCTGGTACTTCTTGGCCACCGAGACCACGAAGCGGAGATTGGACCTCACGAGCTTGTTGAGCGCCTCTTCCTCGCCCTTGCGAATCAGCTTCGCGAGCCGTGCCTCTTCCGCCCGGTCGATCAGCGGGTACTGGCTGATTTCCTTCAGATACTGATCCAGGGATCCTTCTCGTGTCGCTCCGCGTCGGGATGAGAAGGTCATAAGGTGCCGCAGGTCAGCCTGTGGTAAGATCAGCGTGGAAGTGCGAAGCCGAGAAGCCTGCGAGGCTGCCTCGCGTTATTCCTCGGAGCACGGGCTTAGAATCTCAACGGAAGGACGATCGCGCAACAGGCAGGCGACGGGAGGCAACGACGCCTGTCAGCCCCGCCGGAAGCGCTCAACGGACCACGGTCCCCAGGCGCGCCCACCGCACCCTCCTGTACCACGGCTCGCGCGCCGCGCCGAACGGTGCTTGCGAGTAGTATACCAGCAACGGCTGCCCTCGGACTTGGTCCCGCGAAACGAAGCCCCAGTAGCGGGAGTCTTCGCTGTTGTCCCGGTTGTCACCCAACATGAAGTAGTGCCCGTCGGGGACGACCAGCGGTCCCCAGTTGTCGCGGGTGGGGTGGTATTCCGGTGCCGGTGCCGCAATGAGGTGGTTGGATTGCCACTCCATATCGGGATGGACGGTGTCGCCCCGGTCGTCGACATGGCGCGCATACGGTTCGGGAACCGGACGGCCATTCAGAAAGAGGTCCTTCCCCCGCATCTCCAACGTATCGTTAGGCAGTCCAACCAACCGCTTCACGTAGTTCCGCTCCGGCTCGTGGGGCGGGTGGAAGACCACGACGTCGCCACGCTCCGGTTGCCTCAGGGCGCCAATCTGCAGATCGGTGCCTGGGATCGTCCCACCGTACACGGCCTTGTTGACCAGAAGGAAGTCGCCCACCAGCAAGGTGTTTTCCATGGACGACGTCGGGATCTTGAAGGCCTCCACGACGAAGGTCCGCACGACGAGAAAGATGGCCGCGGCGACAAGAAGCGACTTCACCCAATCGCCCAAGAGGCCGCGCCGCGGTGCGCTCCGCGCCAACGAAGCTTCCGGCTGGCTCTCGGCCAGGTCGTCGCGTGTCCTCTCCGCTTCCTTCACTCGTCGTCTCCAAGCGGTGGCTGTAGACGTCTTGTTCCGGTACACGAGCTTCGCGCGGCCCGTTCCCGTCTTGAAGCTTCCGGCGGGACAGCGGCCGGAATACCTTCGACTATCATCGTACGCCCAACGATACGAGGCCAACAGCATGGCGGGTCAAGGCGGCTCCAAACTCAGTCCTCTCCCGGTGCTGGCCGGGCTGCTCGTGGTGATGGGGGGAGTGGGTCTCCTCAGGGACCGTGAGTCTTCAGAAGCGATGCCGGGGTGCGCCCCGGAGGCTGATGCGGCGTGCGACACGAACCCGGCGCCTTCCGGCGAGCCCGGCCAACGATCGGCACCGGTCCTCGACGCAGCCGAGGCGTGCCAGGACGTCGGCTACCTGTGCGCCGAACTCGCGACGACCGACCGCATCCGCCTCCGCCGGTGGCGGGACTTTTCCGGCACTGTAGTGGTCCATGTCCCACGGCCGGATTTCGAGGACAGGGGCGAGGCAGCACGGTTACAGGAAGCTGCTGCGAGGGGGCTCCGGGCATGGAACGGCCAGCCGTTCGCGGTCCTGACCGACCTGCGCGGGGAGCGGGAGGCGCATTTCCAGGTGCGGTGGTCGCCGCGACTCACGGGCACCCAGATCGGGCTGGCTCGCACGCAGTGGTCAAGCGTCGCTGGCCTCTCCGTGGTCGCCATCGAGCTCTCCACGCGTAATCCGCTCAATCCTGAGCGCCTGAACGATGCGCGCCAGGTGCAGCTCACTGCCGCTCACGAGATGGGACACGCGTTGGGCCTGCCTCACAGCGATTCTGAACGGGACGTCATGTATCCGACGAACACCGCCAGCTCGATGAGCGCCCAGGACTACCGGACCATGGAGGCCTTGTACGAGCTGGAGGACGGCACCGAGCTCGTCCCCTAGACACCTCCGCCAAGTGCCATGGATACGCCCAAGTAGACCTGGCGACCCGGCGCCGCGAATCCCCACGCTTCCTGGTACCGCTCGTCGAGCAGGTTGTCCGCCCGCAGCATCAGTGACACATCAGGGCTCCGACCACTCCGCGAGAGCACCTTCCACTCGCCCCCGAGAGTCCACCGAAGATGGCCCGGCAGCTCCTGGCGGGTGGCTGCGAACGTCGCGGGATCGAAGCTCCGGTCCGCACGGGTCCCGACGTACGACAAGGCCGTGTGGATACGACCGCGTCCTGCGACTCCACGTGCGCCCCGGATGGAAAACGTATGGGTCGGACGGCGCAACAGCCGTTCTCCGTCGACCAACTCAGCGCTCGCGCCGCTGTCGAAGCCGGCGTTCGTAACCTCCGTGTGCAGCCAGGTGAACGCGGCCCCTGTCTCCAGCCCCGCCCACCGCAGCGACGCGTCGAACTCGACACCGCGGGACGCGGCGCCAGCGACGTTGTAGTAGTTCGGGTCCCCAGCGCTGGGAGGCGCTGACGTGTACTGGATGAGGTCCTCGAGCTTCTGGTCGAAGTAGGTGACCTGGAGCGTCGCAAGCTCGCTCAGCGCGTGCTCTACGCCGACCTCCCACGAGCGGGACCGCTCGGGGTCGAGGTCCGGATTTCCGATCACGAATCCCGTCGCGAAATTCTCGAAGAAGCTCGGTTCCTTGATGGCAGTCCCGATAGACGCGCGCACGAGCGTGCCAGGACGATCTGGCAGGTGCGCGGACACCCCGCCCTGCCAGGTGATACCCCCTCCGAAGCGCTCGTTGTCCTCGATTCGCGCCCCGGCGTTGAGCGCGAGTACTCCTCGCTCGGTCGTGGCGTGCACGAGCGCGGCCCTGTTCGACCGCTCGCTTTCGCTACGCCCGTGGGACGTCCCGAACGAACTGGACGACTCACTGAAGGACCGCTGACGTTCCGCTTCGAGCTCGCCGCCGACAGTGAGCACCGCGGCCCCGAGCGTGACATTGGCCCGTACCTCCCCTCCCGTCCGCCTGAAGTGGTCGAGACTGTTGAAGCCGTCCGTGTCCGACGGGTCGTCCGGAGCGTCATCAGTACCACCGTCGAGCTCGCTCGCGCTCAAGATGACCTGAACCTCCACCCGCCCGGATACGTGGCGCGACAGCCGAAGGCTCGCGAGCGTCTCGTCTCCGAAGTCGAATGCGTTGCGATCGACCACTTGGCCCGACCCGTCCGTCGGCCGGTGGAATCGCCGATCGGTCAGTCCTACCGTGAGGTCCAAGCGGGTAAGGTCGTCCGGGACGAATCCGGCCCTGCCTGTGAATGCCGAGCGCTGAAAGCGATTGTTGAACTCGAGGATCCCCTCGTTCGACTCGCGGCTGAGCGAGGCGGAATACCCGAAGCGATCCGATCCACCAGTGACGTCTGCTGACCATCGGGTGCCGTCGACCGCGACGTCGCGCGGCTCGGCGAAGGACGCGGCCTCGACCGTCGCGCTGACGCGTGGCAAGCCTCTCCCGGTCCTCGTAACGACGTGGACCACACCGGCCATGGCGTCCGAACCGTAGAGTGCGCTGGCTGGGCCGCGCACCACCTCAACTCGCTCGATGTTGTCCGTCGTGAGGGACGCGAAATCGAAGCCGCCACCCGCCCGGTTTACCTGGACGCCATCCACCAGCACGAGTGTATGGTCGCTCTCCCCACCGCGCAGGAAGAGCGAGGTGGTCGCTCCGAACGATCCGTTCCGGACGATGTCGAGGCCCGCCACGTCCCGAAGCGCATCGGCCAGCGACGTAATGCCGTTGGCGCGCAGTTCCTGGCCTTCGAGGATCGTGACGTGGCTGGTGACGCTGCGGAGGGCCCTCGGCGTGGGGCTGACGGTGACGACGAAGCCATCCAGAGAGAACACGTCTTCCTGGGCACCCGCGGCCCACGGGAAGGCGAGCAACGCTGCGGCGATCGGGAGAATGCGCATTGATCCGGTCCTTCCTGCGCTGGGAAACCGGAGTGCGTCGAGGATGTCGCCCGACCCAAGCCGCCTCCCCGCGGAGGTATTGGCGTTGGTAGCGGGGTGGGTCAGGTCTCCTGGCTCAGGGCCGGCTGCTCGCCTTCCCAGGGTTTAGCCCCAGTGGCTCGTGACGCGAGTCACGCTGAACAGTCGTTTCCGAGCTGACGCTCGGGCCCATCACAGTGGCGGGGCCGCGCCGGAGTCTCACCGGCTTCCGAATTGACCCACCCGCCGTTCAAAATTGTGGGTCGAAGATAGGTAGCGCAGACGGTGCCGCAAGGGCGCCGCCAGCAGCCCGGCGCCTTATGCGCAACGCTACATCAACCTCCGTCGATCAGTCCTCTCGGGCCAATCCGTACTTTTCGATCTTCTTGTAGAGATTGGACCGGGGCATGTCGATTCGCCGCGCAGTCTCCGCCACGTTCCAGTCGTTCTCCCGCAGCCGTTGGACGATGTACGCGCGCTCGGCTCGGTCCTTGAAGTCGGAGAATGTCTCCGCCGCAAGCAGCTCTCCGCCGATACCCGTCTCGGACGCCTTTCCCGAAGCCAGCATGTCGACGTCCTCTGCACGAACCAAGTCGCCGGCCGACAGAATCATGAGGCGTTCGACGGTGTTCCGCAGCTCCCTCACGTTGCCCGGCCAGGGGAGATCCAGCATCCGCGCCACCGCACCCTCGGCGAACCGGCGGGGGGCCACGCCCTCGTGTGTCGCCATGATGTCTGCGAAGTGCTGGATGAGCATGGGAATATCGTCCCGCCGCTCGCGAAGCGACGGCACGTGAATCGGCACGACGTTCAATCGATAGAACAGGTCCTCGCGGAAGCCGCCCTCCTCGATCTCGCGGGCGAGGTCCTTGTTCGTGGCGGCCACCACCCGGACGTCCACCTCGATCGCCTTGGAGCCGCCCACCCTCGTCACAACGCCCGTCTCGAGCGCCCTCAGCACCTTGGCCTGTGCGTCGAGTGACATATCCCCGACTTCGTCGAGGAAGAGCGTACCTCCATCTGCCAGCTCGAACTTCCCGGCCCGGTCGGCGACCGCGCCGGTGAACGACCCCTTCATGTGCCCGAAGAGCGCCGACTCGATGAGCTCAGAAGGAATCGCGGCACAATTCACGTCCACGAACGCCGCGTCGGCCCTGACCGAGAGACGATGAATCGCGCGTGCCACCAGCTCTTTGCCTGTGCCGTTTTCACCCGTGATGAGCACCCGCGCTTCGGTGGGCGAGACCTTCTCGAGCCGTTCGAGCACCTGCCGGATCTGGTAGGAATTCCCCACGATCTCGTACCGGCTCTCGACCTTGCTCCGTAGGTCAGCCATGCTCTCGGTGAGGCCCTTGAGCTCCAGGGCCCGCCGGAGCGTGACGAGGAGCCGATCAGTATCGAGTGGCTTCTCCAGGAAGTCGTAGGCGCCCTTTCGAGTGGCCTCGACTGCCGTGTCGATCGTCCCGTGTCCCGAGATCATGATAACCAGCGCCGTCGGGTCGTCTTCCCTGATCTTGGCCAGGACATCGAGGCCGTCGAGTCCGGGCATCTTCACATCCAAGAAGATGACGTCTGGCCGAAGCTCTGCGGCCAGGTCGATCCCCTCTCTGCCATCCTCGCCCGATGCTACCTCATGACCTTCGTACTCGAACACCTGGACGAGGGCGTCCCTGATGCCCTTCTCATCGTCGACGACGAGCAAGCGGGCCATCAGGCGGACGCGAGCCTGGTGCTCGCAAGTACCGAGTAGGCGGCCCCGTTCTTGGACAGCTGACTCCGCATCAGGTCCAGCGTGTGGACCTTCACGTCACCGGCGAACGCCATCTCGGCCATGCGATCATCGAGCCCCCTGAAGGCCCCGGCACCACCACGGTCGTCGGCACGGCCGAGGGTGACGTGGGGGTGAAACGACCGTCGTTCGGTTTCGAACCCGAGGTCCCCCAGGGTCCACTCCAAGTCCTGCTTCAGGCAGCGAAGCTCGGGGTTGGCTCCGAGGCCCAGCCAGATGACCCTCGGACGGCGGATCGTCGGAAACGCACCGAAACCACCAAAGTCGGTGGTAAAGCTCTTCGTTGAGGCTGCGACTCGGCCGATCGCCTCCTCAAGGGCCGGGATCCGCTCCCGACGCACCTCCCCCAGAAACTTCATGGTCACGTGGAAGTGCTCGGCATCGATCCATCGGACGGGCATATCCCCGTCGCGAAGGGGCCGCGCAGCGCGGTAGATACGCTGGCGCTCCTTCTTGGGGAGGTTCAAGGCGATAAAGAGCCGCATGGGGTATGGTAACGGTTGTTTCGGCGGGGTCCCTTCAATACCGATTCGGCTTACCCGCCCGCAATGGGCGCGGAGCTTTGCTGAGACCCGGCGTCGTCGCGCGGAACGGCTTCAGGGGGCTCGGTAGCGCTCGCCCGGACCTCCCGATCAAGGTTGATACGCTGGGT
Organism: Gemmatimonadota bacterium; assembly: GCA_029863645.1. Classification (GTDB taxonomy): domain Bacteria; phylum Gemmatimonadota; class Gemmatimonadetes; order Longimicrobiales; family Gaopeijiaceae; genus UBA2982. Next base: position 43,623 of record JAOTVA010000004.1, read on the forward strand.
CGGGTACGCCAGAACCACATCCGGCAGCGCGCTGAACTGGTCCAGAATGCGTTCCCAAAGGTCGGCCGCCGTACCCCTCCGCTCTCTGGGGCGACAGAGGTACCGCAACGTGAGCAGGACACCGTGGTCCGCCACGGACACGTACACGACTGGAGTGAGCTTCCGGTAGTGAATCAGAAATCGCTCCTCGTCGCGCTTCCTTGGTTCGTCCGCTTCCTTGGTGAGATCGATGGCAAACTCCTCCGAGACCTCGTCCAGAACGCGCTTGGCCTTTCTCCAGTCGCTTTCGAACGTGACGACCACCTTCAGCTCGTTCCACAGATACGGGAAGCCCGCGACATAGTTGGCCAGCGGTTGGGTGAACAGCGTCGCGTTCGGAATGTGGATGAGGCGGCCCGTGCTCTGGTCCGCATCGACCCAATTGCCGATCTCCATGATCGTGAACTGAAAGATCCGTCGATCCACGACGTCTCCGGCAAAGCCCCCGATCTCGATGCGGTCCCCGAGATCGAACGGGCGACGCCACAGAATGAAGAACCAGCCGGCCAGGTCGGCCACGAGGTCCTTGAGCGCGATCGCGAGCCCAGCCGACAGGAGGCCCAGGAACGTGCCGAGCGATTGAATGGCGGTGAACCAGACCTGGACCAGGATCAGGACCCCGACCACGAAGGCCGCGTAGCCGGTCGACTTGGCCCATCGATACCGCAGCGCCTGCGATTCCAGACGGCGGCTCACGACAACCATGATGCCGCGCCTTGCGAACAAGAGCGCCAGCACGACGATCAGCGACACGACCAGGTTGGCCTGGAGCTCTGGAGTGAGACCCGGGAGCCCTAGCCCCCCGCCCGGGACCTGGAGCGCGAGAAGGGGCGCCACCACCCGGAGCCGGAGTCCCGGCAGGATCCGCACACCCTCGATCACTTGCTGGCCTGTCCCACGGTCACTCCCCGTACTCCGAGGTTTCGCCTCTCGGACACGATCGCGACGACCGACCCCAAGATGACGATCACGGCCACGACCGAAGGTAAGCTTATCGGCTCGTCAGCCAGTGCCCAACCCAGGAAGAGCGCGATGACCGGGTTCACATAAGCGTAAGTCCCCACCCGAGCCGGCGTCGTGACCCGGAGCAACCACACGTAGGCCGAGTAGGCGATGATCGCGCCGAACACGATCAGGTACAGCAGCGAGGCGAGTGACCGCCCCGACATCTGGCCCAAGTTCACATCCGGCAGCTCGAGCGTCGCGACGGACAGGATCCCTAGGACCGTCCCGCCCATGAGCATCTGCATCGACACCCAGAGCAATGCATCCCGGGGAGCATCGAGTTGACGCAGGTACAGAGAACCCGCAGCCCACCCGGCGGAACCACCTAGGAGGAGAACGACACCGAAAATGCCACGGAGTCCATCGCCCCCGACGCCCGGAGTGCCCGCCAACAACGCCACACCCGCAAAGCCGACCAAGAGCCCCCCCTGCGCCCGGACACTAGGTCGAGTCTTCGAAAAAAACGCGGCGTCGAACACGACCATCCAGAGCGGCACACAGGCCACCAGAACTGCCGTGACCCCCGAGGGAACCCACTGCTCGGCGATCACCACCGCGCCGTTGCCTGCCCCAAGCATCAGCGCCCCCGCGATGGCCGCGCCCCGCCACTGGGGCCAGGTCGGCCGGAGTCCGCCGCGGAGTAGCGACCACGCGTGCAGAAGCGCGCCCGCCACGAGAAACCGCACAGAGGCCATGAACAGGGGCGGTATCGACTCGATGGCGAAACGAATGGCCAAGTACGTCGAGCCCCAAATGACATAGACCGCGGCGAAGGCGGCGATGACGAGCACGGTGCTCGCCTCTGGCGCGCCCACGCTACTGGCTGAGGTCTCTGAGCCCGACATGGCGGGAAACCTCACCACGCGTCTACTCGGGTTCAATCCGTGGCTGGCGGTATTGCACGGCCTCGGCCGCGTGTTCCACGGTGATGTCCTGGGTGCCGCCCAGGTCGGCCAAGGTCCGCGCGACCTTGAGGACCCGGTGATAGGCTCGTGCCGAAAGGCCGGTGCGTTCGACGGCATGTTGTAGCAGCCGTGCCACCTCCCGCGACTGCCGGCACCACCTCCGGATCTCCCGGGGCCCCATGTGGGCGTTCGCGTGCACGCCGTCGAGTCCGCGGAATCGGCTGGATTGAACGGCCCGTGCCCTCACGACGCGGTCCCGGACCGTCAGGCTCGATTCGCTCTGACCCGTCCCGCCGAGACTACGGAACGGAACCGGCGGCATATGGACGTGGATGTCGATTCGATCCATGAGAGGCCCGGAGACTCGGCCGCGATATCGCCCGACGTGGGTGGGGTCGCAGACACACCGATCGGAGCCGTCTCCGAAGAACCCGCACGGACAGGGGTTCATGGCCGCGACCAGAACGAACCTGGCCGGCAGCCGGAAGCTGCCCCGCACCCGCGAAAGCCGAATCGCGCCTTCCTCGAGTGGCTGACGGAGCGCTTCCAAGGCGTTTCGGCGGAACTCCGCCAGCTCATCCAGGAAGAGGACGCCATGGTGCGCCAAGCTCATCTCCCCGGGACGAAGGGGCGTGCTGCCCCCGGCCAGGCCCGCTTCGCTCACCGTGTGGTGAGGAGCACGAAAGGGGCGTTCGGTAACCAACGCACCACCACCGCGCAGGTGCCCTGCGACCGAATGTACCCGGGTGGTCTCGAGCGCTTCGTCCAGCGTTAGGGACGGAAGAATGCCGGGCAGGCGGCGCGCGATCATCGTCTTGCCGGCACCGGGCGGGCCCACGAGCAGCAAATTATGCGCGCCCGCCGCGGCTACCTCCAGAGCCCGCTTCGCGGCCCCCTGGCCGCGGACGTCCATGAGGTCGAGTCCGCACGACCCAGCCGGGGACAACAGGGCGCTTACGTCGACCTCGGTGGGTGTGAGCTCGTGGACCCCGGTCAGGTGACTGACGACCTCCGCCAGCGACGCGGCGCCCAGCACGCTCAGGCCACGAACGACTGCGGCTTCGCGTGCGTTCTCGAGGGGAACGAAGAGCGTGTCGACACCGGCTTCTCGACACCGACTCGCGATCGGGAGTACACCCGAGACGGGTCGAAGCGAACCGTCCAGACTCAGCTCACCCAGGAACGCAAAGCCTTCCCCAACGGACGGCTCCACGACCCCTCCGGCAACGAGAAGCCCGACGGCAATCGGTAGGTCGAACGCCGCTCCTTCTTTTCGCACACCTGCCGGAGCGAGGTTCACCGTAATTCGTCGGTGCGGAAGCGTGAAGTCGGCATTCCGCAGGGCGGCGGTGACGCGCTCTCTCCCTTCCCTTACGGCGCTCTGGGCGAGTCCGACCACAGTGAATGAGGGCAGTCCGGATGCCAGATGCACTTCAACGCGCACCATGAGGGGATCGACGCCGTCGACCGCGCCCGTCAGGACATTCGCCAGCATCGCAGAAGATCCCGCACGTCGCGGGACGCCGGAATGCATAGATCGGCCCGTTTATCACGGTCGCCAGGCCCGCTTGTGCGGCCCCTTGCGCTCCGGTACCATGTGGCGCGCCCACGCCCACCGCAGCCGCAAGAGCACCTGGATGAAGGTCGCTGTCCTCAAGGAGACACGTTCCGGCGAGCGCCGAGTTGCGCTCGTGCCCCAGGGTGTGCAAGCGCTTGTGAAGGCCGGACTTTCGGTGACCATCGAAGCCGGCGCCGGCGAGGCCTCTGCGGTCTCGGACGAGGCGTACCGCACCGCAGGAGCGACTGTCGCGTCCGGCGCTGCCGAGACGCTTCGCGACGCCGGCATCGTCCTGCGGGTGAATCCCCCGTCCTTATCGAATCCGGACGAGGTGTCGGCGATCAGACCCGGGACGATCCTGTTGTCGTTCCTGAGCCCGCTGTCGAATCTCGACCTCGTTCGCGCGTTGGCCGCGGCGCAGGTCACCGCGATTTCGATGGAGCTGGTGCCGCGTATCACCCGGGCTCAGTCGATGGATGCGCTCTCGTCCCAGGCGACGGTCGCGGGGTACAAGGCCGTCCTCCTCGCTGCGGATCACCTCCCGAAGTTCCTCCCCATGTTCACGACCGCCGCCGGCACGATTCGTCCTGGGAAGGCCTTGGTGCTGGGAGCCGGAGTGGCGGGCCTACAGGCGATCGCGACGGCGCGACGGCTGGGGGCGATCGTCGAAGCGTTCGACGTCCGGCCCGCCGTCAAAGAACAGGTCGAGAGCCTGGGCGCCACGTTCCTGGAGACCGAACACGAGGTGACGGCCGAGGGCGAAGGTGGGTATGCCAAGGAGCTTTCCGAGGAACAGCACAAGAGGGAGCTCGAGCTCATCGCCGCCGCCATCTCGACGACCGACATCGTGATCACCACGGCCCAGATTCCAGGTCGGACGGCTCCCCTCCTCATCACGGAGGACATGGTGAAGTCGATGCGAACCGGGTCGGTGATCGTCGACCTCGCCGCCGAGAGCGGTGGCAACTGCGCCCTTACAAAGGCAGGCGAGACCGTCGTCGCTCACGGAGTGCAGATCTTCGGTCCGAGCAACCTACCGGCAGACATCCCGGTCCACGCCAGTCAGATGTACTCGAAGAACATCACCACCCTGCTCGCCGAGTTCGTCGGCGAGGACGGCGCGGTCGCCCTCGACTTCGAGAACGACGTCATCGGCCCGGCCACCGTGACGCACGCGGGCGAGGTGAAGAACGAACGCGTAAGCCAAGCCCTGCAAGCCTCGGCATGATGCCGCTAGCCTCGATCCGCTGGAGCGCCCGTGAGTGAGCTGATGGTCGGTCTGTACGTCTTCGTGCTCGCGACGCTCGCGGGCCGCGAGGTCATCACGAAGGTCCCTCCCACGCTTCACACACCACTGATGTCGGGCGCGAACGCGGTCTCCGGCATCGCCATCGTGGGCGCGCTGGTGGTAGCAGGGCGCGCCGACGGAATGCTCCAGACCGTTCTCGGTGTGACCGCCATCACCATGGCGATGGTCAATGTGGTGGGGGGCTTTCTCGTGACCGACCGAATGCTCAGCATGTTCAGGAAGCGCTAGCGTTATGGACGCTTCGTTTCTCGTCGAGGCGGTCTACCTCCTCTCGGCGACGCTCTTCGTCGTCGGGCTCAAGCGGCTTCAGTCTCCGGCCACGGCCCGCGCCGGAAACGCCATTGCGGCATTCGCGATGCTGCTTGCGGTACTGGCCACGGTCGTAGACGCGGAGATCCTCTCATGGACCGGCATCCTCGTGGGCATGGTCCTGGGCAGCGTCATCGGTGGCTTCGCTGCCCGTCGTGTCGAGATGACCTCGATGCCACAGCTCGTCGGGATCTTCAATGGCTTCGGCGGTGCGGCTTCGGCGCTGGTCTCAGTGACCGAGTTCGTCAGCAACCCGAACGTCGGAGTGAGCACGGCGGGCGTCGCGATTCTGCTCGGCACGCTCATTGGCGGGGTGACCTTCTCGGGCTCCTTCATCGCGTTTGCGAAGCTGCAGGAGCTCATGACCGGGAACCCGATCACGTTCCCTGGGCAGAACCTCTTCAACGCGTTCCTCGTGATCGTGGTGTTGGGATTCGCCACCGCCGCGCTCGGCCTCGTCGGCGCCCTAGAGCCCCTGACCGCCTTCTACATCTTCTGCGCGATCGCCGTCGTGCTCGGCGTTCTTATCGTCATCCCCATCGGGGGTGCCGACATGCCGGTCGTCATCTCGTTGCTGAATTCGTACTCCGGCCTGGCGGCCAGCGCGGCGGGTTTCGTTATCGGTAACATGGTGCTGATCGTGTCGGGTGCGTTGGTAGGCGCGGCTGGACTGATCCTCACGCAGCTGATGTGCAAAGGCATGAACCGGTCCCTGGCCAACGTTGCCTTCGGAGGCTTCGGGGGTTCTGCGAAGGTCGACCGGGCTCAGATCGGAAAGCGACCCGTCAGGAGGGCCGATGCGGAAGCAGTCGCGGCCGAGTTGGGCTATGTGAATTCGGTCGTCGTCGTGCCCGGCTATGGGCTCGCGGTTGCGCAGGCGCAGCACGAGCTACGCAAAGTGGGAGATCTTCTGGAAGCCCGCGGCGTCGACGTGAAGTATGCAATCCATCCGGTCGCCGGCCGTATGCCTGGCCACATGAACGTGCTGCTGGCTGAGGCCGACGTGAGCTACGACAAGCTCTTCGATCTCGACGAGATCAACGACGACTTCTCGAACACCGACGCGGTTCTCATCGTGGGGGCGAACGACGTTGTGAACCCGGCTTCACGCGATCCCCAGTCTGTCATCGCTGGCATGCCCATCCTAGACGTAGACAAGGCGCGTCGGGTCATCGTGATGAAGCGTAGCCTGTCGCCGGGCTTCGCGGGGATCGACAACGACCTGTTCTACATGGACAACACGCTGATGTTCTTCGGCGACGCCAAGGACGCCATGGCGGATCTGGTTCGCGAGGTACGCGAGCTGGCCTGAGGGCCGGCGCTCAATTTCCGAGGACCTCCGCAACCGACTCGGGCGGGGTCACCTCGACCACCTGCGGCAGTTCTTCCGCGACGAGCGCGAGCTGTCTCTCTGCCTCACGGACGATCTCCTCCGGCGTCTTCGACTCCTGATTCTCTGGAGGTTCGAAGAACTGGAAGAACATTGCGTCGGTGTGCCCCACGCTCGCGTGCGTGACACCACTGTCGATGATTCGATTCAACCGCAGGATGTCTCGCAAAGACAGCGACCCCTCGGCCAAGGGATGCTCGAAGAGCATGCGAATCAGGAGCTCGCGGAGAATCTGAAACTCCTCGATCACTTCCCCCGCCGCCAACCCACGCTTGGCCGCCATCACGCCGAAAAGCTCGGCGGTTCGGTCCCACAACGGTCTTACGTGGGGGCCGTGCGGCCCCATCAGCCACGGGAGCAAGTCCGCTAGCTGATACATGAAGCGACTCACGACTTGATCGAACTGGCTCCCGGGACCGTGATCTCTCGCAGAGACCTCCATCGACCAGACTTCGGCGAGCTCGCCGGCGCGGAGTCGTAGGTAGTTCGCGAGGTCGAGTGGGCGCGCCTCGCCGCGACGCATGCCCTTCCGATCGGGACCGGACCGAGCCTTCGCCGCTAGATGTGTGCTGCCACCGTCGGGAGTACGGATGATGCCTTCCTTGGGTCGTTTCTGGAGGAGGGAAACGTTCTCCCCATCTTCTAAGATGTCGGCCGGAGATCGACGGATCCAGTCTCTTGTTTTCCCCCGTCGTTCCATACCTTCAGCACGACTTCGACGGCGGTTCCCTCCCCCACACTGCTGCGAACACTGACGCTCCCGCCCCAGGCCCCGACGAGCCTCTGCACGATGGCGAGGCCGAGGCCCGTGCCCCTGGATCGCGTGCTGAACTGGGGTTCGAAAACGCGCGGAAGCACCTCGTCGGGTATTCCTGACCCGTCGTCCACGACGGTTAGAAGAACCGTATCCTCGGGCCCGCGGCGGGCGACGACGGATACGACGGTGCCTTCCTCGCCGGCCAGTCGCGCATTCTCCAAGAGGTTGACCAAGACCTCCTTGAGCTCGTCGCTGCTGGCCACCACGCGCGGGAGTCCCGCCTCCACGTCCTGCTCGAAGAGGACCCCGGCGGAGGCCGCACCGTACAGCGCCATCACCTCGCCGACGACGTCCTCGACAGAGACGGCGGTGAGCGGGAGAGCGGTTTCTCCAGGTGCACCGAATCTCGAGAAGCTCTGAGCGATCTCGTCCAGCCGCTCGATCTCGGATAGCATCGCCGATGCGTTCCGCAGGAGGATCTCGTTGAAATCAGGGTGGTGGTCCTCCCACGCCCTGCGCACGTGCTGAATGCTCAGCTTGATTGGCGTGAGCGGGTTCTTCACCTCGTGAGCGACTTGGCGCGCCATCTCACCCCAAGCGAGGACGCGCTCGGCACGGAGCTCGTCGGTCACGTCGTCCATGGCGAGAACCACACCGCGCTGTGAGCCTAGTGTGCCCAGGCGACGGACGCGCACCCGGACCCGACGGTCACCCGCTTGGAACTCGGCATCCGCCTCCTCGTGGGTCGCCGAGAGAAACGCGCCCAGCCAAGGATTCAGTGCTTCGGCGAACGGCCCGCCACGCGGGATGTCGCCGCCCACGACAACCTCCCCTCCCAGGAGTCCCTCCGCGCGGGGATTTGCCAAGGTCACGCGTCCGTCTGAATCGAGCGCCACCATGCCCACGGCGGCCTCGTCCATGATCAGCTGGGTGCGACGCGACGTGCGCACAAGTTGACGGCGGGACTTCCGTACACGGCCCACCATCCGGTTGAATGCGCGGAATACGGCGCCGAACTCGTCCGTCCTGTCCTCCGGCAGCCGCATGCCCAGGTCACCCGCACCGACCCTCTCCGATGCGCCCTGTAGCGCAGCGATCGGTCGCGTCAGCGCCCTTCCTGCAAGCATCGCGAGCGCGAGAGACATCCCCGCGCCGATCAGGACGAGGAACAGCAGCAACTCCACCAGGTCAGAGGTCTGGAGGGCGCTCAACCCCGCTTCGAGGGGCACCTGCACCGCGAGGACGTCGCCATCGGATAGACGCCTATAGGCGGTGACGTACTCCCAGCGGCCCAGAGTAGTCTCGGTGAACTCCGAGACGGACTCGCGGCTTTCCAGCGACCGGAGTACTTCGAGTGGCGCCCAACCTTCGTAGAGGCCGAGCTCGACCAGCTCCTCGACCGATCCCTCCTGCAGCTCCCCCTCTCTGTACTCGAGCAACTCGGCGCCCACCTGGCTCGCCAGCCGCTCCATTCGGCCTCCGAGCGCTCGATACCAACCGGCGGCATCTTCGGCGACCCGTTCGGCGATCACGCGGGCCGACCGGCGCGACGCTTCAGTCAGAGTTCGATACGCCACCGTCCCGAATAGTGCGTTCGCCAGCGTGAAAAATCCGAAAAGTGCCAGAGTCACACGCACCCTGAATGAGACAGCGAACGGAGAAAGGCGCAGATCGCCCCGGCCCACATCGTTCACGAGGCCCTGCCCGGCCAACCAGAAGCCGAAGAAGAGCGCGAGGTTCATGACCAACAAGAGCGTGGCCCTCGCCGCCGCGAGCACGGTTCCAGGGAGGGTGACGAGGTAGTGGGCGTGATACCGGGCCCCGTTTGCAAACTCCACGCCGATCTCTCCCTGCCAGCCACCCTCGACCTTTACCCAGCTCACTTCGTCCAGGGAGTGCGGATCATCGGGTGCGAGGGGAATCACCGTAAGCGGATCCGCCTCCTCCGCGCTGACCCCTCGAAGCAACGGTCCCAGGCCCGACCTGTCGGACCGCTCACTGAAAGGTGGGGCAACGACCGCGACGACGTCCCCTTCCGAAAGCGCGGCCGTGAGGATGTATCGCGCGTCATCGCGATTCAGGTGTCGGAGTCGCGCGCCGCCGGTGCGCCAGGCCTCCTGCAGCGCCGCGTTCAAGGGCGCCGGCGCCTCACGAGCCACACCGACCCGCAACTCCTCACCGGGCGATCCGTTTCGACGATGGACCTGGAGCTGAACCGGATACCCGGCTTCCGAAAGGCCGCTCAAACGCCAGCCGCTGTAGAGGAGCGTGACGTCGTCAGCTCCGGCCCGATCGAGTGAGTCCGCGACGTCTGCAAAGCGCAACAACGAACGTTCAAGTGCCGGAATTGAAAAGGCCGCAAGTTCAGTCAGGCGCCCTTCGCCGACGACCATTCTGGCCTGCACGCGGTGCGCCCACGTAACCGGGATCGCCGCGGTGCTCCCGATGACGATTCCTAGGCCCCAAGACACCACGGCCCTTCGCCATCCGCTCCAGGCCTGGGCCCCAACCGTGGCGAGGGCAACGGGCAGGCCCCAGAGGGCGACCCACCAGAGCGGGTGGCCGGCAGTAGACCACACCCATGAGGCACCGCCAGCCCCAAGAAGCAGCGCCAGTACCACCGCGGCCGGGCCCGCAAGCCCCCAGGCGCGAGGCGCCCGGGAGACGGAGATCACCCAACCGGCCGCCAGCGATACGAGCGCCGCCGCGGCCACCTGGTACACGATCCACTCCAGGCGGCTGGCGGCCAATGCGGCCGGGCCGGAACCGGCAACGGCCCACCCCAGGAGAAGTGGGAACAGTGCGGCCACCGTCAGCCCCGCCGCCCAAGGGGGAAGCGAGAAGCGTGCGCGAGGTAGCACCGCTACTAGAGCGAAGGCGGTCACCCCAAGGAGGGCGAATCGGCCCAGTGAGATCGGGATCGGGCCGGCCAGCTCGAAGGCGCCGGGATCGAACAAGGTGCCGAGGAAGCCGATCTCGTTCAGCGGGAGCCACGCGGACAGGAGTATCAACGTGCCGGCCGCGACGACCGCGGTGGCGACTCGGCGTGGGCGCCCGAGCGCGAGGAGCGTCCAGGCCAGGAGCAACAGAAACACAACCGCCGCCGACCAGCGATTCATGATCTGGTCGGCGCGCCCTGCGCTCGAGGGACGATCGACGATGACGCTGAGGATTCTTTCATCTCGGCTGGCCAAGTCCCAAACGACTCCGTCCCAAGGGCCGGGGTCTTCTTCGGTAATGCGGATGCGCTCGTTCGTCTCTCGGAAGAAGTTCGAGGCGAAGTCATCCACGTCGGCCCGCAGGCCCTCGGGAAGAGCAGAGCGCAATAGAAACGCCGCCATCGCCGTGCTGCCGTCCCCCGCGATGGAGGTGAGGTAGAGGTATCCGAAGAGCGGAAAGTCGTGGTAGGAATAGGGTTGCACTCCAGTTTGTACTGCCTCGGGCACCCGGCCTCGATGGACCCCGTCCCAAACGACAAGACGTCCCAGCGGGTCGTAGAGCGCTAGCGCCGAGGCTCCGTGGCGGGCCCTCAGCTCGCGCAGCCGGCTCACATCGATCTCCGCCGACTCCATCCAGGCGTCCACGAGCGCCGAGGTAGCCGCGAGGCCGGATTCGTACATGCGATCCAGCTCCGCCTCCAGGAGCCCACCGACGACGGTGTCCCGAGCCGCCCAGTATCCGTCGAAGTCCGCGAGCACCGCGTCGACGCGACGGTGGCCGGAGAACGCCACGACGACCGCTGTGATGAGGAGCACGAGTGCGATGCTTCCCTTGGGACCCCGACCCCGTGGCCCCAGGACTACGCTGATGGTGACGCCGAGGGCTGCGACAGCCAACGAGATGGTGTCGGGAGCGGACGTCCATAGTCCAAGTGCGGCGACTGCCAGCCAGGGTCCGAGCCACCCCGCCGCTGATGCGATTGGGCCCGCCCTCGGCGTGGTCCCGAAGCCCGCGGCGTCTGTCTGTATCGGCACGACGTGGTCTCCCGCTGGTGGCCGCGACGAATATACCCGGACCGAAGGGCCCGACCCAATGACGAACCGCTCTCCGCCGTCGGGGTAAGAGGGCCCATGACACAATCCTGGGTAACGATGCGGCCGGTCGTGGCCGCTCGCTCGCTCGCCGCGGTGCTCGTTGGCCTTGTGCTCTCGGGCCCGAGCCGCGCCATGGCGCAGGGCGTCGTGGTCGACCAGGGCGTGTTCGCCGTGACACTCGCCGGCAGAGCTGCCGGAACGGAGGAATTCACGATTCGCCGGGCCGGCCTCAACCGTGACGACGCGCTCTTCGCGACTGCGACCGTCAACCTGCGTAGGGACGGCGCGGACCATCAGGTCCGAGTGCTGCTTAGGGCGACCCCGACGGACGGCATCCCGAAATGTGAGGGCGCCGAGCCCTGTTTTCAGGTGGACGTGGAGGGGCCCGAGGCCTTGAGCCTGAGGCTCGGGCTATCCGGGCGTCGCTACGTCGCTCGCATCGTGCACCCTGGCGGAGAGGAGATAAGGGAGTTTCCGGCAGCAGCTCAGACGCGCGTCCTCGAAGCGGACGTCGCGCACCTCTACTACTTCCTCAAAGACGTGCAGGAAGGAGTTGTGTGCCCCGTCATCAGCCCTCGCCATCGCGAACGGGCGAGTCTCCTGGCTGGGCCCTGGGTCAACGAACAGATCCAACTGGGCCCCAACGTCGTTCAGGCCAGGCGCGTCGAGTTCTCCGCAGGCGATGATCTTCGCATCGTCTGGTTCGACCGACTCGGCCGGGTGCTACGCGTCTCCGTGCCTGCCCGCGGGTACATGGCACAGCGCACAGACCTAGTGGGCTGAAGACAGCCCTACCAGTGGGGATTGCCCCGCCGTTGTCCGTTCCCGGACAGGGACAACGAGACGGTTACCGACGTCCCGCGGCCAGGCTCACTCTCGAGGGTGATCGCACCTCCGTGTGCCTCGACGATCCGCTTGACGAGGCTCAACCCGATCCCGTAGCCACCAGTGTCCTTGGAGCGGGAGCGATCCACCCGGTAAAACGGTTCGAATACCCGTGCCTGGTCGTCCGTCGCGATGCCGACGCCCTGGTCGTGGACGCCGATGCGGATCTCCTCGCCCGCGACGTTCAGTGCAACGCGTACGGGAGGACCATCCGGGTCGGAATGTCGTAGCGCATTCGTCAGGAGGTTGCCGAGAACGACGCGAACCCGCTCGCCGTCCACGTTGGCGACGATCGGCCCAACCCCACAGTCGACCTCGACCCCGGGCGGCTCACCGGCGCGGGCGGCCACTGCTTCTTCGATCAGCACCCGGAGGTCCACTGGAGCGCGGGTCAGACCTCCGTGTGGGGAATCCAAGCGCTCCGTCTCGAGCAGCTCCGAGATCATCGCTTCCGTTTCTTCGATGTCCTCGATCACGCTTGACCTGGCGGCCCCATCGGGCATCATCGCCAGCGCGACCCGCATGCGAGTCAGCGGCGAACGGATCTCATGGCTCACGTCCATGAGCAGCCGATCGCGCGCCCGAATCCGCTCTCTTATGGTCCCCGCCATCTCGTTGAAAGAAGTCATGAGCCGTCCGAGTTCATCCGTACGGCGCGTCTGCATCTCCACGTCCAAGTCGCCCTGGCGCAGCCGCTCGACGCCGTCCGTCAGGACCCGCACCGGCCGCAACAGATACCGCGTAGCGAGGTACAGGCACACCAAGAGGACGAGCATGAACAATGCGTCTGCCACCTCCTCCGTGGTGCTTTCCGTCCCGAACGCGGTTCGTCCGGCCTGGAGCGAAAACAGGTAGCGATATTCACCGCGCGAGAGGTCAGCGCCGACGCCAAGTGCTCGGGACAGGCCGGCGCGGTTCGGTCCTTCGCCGGTAGCCGGCGGCAGGTCCACATCGGCAAAGGCAGGAAAGTCGGGCTCGCTGGTCCAGTCGACGTCCGGCCCCGCGATCCGGATCCCCACGCCTAGCCGCGTCGCGATTTCTCGGGCCTGAACGGTGTCCGGCGGGTGCCCCAGCTCTCCCAGGATGAGCTCGGAGTAGTTCAGCGCGGTCTGCCGCACGGACAGCCGACCCTGCTGCCAGTCGAACACCCAGAACGACGCCATCAGGTAGGCGCCGATGGCGGTACCCCCTCCCACGAAGACGAGGAGTATCTTAAGAAAGAACGATGAGCGCAGCTTGCCCGCCAGACGGGCTCTAGGTGTCATCGTTCGGCGCCCCAACGAAGGCGTATCCCGCACCACGCACCGTCCTCACGTACCGCGGCTGGCGTGGATCGTCCCCGAGCTTGTTCCTCAAACGACTCACCAGGACGTCGATGGACCGATCCAAGTTGTCCCAAGCTTCTCCACGGACGCCGTCCAGAATGTGGCCGCGAGAGAGCACGCGTCCACGCCCACGGATGAGGAGCTCGAGGAGGTCGAACTCGGCCGTCGTGAGCGAGATCGGCTCCCCGTCCATGGAGGCTGCCCGGCGCGCCGGATCGACTCTCAGGTCGCCGAAGCTCCACGTGTCCGAGGCGGCACGCCCCCGGCGAAGGATGGCGTCGATGCGGGCGATGAGCTCTCTGGGCTCGAACGGCTTGGCAAGGTAGTCGTCCGCCCCGAGTTCAAGACCGACGACCCGATCGGTGACGTCTCCTCGTGCCGTCAACATGATGATCGGTACCGCGGACTCTCGACGGATCGCACGACACGCCTCGAAGCCGTCCATGCCCGGGAGCATCACATCCAAGATCACTATGGTGGGGTGCTCTGTACGCAGGAGGCGCAGGCCATCGTCCGCGCGACCCGCGGCGATCACCTGGAACCCGCCGCGCGCCAGATACTCCGTCAGGAGACCGCGGAGTTTCCGATCGTCATCGATCACCAGAACTGGACCCCGCATGCTACGACTCCTCGAGCGTAGAGGTTGCCTCTACAGGCCTCATAGACTCACCCGCGACGCCTACAGGAGTGTTTCGCCGACGTAACCGAATGTTTCATGAGGCTCCATACCCCGCGAGAAGCCGGTTACAATCTGTAACACCGCCTACATACGAGAGAAACGTGTTCAGGCGATGATGATGTACGCACAACGCCTCCAGGAGGAGTGTATCATGCGCCTGATCACCCGCAGTCCACGGGGCCTCGCTCTGAGTCTCGCGATGGCAACGGCCCTGCTGTCCCCACTCGCAGCCTCCGCCCAGTCCGGGCTCGACGCCTCGCAGGCCCAGGCATTCATGGGCGACTGGGTGGTCGACATGGATACGGACTTCGGACCCTTCAGCATGACGCTCGAGGTCGAAGATCAGGGCGGCAAGGTCGCGGCAAGCATCGGTGCGCCCGACATGGGCCAAGGAATGCAGAGCGTCACCGACGTATCCAAGGACGGCGAGAGCCTGATCATGACCTGGGAGATCGATGCGCAGGGGCAATTCATGGAGGTCTCAATGACCCTCGTGCCGGCCGGTGAGCAGCTCGCCACCCTGTTCGAGACGGCGGGCGGCGAGTTCTCCGCAGCCGGCACCGCCACGAAGGCGGGCAGCTGATCAGCTCCTTGTCATCTGCGGCGCCTTCGCGGTGGAACGGTGCGTGTCCGGTGGGGCGGGTGCATTTCGCCCCACCGGACATCGTGCGCAGCGCGAAACCGCTGCGTAGGTCTGTGCGTATTAACCTTGTTCGTGACGTCCACGCCACCGCAGCTGAGGGACCGCCAAGAGCATGAAGATCGGCACCTTCACGGTCGTGCTGGCCGCTCTGGCCGCAGCCGCTCCCCTCGGAGCTCAGCAAGGAATCCCCGAGCGCTTGACCATCGACCGTGCGATCGCGATCGCGCGGTCGTCGAATCCCGGGTTCAGGCAGACAGCCAACGATGAACGCTTGGCCGACTGGAACGTCCGGCAAGCCTACGGACAGCTGTTTCCCTCTGCCAACGCGAACGCGTCCATTGGATGGCAGGGCACGGGCGAGCAGCAGTTCGGAACGCTGACCTTGGGTGACTTGGGCTTCGGGAATCAGCCGTCATACTACACCTCGAGCTACGCCCTTCGCCTGAGCTATTCACTCGACTGGGCGACGATCCTGGGGCCGTCTCAAGCCAAAGCCGACCGCACCACGACTCGAGCGCAGATCGGGATGGCCGACGCAAATCTCGTTTCTCAAGTAACGGTTGCGTACCTCGAGATGTTGCGGCAGCAGGAAGCGGTTCGGATCGCCGATGTGCAGCTCGAGAACAGCCAGTTCAACCTGCGCCTGGCGCAGGCTCAATTGGAGGTCGGTACGGTCACCGGGATCGACGTGGGCCAGGCCGAAGTTCAGGTCGGTCGGTCTGAGGTGCAGGTCTTGCAGGCGCGTAACGCGCTCGAGACCGCCCGTATCCGCATGCTGCAACAGCTCGGACAGCCCATGGGCCAGGACTTTGAGCTCGCCACCCCGTTCGACTTGACCGAACCGACGTGGGAGATCGGAGAATTGCGAGGGCTGGCGCTCACCGGAAACGCGACCCTCGCGGCCCGCCGTAGCGCGCGGGAGTCCGCCGACATCGGCGTGAGCTCCGCACGCTCTCCGTACCTTCCCAGTCTGTCGGTCTCGACGGGATTGACCGCCTTTACGCGCGAGGCGAGCAGCACGGACTTCCAGATCGCCCAAGCACAGGCGCAGATCGCGGGCTCAATCGCCCAGTGCACGGCTCAGAACGATCTCTTCTCGCGTCTGACTCCGCCCCTGCCACCGCTCGACTGCTCGCGCTTCGCGTTCACGGATGCGCAGCGCCAGGCCATCATCAGCCAGAACAACCAGTTCCCGTTCGGCTTCGTCGGTTCCCCGCCCACCCTAACACTCAGCGTGAGCGTACCGATCTTCACCGGCCTCAGCAGGCAGCGGAATCTCGAGGCGGCGCGACTCCAGCGTGACGACGCGGTGGAACAGATCCGCGAGCAGGAACTCGCGTTGGACGCTGAGATCGCCATCGGTCTCGCGAACGCGCGCACTGCCTACCAGAGCGCACTGTTGGAGGAGCGGAACCGACAGCTCGCGGATCGCCAGCTACTGCTGGCCCGCGAACGCTATCAACTCGGCGAAATCACCTTCGTCGACCTCGTGGCGGCACAGACGGTCCTGGCGCAGGCTGAGGTCGACCGGATCCGGGCGGTGTTCGCCTACCACGACGTTGTGACCAACTTGGAGGTGCTCGTGGGCACCTCCCTGCGAAACTGAGGAGCCGGCTGGCCCATGCAGACCCAGAAGAAGGTCCTTGTCGGAATCGCCATCGTGGCGGTCCTGGGGCTCGGTGCCTGGCTTTCGATTACGCAGCGGCGTGATCAGGGCATCCAGGTAAGCACCGAAGTGATCGGACGACACGACCTGGTGGAGATCGTGACGGCGAGCGGTAACATTCGTGCGCGCCGGACCGTCGACATCAGTTCGGACGTGTCGGCCCGCGTCGCCGAGCTGCTCATCGACGAAGGCGACGACGTTCGGCGGGGACAAACACTACTGCGATTGGACCCCACCCAGTACCAGGCGTCGGCGGCGCGCAGTCGGGCGTCGCTCGCGCAGGCGCAGGCGCAGCGAGCCCAGCAGGAGGCCAACCTCATCCGGGCACAACGAGACCTGGATCGTCTGCTCTCACTGCGTGCCAGAGACTCGCTGCTCGTGAGCCGTCAACAGATTGACGACACACGAACCACGCTCGACGTCACTGCATCCACGCTGGAGTCGGCCGAACACGGTGTCGCTCAGGCGCAAGCGGCAGTGGCGGAGTCGGACGACCAGCTATCGAAGACGATCTTCTCCTCTCCGATCGACGGGAAGGTCACGCGCCTGAATGTGGAAGAAGGCGAGACGGTGATCATCGGCACGATGAACAATCCGGGCAGCCTCGTGCTCACGATCTCCGACCTCTCCGTGATCGAGGTCGTCGTCCAAGTGGACGAGACGGATGTCTCTCTCATCTCCTTGGGAGACAGCGCATCGATCCGTATCGATGCTTTCCCGAACCGAACGTTCGTCGGAGTCGTCACCGAGATCGGCAATTCAGCGATCAATCCCCCTAGCCAGCAAAGTGGAGGGCAGCAGGCCGCCATCGACTTCGAGGTGGTGCTCACGCTCCAACAGGGAGACGCGCTGCTGCGACCCGACCTTTCGGCGACGGCGGATATCGTCGTCGAGACGCGCAAGCGAGCTCTGGGGGTGCCGATCATCGCAATGACCGTGCGTGAAGACTCCACGGCGGCGAGGACAGAAGGGGATTCCAGGGACGAAATCGCCGAAGTCGAGGGAGTCTTTTTAGTGCACGGTGACCGGGTCGAGTTCACGGCGGTTGAGATAGGGATCGCCGGCCAGGAGTACTTCGAGGTGCTGGCCGGTCTCTCCGAGGGTGATACGGTGGTCGCCGGTCCATACCAGCGTATCCGACAACTCATCAACGGCGATCAGATCGTGGCCACGGACGAGTCCCCGACGGCGAACTAGCGGAGGGACGCGTGCCATTCTGGGAGGGAGTCACCCTCGCATTCCAGCAGATTTGGGCTCAGAAGCTCAAGAGCTTCTTCTCACTTCTGGGTGTAGTCGTCGGCGTCATGTTCCTCATCGTGGTCGTCACGGTGGTCGAGGGTCTCGACCGGTACGTGCGCGAGGACTTCGCCGGGCAGCTCTTTGGCATCAACACGGTCACGCTCAGGCGTTGGGAGCAGATCAGCGTCAATGCCACGCGCGAGGAGCGGCGCGAGCGTCAACGCCGCCCGTGGCTTCAGTACGACGATGCCGACGCCCTTCGAGCACGCATCTCTCTGCCCGCGCGCGTCGCTGTCGAGAGCACCGTCAGCGCGAGCGCGGTCGGGGATAACGGCCGATCCGTCGATGGCGTGCGGATCAGCGGCGCGTCGGCTGACATCTTTGTCATCCGTGACCTCACAGTGGTCGACGGACGGGCGTTCACGCCCCAGGAGGCCGCGGCAGGCACGCCGGTCATCGTCATAGGGTCGGAGACCGCTGACGCCATCTTCGAGGACGGCGTAGTCTTGGAACGAACGATCCGCATCCGCGGCTTCCCGTATCGTGTAATCGGTGTCTTGGAAGAACGCGGCTCGCTCTTCGGTCAGTCACAGGACAACGTTGCCATCGCGCCGGCACGTTCGCCGATCCAGTCCATCACCGCCCCCCGGGGCTACGTCGACAACATCATCATCCAGTCCGTCGACCCCGACCAGCTCAGGGACGTTCAGGCCGATGTAGAGGGAATCATGCGTGCGCGACGTGGGCTGCGGCCCACCGAGGACGCCGACTTCTCTCTCGAGACGGCGGATGAGGCGATCAGCTTCTGGGACAACATCTCGCGGATGCTGTTCACGATCCTGCCCGCTTTCGTATCCATCGCCCTAGTGGTCGGCGGCATCGTGATCATGAACATCATGTTGGTATCCGTCATGGAGCGGACGCGGGAGATCGGTGTGCGCAAAGCCCTGGGTGCACGTCGTCGAGATATCCTGACCCAGGTCCTGATCGAGTCCGCCACCTTGGCCACCCTCGGGGCACTGATCGGCGTCGGCCTCGGAATCGGTATCGCGCAGTTCGTGGCCGCCGTCTCGCCGATGCCCGCGGCTGTTGCGCCCCGCTGGATCGCGCTGGGCGTGGGTCTCGGTATGAGCGTGGGGATTGTAGCGGGCGTCTACCCAGCGTCACAGGCGTCCAAGCTCGATCCAGTGGACGCGCTTCGCTATGAGTGAATCGCGAAACGGCGGCGCCTCAGGCTTCTCGGCGATAACCGAAGGGACCGCAATCGCCTGGAGTGCGATCCGGTCGAACAAGGTGCGCTCGATCCTGACGATCGTTGGGGTCGCCGTCGGTGTCGCCGTCGTCATGGCCATCGCGGCGCTCATCACCGGGTTGCGATCGACCGTGATGGATGCCTTCGAAGGCGTCGGCCCGAACAACTTCGTGGTGACGCGCATCGACTTCACGACGCTCACGATCAACGACGGATCCGGTCGGCCTCCGTGGTGGAACCGCCCGGAGATCACGCCGGAGGAGATGCAGCGCATCGCACGCCTGCCGAGTATCGATGAGGCAATGTATGTTTTCGACTTCCAGGTAGACCTCGCCTTCGAGGACGTGGAGTTGGAGGGAGTCACGGGCCGCGGCTTCAGCGCTGGCTGGCCTGCCTTCCAACCAGGAGAGTTCATTGCCGGGCGAAACTTCACACCGGCGGAGGTGTCCCAGAACCGCGCCATCGTAGTGATCTCGTCGGGGCTGGCGGAGACGCTCTTCGGTCAGCGAGATCCCATCGGGCGGACGGTCAGGGTGGGCAACGCGTTCCGCGGGACGCAGGAGCCGTTCACGGTCATCGGAGTACTCGAGCCAGAAGAAAACCTCTTCGCCACAGCAGTTCCAAACCTCGCCTTCTTCCCCTGGACCGCGGCGATCAAACGCCTACGCCAAAACACCTTCCAGGCTCAGATCATGGTGGTGCCGAGGCCATTCGTGTCCATTGAACGGGCCCAGGACGACGTGATCGCGGCACTCAGAGGGATGAGAGGGCTCAGGCCAAGCGAGGAGAACAACTTCGCTCTGATGGCCTCGGCGCAGATCATCGATATGTTCAATCAACTCACCGCGCTCTTCTTCCTCGTGATCCTGCTTCTCGCGTCTGCAGGACTCCTGGTGGGTGGAGTGGGCGTGGTCGGGATCATGCTCATCTCCGTGACCGAACGAACCAAAGAGATCGGCACGAGAAAGGCCGTGGGCGCGACGCGAAGGGAGATCTTGTGGCAATTCTTGGTCGAGTCGGCACTACTCACCGCAGGTGGAGCAATCGTCGGGATGATTATCGGCTTTGCTTTGGCTTTCGGCGTGGCGACCTGGACACCGCTCCCTGCGGAGATTCCGGTTTGGGCCGTGGTCATAGCGCTGGTTATGGCCGTAGTGACAGGCATGCTCTTCGGCCTCCTCCCTGCGATCCGCGCCAGTCGACTCGAGCCCGTGGCGGCGCTGCGCTACGAGTGAGGAGGTCCCGGTGAACGAGTCTCTCGACCTGCTGGTCGTCATGGCGCACCCGGACGACGCGGAGCTCCTGTGCGGGGGCATGCTCATCAAGACGGCTGCGCTCGGTAAGCGTGTGGGTGTGCTCGACCTGTCGTCGGGTGAGATGGGCAGCTCGGGGTCTGGCGAGATCCGTAGACAGGAGGCCGCCCGCGCGGCCGAAGTGATGGGACTCGCCGAACGGCGCTCCGCCGGCCTCCCCGACGCGGAGCTCGAGAACGACCAGGCGTCACGCCTCGTCGTCGCGCAGCACCTCCGTGAGCTACGCCCCAGGGTAGTCGTGACACACTGGAAAGTGGGGCGTCACCGCGATCACCGTGTCGCGTGTGAGCTCGTGCGCGACGCGTGCTTCCTGTCCGGGCTGAGAAAGCTCGACGTGGAAGGCCGGCCATTCCGCCCGCGGAAGCTCGTCTACGCCACCGCCTTCCGAGAGGACGCCGATCCCCCGGATATCGTCGTCGACGTCACGGACCAGATGGAGGCGAAGCTCGACGCGCTGTCGTCCTATACGTCGCAGTTCGAAGGCGTGACGGGTATCGGCGAGGTCTACCCAGGGGGCAATCGGCCCCTCTTCGACCAGATCCGCGCGAAGATGGCCCACTACGGGTCACTCATCCGTGTGGACTACGGAGAACCGTTCCGGGTGAGTGAGCCCCTTGTCGTCGAGGATCTTTCGGCGCTGGACGTGTCGACCTACTGAGCTTGTGCCCGCCTCAAGCGGTTCGGCAGGACACCTCAAGCAGGACACGGCGCCACGAGGGCACATCGTCGCCGCTGACCTTCACGGCGCGGGCCTCGGCCACGCCTCCGCCCGACAGCCATGGCCACAGCCATCTCCCGATCTCGGCGGGAAGGTGCCCGATGGGCTCGCCAGACTCGAGATGCACCCAGACTTCGGGCTCGATCTGGACGGGAGGGTCGGCGACCAGGCGTACCGTGTCGCCAGCGTGCATGCTGGCCAGGAACCGGTCGCGGCCCGCGAAGACCGTACCGAGGACGGTGGACCGGAAGCGGGGAGGCTGTCCCGCGGGAAACGCTGGTGCCAGTGGTCACCCCCATTTTTCGACGACTGCTGAGCCCGACGCCGGGCATGGTTAAGTTAGGCTCTACCACGCTCCCGGCAACGCCGCCATGGATCACGTATATCTCGACTACGCTGCAACCACACCCGTCAGGGACGAGGTGCGTGCGGCCATGGCCCCCTATCTGTCAGGCGTCTTCGGCAACCCCTCGAGCGTCCATCGATGGGGACGCGAGGCAGAGGAGGCCCTCGAGCAAGCACGCGCGGAACTGGCTGAGTCTCTCGGGGCTGAGCCCTCCGAGATCACCTTCGTTCGCGGCGGCACCGAGTCGGACAACCTGGCGCTGCTGGGTTGGTGTGGGGGCCAACGCGCTTTGGATGAGACGCCGACGGTGGCGATCAGCTCCATCGAACACCACGCCGTGCTCGAAGCGGTCGAGTTTGCGACACGGACCGGTCTCGCGAGGTCCCTGCGGATCGGCGTGACCCCAGAGGGTGCCATCGATGCCGATGCAATCCGGGACGCCGTTGCGGACGGCCCCACCCTGGTTTCCGTCATGTGGGTCAACAACGAGTCTGGCATGGTGCTGCCCCTCCAAGACATCGCGGGCATCGTCAAGGCAGCGGGTGCGACCCTTCACACCGATGCCGCCCAGGCGGTCGGCAAGGTGCCTGTGGATGTACGTGAGCTGCCCGTGGACCTGCTCTCCGGCACTGGTCACAAGATCTACGCGCCGAAGGGGACCGGTTTCCTGTTCGTCCGGGAGGGCACGCCCCTCGCCCCGCTCCTCCACGGCGGAGGACAGGAGCGGGGCGTCCGTCCTGGGACTGAGGACGTGGCAGGCGCGGTCGGTCTCGCCACCGCGGTCCGGCTGGCCGTCGCGGAGAGAGCCTCCGAGACGTCCCGCCTCCTGGGGCTGCGGGACCGGCTCGAAGTCGACCTGCTCCAGGCTCTTGATGGCATCCGGGTGAACGCCGGTGAAGCCCCCCGGGCCCCACATGTGCTCAGCGTCGGCCTGGCGGGAATCGAGGACGGTAGCGCCCTCGTCATGGCGCTCGATCTGGAGGGCATCGCGGTCTCGGGGGGTTCGGCATGCGCAAGTGGATCTGCCAAGGCGAGCCACGTCATGGAGGCGCTGTACGGCAACGACGATCCCTACGCAGCCGTCCGATTCTCGTTGGGTAAAGGCACCACCAATGAGCATCTCCAACGGGCCGTGACCGCGACCGTAGCGGTCGTCACCCGCATGAGGGACGCATGAGCAGGGTCTTGGTGGCCATGTCGGGCGGGGTCGACTCCTCAGTCGCCGCCGCCCTTCTCGTGGAGGCCGGTCACGAGGTCGTCGGCGTGACGATGAAGACGTTCTGCTACTCTGAAACGCCAAGCCATGGCAAGACGTGTTGTGGCCTCGACGGCATCACCGACGCCAAGCGGGTCGCCTCTGCGCTCGATATTCCCCATTACGTGTTCGACGTCGAGGAAGACTTCACGCGCGACGTGATCGACGACTTCGTGGACGAGTACGCACAGGGGCGCACGCCCAATCCATGCGTGCGCTGCAACGGCAACACGAAGTTTCGCGACCTCATGAAACGGGGTCGCGCCCTGGGCTGCGACCGCATCGCCTCGGGCCACTACGTTCGCGCTGAGCATACGAAGGCCGGTACGTCCCTCCTCCGTGGCCGGGACCACTCGAAGGATCAGTCCTACTTCTTGTGGGGCCTCCCCAATGAACTCCTGCCCAAGCTCTCCTTTCCGCTGGGCGAGCTCACCAAGAATGAGGTGCGGGAGCGCGCCAGGGCGCTCGCGCTCGTCACGGCCGACAAGCCCGAATCGCAGGAAATTTGCTTCGTACCCACCGGCGACTACCGGGACCTGCTCCGAAGGCGCCTGGGCGCGCACCCAGCGCTCGAGCCCGGAGCCATCGTGCGCGCTTCAGGCGAGGTCGTGGGCGAACACCAAGGGTACGCGAGCTTCACCGTCGGGCAGCGTAGGGGACTCGGGGGCGGCTTTCCGGAGCCGTTCTTCGTGCTCGAGCTGCGGCCGGACACTCGGGAGGTCGTGGTCGGCACCCATGAGGAACTGTTCCGGGACGAGGTCGAGGTGGGTGAGGTGAACTGGCTGACTGATGCACCGGGGAGCGGATCCGCCGTCACGGTGCAGCTCAGGTATCGGGCCCCGGCGGTATCGGCGACGGTCATGGAGGACGGGAATGGGCTCGTCTTGTCACTGACCGAGCCTCAGCCCGCGGTGACACCCGGGCAGTCCGCAGTCTTCTTCGACGGCGACCGACTCCTCGGCGGCGGCAGAATCGTCGCAGCTCGGGTTAGTGCTTGAGCCCGCTCGCGTCCGCGAACTCCTGCATGGCCTGACGCTCCTCATCGCTGAGCTCTGCAGGGACCTGCACGACCACCTCCACGAACTGATCACCGACGCGGTCGCCCTTCTCGACGCCCTGCCCCCGGATACGGAACTTCGTTCCCGACTGGGTCCCCTTCGGGATACGCAGCACGACCTTCTTATCCGCAATAGTCCGAACGCGTATCTTCGAGCCCAGCGTCGCCTGAACGATGTTGATCGGGATGGTGACGTAGACGTCGAGGCCTTTTCGGGTAAAGAAGCGGTGTGGTGAGACCTTGTAGGTGATAATGAGGTCACCTGGCGGTCCACCACTGCGACCCCGCTCGCCCTGCCCCGACAGCCGCACCTTCGACCCGCTGTCGGCGCCGGGCTGCACGTTGATCTGAATCTTCCGGTTCTGCCGGATCGCCCCTCTCCCCTGACAGGAGCTACACGGGGTCTGCGGAATCACCCCGCGACCGAAGCAGGCCGGACAGGGACGCTTCACCGCGAAGCCCCCCTGGCCGAACGACACCGTACCGGCGCCCTTGCACTCGTCGCACCGCCTGACCTCCGTGCCCGGCTTCGCTCCGTCCCCGCCGCATGTGGCGCAGTCTTCCGTGATGGCAACGTCGACCGAGATCCTGCCCCCTCGGACGGCGGTCAGGAACGGAATCTCGACGACGTACTCTACGTTCTGGCCCTTCTGCCGCCCGGTCCTCTCACTCCCCGGCTGGCCCTTCCGGCCCAGATCGAACAGAGAGCTGAAGAGGTCCGATATGTTGCCGAAGCCGCCCTGGAGATCGTCGAACGAAATTCCAGGGTCGGCTTCAGGCCCGCGGAAGCCGCCGGGGGCTCCGCCGCCAGGACGGCCGCGACCGAAACCCAGGCCCCCCAGTCTGCGCATCTGATCGTACTGCTTCCGCTTCGCGGGATCGCTCAGCACGGAGTACGCCTCGCCGATCTCCTTGAAACGTTCCGCGGCGCTCGCGTCGCTGGGGTTGGCATCAGGGTGATGCTTCTTCGCCAACTTGCGATACGACTTCTTGATTTCGCCGGCGTCAGCTTTTTCGCTGACGCCGAGAACCTGGTAGAAGTCCTTGCCCGGAGCGGCCATGATGGGCGTCGTTACTCGTTCTTGTACACGCTCACCCGGGCCGGCCGGACGAGTACACCCTTGAGGGAGTAGCCCTTCTGAAACACCTGGGCCACCTCATCGTCTTGGTGCTCGGAGTCGACCGGCACGCGCATCATGGCTTCCATCCGCTCGGGGTCGAACGGCTGCCCGACCGGGTCGATCACCTCGACCCCTGAGTCCTCGAGCACCCGCACGAACTTTCGCTCCACCAGATCCACGCCCTCCATGATCGCCTCGACCGTGGCGTTCGATAGATCCAGCTGCGCGACCCGGTTCAGGTCGTCTAGCACGTCCAAGAATTTGGCCACCATGTCGGCCTGGGCCCTCGCCCAGGCGCCGAGGCGTTCTTGTTCTGTACGGCGGCGATAGTTGTTGAACTCTGCGACCAACCGTAGGTGTCGATCGCTGAGTTGCTCGAAGTCCTCCCCGGGATCGGCTGCCGATCCTTCCGGGTCATCGGGCCGAGTGACATCGGCGTCCTCCTCCGGGGCGCCGACATCGGCTGAGCCGTTGACGCCTTCGTCGTCCAGGCGCTGATCTTCTTGCGATACGGAATCCGTCATCGTCCTCTTCTTCTCACCGTTCCAGGACCTACCAAATCCGCCGTTCGGCGGTTCGACGTACAAGATACCACGTGGGCCATGTGTGTTCAGGGTCCGGGGCTCAGCGGCCCTGCTCGCGGCCCGAGACCTTGCGGTGTAGCCAGCCCAAAACCGCTTGGGCCGCGCGCTCCCGAACCGCATCACGGTCCCCAGGGAGCCTGACCAGTCTGGCCTCGGCCATGTCCGCGACCGCCAGCGCAATCCACACGGTGCCGACGGGCTTTTCCGGGGTGCCACCTTCCGGACCCGCAACGCCGGTGATACCTACACCTGCCGAAGCGCCGAAGCGTTCCCTCACACCCTTTGCCATCTGTAGCGCGACGGGCTCGGATACTGCGCCGTGCTCGCGGAGATCTTCGGGCGAGACCCCGAGCTGCTCCACCTTGACCGCGTCCGCATAGGCGATCACACCGCCGACGAACACCTCCGAAGAGCCGGGCCGATCGGTGATACGTTTCGCTACTAGCCCGCCCGTACAACTCTCCGCGGTCGCGACCGTCATGCCAGCACCGGCCAGCGCGTGGTTCAACGCCTCGGCGACGTCTCCACTTTCAGCTTCGAATCGCCACTTCGACACGACGGGCTCGAGCGCCGCTTCGATCCGTGTCAGCCACGCCTCTCCCTCCTCGATGGCGACGCCCCTGGCCGTCAAGCGCAGATCCACCCCCCGAAGATCCGGAAGAAAAGCGAGGCTGACCGGCCCCATGTCTCGCGGTAGGAGCTGGCTCACCAGCTCGGACAGGCGCGACTCAGGGACCCCTGTCGTATGGATCGTGCGGTGCTGCACCGGTTCGAGTCGCCTCGCAAAGCGCCGACGCAAGAGATGGGTAAGGTCGCCCTCGAAAATGCTGCGAAGCTCGCGTGGAACTCCGGGCAGCATCACCACCAGACAAGAGTCGGTCTCCAGGCCGAGGCCGGGGGCGGTGCCCTGCGGGTTGTTCAGCACGATCGATCCCTGCGGGACCTCCGCCTGACTTCGATTCGGGGTGGGGAGCCGGTCGTATCCCGCCGCGCGGAAGCGCGCGGCGAGTTTTTGCAGCAGCTCTTCGTCCAGTCCGATCTCACGCCCGAGGAGCTGAGCGACCGCGGCCTTGGTTAGGTCGTCGGGAGTCGGGCCCAGCCCACCCGACACGAGAACCAGGTCGGCGTCCTCCATGGCCGATCCGACGGCCGCCTGAATGGGGCCGGGGTCGTCGCCGACGGTGAACGTACGCGTGACCCGGAATCCGAGTTGGGCAAGGGACCGACCCAGCCAGGCGGCGTTCGTATCGACGGTCTGACCGTAAAGGAGCTCGTTCCCGACAGTCACGAGACTGGCCAACGGTGCCCGTGTCTCCGTCATCTGGCGTCGGACGACCTAGTCTCGGATCCCGACCACGGATCGATAGGACCAGAGATAGTCGAACATCGAGTAGACGGTCAGAACAATCGCTACCACAAGTGTTACGGACACCCACGTCTCATGAAAGCGAGACCACACGCTCCAGCCCATGCCGTCCCACCCCCTGCTCTCCGCCACCAAGCGCAGCGGATACAGCAGCAGGAGACCACCTACGAAGAGGGACTGAAAGAGCGCTTTGTGTTTCCCCGATTGACCCGCGGCAATGACGACTCCGCGGCGGACCGCGTACTGCCGGAACAGGGTGATGAACAACTCGCGGCCCAGGATCACAACCATCACCCACATCGGCATGGCGCCCCACGGCCACGGCATCAGGTCGATCTCGGATCCGCGATGGGATATGAGGTAGAACGGAACGAATGTCACCACCAAGAGAAGCTTGTCGGCGATAGGGTCGAGCAGCTTCCCGACGTCGGTGATGAGATCGTACCGTCTGGCCAGGTACCCGTCCCATATGTCGGACAGAGCCGCTGCAACGAAGAGAAAGAACGCGCCGAACCGAGCCTGGACCCCGGGCTGCATCGCGAGCCAGTAGATGATCGGACACGTGGCGATGCGCGCCAGCGTGATGATGTTCGGGAGGGTGATTCGACTCCCAGACATCGGGGGCCTCAGGAAAGAGACTCGACGACCAGCTTGCTCACGCACGAGAGGGTCTCGAA
This sequence comes from Gemmatimonadota bacterium, assembly GCA_029863645.1. Taxonomy (GTDB): domain Bacteria; phylum Gemmatimonadota; class Gemmatimonadetes; order Longimicrobiales; family Gaopeijiaceae; genus UBA2982. The sequence continues at coordinate 71,055 of JAOTVA010000004.1, forward strand.
CACCCCGTTCCCCTCGATCGCTGTGCCCTCGAAGTCGGGCACCCCCATTGGGTTGATCTGGGCCCGAAGCTCCTCTACGGAGAGGATGCTCGGCATGTCCCGTTTGTTGTATTGAATGGCGAACGGGATCGTGTCGAGATCGTATCCGTACGTCTCGAGGTTCTCGTAGAGGTTGTGCATCGATTCGATGTTGGCCTCGGCCCGCGATGCCTGCGAGTCCGCCACGAACACCAGTCCATCCACACCCTTGAGAATCAGTCGCCGGCTGGCGTTGTAATAGACCTGGCCGGGGACGGTGTAGAGGTGGAACCGGGTCTTGAAGCCTCTGACCTCGCCCAGGTCGATGGGCAGGAAGTCGAAGAAGAGCGTGCGCTCCGACTCGGTAGCGAGGGAAATCATCTTTCCCTTCGTGTCCGGATTCACGCGCGAGTAGATGTACTCGAGATTGGTCGTCTTGCCACCGAGACCGGTCCCGTAATACACGATCTTACAATTGATCTCACGGGAGGCGTAGTTGATCATCGACATGGGCCGATGCTACCTCCCGAGACAGACGTCATGTGGACCCAAAGATCTCTCGCTCTCACAAGTATGAACGAGGGCGCCGAGCCGTTACCGGATCGCGCGCCCGCGGCCGCCCGAGACTAGCAGCGCCCTAAACTCGGCCAGCCTGCCCTGACGGGCAAGGTGGACGTTATCAAGCGGTTTCCGGGCCAGCGTGGATCCCTAGCTCAGCCGCCTCGGCCATCATCCGATCGATGATGGCTTGGGCCCGCTCACGCAGCGGCTTACGGGGCTCCCAGGAGACGAAGTCGCGCAGAACCCGGATTGCGTCGACGGACGCGGGCTCACGATTCATGTGTCCGAGGGCCGCGAGCCTGCGGAACGCGCGAGGGCTGAACAGGTCCCGGCGGTGTCGGCTGATCTGCCCGCGGATGATGAGCGCGGCCAACGCCCCGGCAGCTGCAGCGGCCAGGACGGTCAACGTCGCTGTTTTCATAGTTCGATTCACCGTCACATCTCCCGCCGGCCAGCTAGCGCCTGGGCGATCGTCGTTCCGTCCACATACTCTAGGTCACTTCCCACCGGGATTCCACGGGCGAGCCGCGTGACCCGCGGCCCTCGGCCTCGGATCTCCTGCTCCAGAAAGACGGCCGTGGCTTCGCCCTCCACGCTCGCGTTCGTGGCCACGATGACTTCGTGGATCCCCCCCTCGGCGTCAACGATGCGCCTCAGTAGCTCCGCCACGTTCAGTTCATCCGGCCCGATGCCATCGAGAGGCGACAGGCATCCTCCGAGGACGTGGAACAGTCCGCGATACTGCCCGGTGCGCTCGATGGACCCGACCTCGTACGCCTCCTCTACCACACACAGCAGGGACGCATCTCGTCGGGGATTCGTGCAAATATCACACAGTTCCGACTCCGCGAAGTTCCCACACTGACGGCACTCCCGGATGTTCTCGGCCAGGTCCACCAAGGAAACAGCCAGCCGGCGCACGTCCTCTTTTTGCCCCTTCATGAGGTGGTGTACGAGGCGCAGAGCCGTCTTCGACCCGATTCCCGGTAGCCTGGAGAACTCCTCCGTCAGACGCTCGATCACCGCCATCTTGGACAGCTCCGGCGGTGCGGGCTCAGAAGAGGTTCGGGAGCCCGGGAAGGTTCAAGGGCAGTCCCCCCGTCGCCTTCCGCATCTCCTGCTCGTACGCCCCCCGAGCCTTGGTCTGAGCCTCTGCAACCGCGGCCAGCACCAAGTCCTCGAGCATCTCCACGTCCCTCGGATCCACGCAGGTCGGATCGATCTGCACCCGCTTCACCTGGCCCTTCCCGTCGACGGTGACGGTGACCATACCGCCGCCCGACGTAGCGGACAGCGAGGTGGCCTCCAACGACTCCTGCAACTCTGTCATTTTGGACTGGAGTTGCTGACTCAGACGCATCAACTGCTGGAGGTCGGTCATGCGGATATCATTCCATGAGCTCGAGATCGAGTTCTTCTACCGCCCGTTGCAGGCGGGGTTCCTGGCGGTAAAGCGCTGCCAGCGTGTCGCTTCGGACCTCCTCCTCGGTCACCCGATCGGTGGTCGAAGGTCCTGAGGTCGGGGCCTCCACGACGAACCGAACGGCGCGACCGAGGTAGGGTGCGAAGCCCTCTCGGATGGCCTCCACGACGGGAAGCTCGGCCAGCCGCTCGGCCGCCGGCGGCGCGAGCTCGCCGATGGCGATGCGACCGTCGTCCAGCTCAGTGACCTTCGCCGCTCGCAAGAAGGCCATGAGGCCCTTGGGCACCTTGCCTTCGTTCAGCCACGCGTCCCACGCAGCCTGCACGTTGGCAGGTGCCGTCTTAGGTGCAGGGGTCGGCTTGGACTTCGCCGCGGCGGGCCCCCGTTCGGGGGAGGCTACGGGACCCCCGCGGGGCTCGCGTCCAGGCTCCCCCTGGGGCACGTCCCCTGGGTTCGGCGCTCCCCCCAAGGCCTGAATGAGCTCCTCGAAGTGAAGCGTACGATCCAGAAAGCTCAGTCGAAGAAGCAGCATCTCGACTGGAAGACGCGGATTCGGATTCCGTCTCAGGCTCCCCTGACTCTCCAGGTCCGCCGCGCTCGCGAGCATCCGCACCAGATCCCCCGGAGCGAAGTCCACTGCTCGCTCCAGGAGCGCCGCTCGAAAGTCATCACGAACGTCCACTTGAGCCTCGGGCTCCAACCGCAGGCGCAGCAGGATGCGGAGCACGTCCAGCAGGCCGTGGTGGAACTCCACCAGATCGTAGCCCTCATCGACGAGGTTCTCGACCAAAGTGAACACCGATGCATGCCGCCCTTCTCGGAGCACATCCAGTAGCTCGATGTAGCGCTCCTCTTCCACCAAGCCGAGCACGCGCCGCACTGACTCCGCATCGACTTCGCCCCCCGTAAGGGAAAGCACCTGATCGAGAAGCGATAGTGCGTCCCGCATTCCCCCATCAGCCTTGCGCGCGACAAGTCGCAGCGCTTCGGGCGCGGCCTTGGTCCCCTCGCGAGCGAGCACGTCGGTGAGTCGCGCCACGATGTCCGAGACCCCGATGCGACGGAAGTCGAAGCGCTGACAGCGGGAAAGGATGGGGGCCGCGGACTGTTGAATCTTGTTCGGCTCGGTGGTCGCGAACACGAAGATTACACGCGGCGGCGGCTCTTCGAGAATCTTGAGGAGCGCGTTCCAAGCCTCCCGGGTGAGCATGTGTGCCTCGTCGACGATGTAGACCTTGTGTCGCCCATCGGCCGACGGCGCGTACATGGCACGCTCTCGCAGATCTCGCGCGTCATCCACACCCCGATTCGACGCGGCGTCGATCTCCACGACGTCGAGCGCCGTATGCCCCCCCCAAATGCGCGCACAACTCTCGCACTTGCCACACGGCTCCCCGTCGTCCGCGCGATCGGGACAGTTCAGAGCCATGGCGAGCACGCGGGCGAGCGTGGTCTTGCCCACTCCGCGGGGACCGCAGAAGAGGTAGGCGTGACCGACGCGCCCTCCTACCACCGCACTCCGCAGGGTGTCCGACACGTGCTCCTGCGTCGCCACGTCGGAGAACGAGCGGGGGCGATACTTGGTCGCTAAGGCTATGTGCGTCAAGCGTTTAAGAGGCTTATTTCACGCGCACGCAGAAAGGGAATTGCCCCAGGCGACCCGCAGCGACGATCACCGCACTTACCGCTGCTACCTGCGGGGTCCTGACGGGATTCGTGAGCTTTCGCCCTGCGGACCTGGGGCATCTCGAAGCTACCGGGGGGCCGGAGGGAGGTCAACGCGGCGCGTCGGGCCTCCAGGCGTCCTCGAGGTGGTCGATGCGTACCACCTCTCGGCCTGACCCGGCCACGATCGCGATCACGTCGAACCGCACGTCCACGTCGTCGAGGCGATGGCGCCACAGGAAGTCCCTGGCCACCGCTTCGATCTCCCGACGCTTGAGCCGTGTCACGGCCTCCTCGGGCGCCCCGAACCCCGTTCCGGTGCGCGTCTTCACCTCTACGAATGCGACGAGACCTCCACGCCGGACAACGAGGTCGACCTCCCTGCGCCCGAACCGATAGTTGCTCACCAGCACGGTCCACCCTGCGCGTATGAGATAGGCCCGGGCGCAGGACTCTCCGAAGTGCCCGAGGGCATGAGGTGGGTACGGCAAAGGCATGCGAGGATCCTGTGTGCTCGCCAGCGACGCTTCCATGGCCCTTCGGGACTTACCGGGCCACTACCCCGCTCAGCGGCCGCGTCACGTCCCGTCCGATCGCCTTCGCGATCACCCGGATCTGCTCCATCATTTCGCCGAACTGCGCTGGATACAGAGACTGCGCGCCGTCTGACATGGCGTGTGGGGGGTCGGGATGGACTTCGACGATGAGCCCGTCCGCTCCGGCCGCGATGGCGGCGCGGCCCATTGGAGTCACCTTGGCGCGCAGGCCAGTCCCGTGACTCGGATCGGCGATGATCGGCAGATGCGACAAGGCCTTCACGACAGGGATCGCGGCCAGGTCGAGGAGATTTCGCGTGTGCTGATCGAAGCTGCGGATCCCGCGCTCGCAGAGGATGACGTCGTCATTGCCCTCGGCCAGGATGTACTCCGCGGCCAGAAGTAGCTCGTCGATCGTGGCCGATAGACCCCGCTTGAGAAGGATCGGCTTCCCCGTCTGGCCCGCCCTACGAAGCAGCGGGTAGTTCTGCATGTTCCGCGCGCCGATCTGTATGATATCGGCGTATTCCGCCACGAGGTCGGCGCCGTCGGGGTCCAACGCCTCCGTGACGATGGCGAGGCCCGTCTCTTCTCGTGCCTTGGCAAGGAAGTGGAGGCCCTCTAGGCCGAGTCCTTGAAACGAATAGGGGGACGATCGCGGCTTGAACGCGCCGCCCCGTAGCACGGTCGCGCCCATCTCACGGAGCTCGTGCGCGATGCCCAGGATCTGAGCCTCGCCCTCGACCGCACACGGACCAGCCATGATCACGATCTCGTCGCCGCCGATCGTGGTGCCGTTCTCGAGGGAGATCACGGTGTTCTCTTCCCGCCACTCCCTCGATACCTGCTTGTAAGGATGGGTCACCGGGATGACCTCAAGCACGCCCTCGAGTCCCTGGAGCCGCGCCGAGTCCACCTGTCCATCGTTGCCAATCAGTCCGACTGCGGTACGCTGCTCGCCGGGAATCGGTCGCGCACCGTAGCCCATCTCCTTGATCACATCCACGACGGACCCGATCTGGGCTTCGGTGGCGTTGTGCTTCATCACGATCAACATCGGGTGGGGCTCCCTGAGGGGCGCTTCAGGCGTCAGGCGACGCCGGCAACCTCCAGCGCCTCGGATAGTTTCACACCGACGATCGTGCTGACGCCAGGCTCCTCCATTGTGACGCCGTAGATCCAATCCGCCGCTTCGATCGTGCGCGGATTGTGCGTGATCACAACGAATTGCGTCTGTGCCTTGAAGTCCTGCAGGAGCTTGATGAAGCGCCCGATGTTGTTTTCGTCGAGCGGCGCGTCTACCTCGTCGAGCACGCAGAATGGGCTGGGCTTCACGAGGTAGATGCCGAATAGGAGCGACAGCGCCGTGAGCGCGCGCTCCCCCCCCGAGAGGAGGTCGATCCGTTGCGTGCGCTTCCCCCGCGGGGAGGCATGGATCTCGATGGGCGACTCCAGCGGGTCCTCCTCGTTCTCGAGCCAGATGTCGGCCTCGCCGCCCTCGAAGAGCCGCACGAACGTCGCGCGGAAGTTGACGCGGATGGCATCGAAGGTGGTCACGAACAGATCGGTCGCCGTCTTGTTGATCTCGCGAATGGCCGAGCGCAGATCGTTGCGGGCGCTCACCAAGTCTTCACGCTGGCCGGTCAAGAACTCCAGGCGCTGGGTTTCCTCGGCATGTTCCTCAACCGCCAGCATGTTGACGGGTCCGAGGCGCTCCAGCGCGATCACGAGCTCGCTCAGCTCCGCTTGAAGTGCCTCCTGCTCTCCCTCCACCGGGGCGGCCTCCGTAAGGAGGCTTTCGAGGGAGCGACCCCACTCGCCCTCCAACCGCTCCCGGATACGCTCGATGCGTCCCTTCAACTCCTGGCGCTCCAGTTCCAGACCGTGCCGGTGATCGGACGCGGCCCGCTCCGCGGTCCGGACTTCGCGCACGTGCAGCTCCGCGGCCGCGAGCTGTATGGCCACTCCCTCCAGCACCTCGTCGCGTCGCCTCAGTTCGGCCTCGGCCTCCGTCCGCTCTCCGAAGAGACGCTCGGTGGCCTGGTCTCCTTCCGTGCGAACCTTGCGCGCTTCGGCGAGTTCGTCACGAAGCTGCTTCTCCTCTACGTCGAGCGTCTCGACTCTGGTCGTGGCGTGCGTGCGCGAGGCAGTTGCGGCTTCGAGCCGCTCTGCCACGCGCGCGAGGTCACCCCCGAGTCGTGTCACCTCGACCGCGAGCCGTGCCTCTTCGGCTCGGGCAGCCTCCCACTCTTCCTGGACACGCTCGAGGACCGCGCGCGCCTCGCCACGCTCACTCTCCAATGCCTCTTCCTGTTCCACGAGCACCCGGCGGTCCTCGCGGGCTTCCTTCGCCCGCTCGAGCGCCCTCGTGCGTGTGGCCCTCGCACCCTCGAGCTGTCGCGCCAATTCATCGCGGTGGCGGTCCACGCGCCCTCTGCGATCCGTTTGGTCCGCCAGCTCGGAGGTGACCAGGCGATGTTGGTCCTCGGCCTGCAGGCGCCCGAGCCGAGCCCCTTCCAAGGCTCCCTCCGCGGCGACCAGCATCGCCTCGGCGCGGGCAAGGCGCTCGGCGGCCGCGGCGTGCGTGCGCTCCGCCCCGGCATGCTCCCGGCTGATGGCCGCAAGCTCCTTCCGGCGCTCCAGCACCCCCGACCCCTTCGCGGGATCACCGACACGAACGATGCCCTCCCGCTCAGTGACAGGACGGCCGCGGCTGGATGAAGCCGGCACCTCGACACCGTCGAGGAGCGCCCGGACCCACGGGGCGCCCGCACCCCTCGGCTCGACCCGGTCGAGCAAGCTCCCGGACGCACGAGCCGCGTAAGGCGGCGTGCGGTCCAGACGCAGGAGCGTGAGGCCGCCACCACCGCTCCAGCTCTCACCGAACCAGAGGAGAAGCCGTTCAACCGTTGCGCCGTCCTCGACGACCAAGGCGCTGGCCAGCGGCCCCAGATAGGCTTCGGCGGCTTCGGTCGCGTCCGAAGCAGACTCGAGAAAGTCAGATAGTGGACCGATCACACCGGGGTCTCCGACGGCCAAGGCCGCCCGTACGACAGGCTCGAGCCCCTCGCGCTCGCGTTCCAACCCCTCCAGAGCTGCCTGTCGGGCGGACAAACCGGCCAAGCGATCGGAGGTCTCTCGCTCGTGCTGCCGCGCCGCTTCGAACTCCGAGCGTGCAGCCCCGAGGGCCGCGACAGTTACATCCAGCTCGGCGTTCGCTCGGCGCAGCACATCACCCAGGTCGTCGACACGGCTGGAAAAGAGGTCACCCTGACTCGCCAACTCCGACAGGACGTCCGCGGTGGACTCCAGCTCCCCGGTGACGTGGCTGAGGCGTCGTTCCAACTCCTCCGCCTGCGCCTCAGAAGCCTGAGCGTCTCCTTCGAGCTGAGCGCCTTTTCGGCTGAGCTCGCGGGCCCGCGTCTCGACGGCTTCCAGTGCGTCCCGGGCCGCCTGCAGTCTGTCCCGCACCTCTTGCGCGGTCTCGCCACGGGCCGTCGCCACCTCCGTCACTCCGTCCAGCTCGGTCGCGATCCTGTCACGGTCACCTGTGAGCCCGAGCTCCTGGGCCTCGAGGGCGGTGACCTGTGTGCGGGCGTCCGTGCGCTCCCGATCGATCTGTGCCAGGCGGCGCTCGGCATACGTCGACCGCTCTTCCGCCACCGCCAGATCACGCTCCCACTTCACCAGCTGCTCGCGAATGGTTTCGAGGACCTGCGCGGCGGCCGATCGCTCCTTCTCCACGTCTACTTGGCGCAGCCGAAGGGACTCGAACTGGGTCTCGGCAGTGCGCAGCTCCGCCACCATTCCTTCGGCGGTGTATACGTCGCCCTTCAGATCTTCGTCAACCTTCTCGAGACGCTGGGCGAGCGTGTCGAGCTGGTGCCGGACAACGGACACCTCCACGTCGAGTCGGCGCTTGCGGTACTCGGTATAGCGCTCGGCTTTGCCTTTCTGGCGCGCGAGCGACCGGACCTTCGTATGGACTTCCCCAATCACGTCTTCGAGACGCTGGAGGTCCATCTCGGCCCGCTCCAAACGACGGATCGCTGCCTTGCGGCGATCCTTGTACTTCCCGATTCCCGCGGCCTCCTCGAAGAGCCCGCGCCGCTCGTCGGCACGATCTGAGAGGATCGCGTCGATCATCCGGTTCTCGATGATCGCGTACGCATTCGCGCCGAGCCCCGTGTCGCGACAGAGGTCGACCACGTCGCGCAGCCTACACGGAGAGCGGTTGATGGAATACTCGCTCCCGCCGTCCCGGAAGACCTGGCGACCGAGCTCCACTTCCTCGAACGGCACCGGCAGAAGGCCGTCCTCGTTGCTAACACTGAGTGAGACGGCCCCTCGGTTGACCGGACGACGGCCCGTCGTGCCCTGGAAGATTGCCTCTTCCATCTTGGCCCCGCGGATGGCCGTCGGACGCTGTTCGCCCAGCACCCAGCGAATGGCGTCGCTGATGTTGGACTTGCCACATCCGTTGGGGCCGACGACGGCCGTGATACCGTCGTGGAACTCGATGTTGTCGCGTCCGCGAACGACTTGAAGCCGTGGACGTTGAGTGCCCGTAGCCTCATCCGCCCACCGACACCGACCCTGACGTGAGACCAGAGACCGTGCCCAGAGGCTCTGGCGAAAGCCCAGGCACAGGAATTATTCCGAATGCGATCAGCAGAGCCACGATGAGCGCGACCACCGCGGCACCGATTAGCGCGATTCGTCGGCGCCCACCGGGGCCCGATGCAGTCCACTCCTGTGGGGGCCGGAACTCCGAAGCAGGGGCTGCGGGTCCCACACTCGAGGCGCCTGCGCCCGGCCCGGTAACCGCCCGGACCATTCCCTCGAGTTCCCGCACCGCGGCGGGCGCCTTCTCGTTGGCATCGGCCAGAACAATGATGTCCGAGGCGGATCCGAGGAACGCTGCGCACCCGCTGTCCCCGTCGCGGACGAACAGGAGGAGCTTCACGCCGGCCTCGACGAAACCGCCGAGCAACGTGCCCCAGCGCGCACTTGCGGCCACTGCGTTCGCGTCGGCAACCGCCGTGCCAGCGGTGATGAGATAGAACGCTCCTCCATCCACCGGTTTGGCGACGCGCCCTATGGAGAGCCCGAAGAGGGCCGCGTCGCTCAGGCCCTCCACGTTCTCGGTATCCACGTGCCCGTGAAGGCTCGGATAGTGGAGCGCGCCGTCGACCACCATGACCTTCTCGCCAGCCGCGCTCCAGGCCCGCGCGAGGTCCAGCGTCGCGGCGCCTGCCCATCCCGCCTCGACGGCGCCCTCGGATGCCACCACAGCCACGATGCGGCCGGGGTTCGTACCGTTCGGAACGGAAACCCCTGCGTCCAAAGACTGCCATTGGGGAAGTTGGGCCATCTACGCTCGCGACTTTTGGACGAGCCTCGCGGCCCGCCGAGGCGGTGGCCCAACAGCGTGAAGGACCGCCGACAAGTTAGATCCGATCCGCGTCGACTGCAAATCGGCCCAGAACCCGAGAAATCCAGGCAGATAAGGGGTTCCTGGGCATCCGGAACCACCCAAAGAGACCCTCTGCTCAAGCCTCGGGAGCCTCCCATCGGGGCGCATCGCCCCAAAGATTCTCGAGCTGATAAAAGGCCCGTGCTTGAGGGTGAAACACGTGGACGACGAAGTCGATGTAGTCCAACAGGGCCCAACGTCCGCCTCGGACGCCCTCGGAGTGCGCGGGCCGCACCCCCTCCTTCTTGAGCTCCTCGACCACGTGGTCCGCGATCGCCTTCACCTGCACGTCGGAGGTACCGCTCGCGACGACGAAGTAGTCCGTCGCGGTCGAGATGCCCCGCAGGTCGAGTACGGTCACGTCGTGAGCCTTGAGCTCGAGGGCGAGCTCGACCGCACGACCGATCTCAGCGGGCAGGTCGATGGAGACGCTACCCGTCTTCGCGCTCGACACGGACCTCGATTGGGACTTCGACCTCGGCATGGAGACGTACGGCAACGTTCGTCACCCCCAAAACCTTGATGGGCTCTTCCAATGCGATGGTGCGCCTGTCGAGCTCGAAGTCCAGGTCGCCCGCATTGAGGCGATCGGCAACATCGGCCCGGCTCACCGACCCGAATAGTTTGCCGTCCTCCCCAGCGCGCTCGTTAAAGACCAGCGAGACGTCTTCGAGCTGAGAGGCACGACGGCGAGCTTCGAGGAAGTCGTGCCTGGACCGTTCCGCGGCGCGCGCCTGCTCCTCCTCCAATCGCGCCATATTGGCGTCGCTCGCTACATAGGCGAGGCCGTGTGGGATGAGATAGTTACGGCCGTAGCCAGGCTTCACCTGAACCACCTGGCCGGTTTCGCCCAGGTGCTCCACAGACTGCTTGAGTATCAGCTTCATCGTTCCTCCGACAGGTTCTTCAAATCGCCTTTTGGGCCGAGCGCGCCCGCAGGTCGAGCCACGTATCCCCGATGCCGATCAGAGCGGCCGTACCGAGTATCACGGGGGGCACCAGCACCAACAAGACGGCGAACACGGCATAACCGATCACCGAGAGTCCGCCGCTCACGAAGAAATAGACCGCCAGGCCTCTCAGAGCATAGAGGGCCCCCATGAACACCACTGCATTGGATCCGACCCTGGCAAACGCTTCGCCGGACTGCAGGACCAAAAGCAGGATTCCGGCGACCAGCACCCACACCAGATGGTCGTTGAAGCGGAAGTCGCGCAGCGGGGCCAGGCCCTGGTCGCCCTCGCCCACCAGCCGACTGCGGACCCACCACGCGACTGCGAGGGCAGCGAGGGACTCGATGCCGAGGAGGGCAGGAAACACCATTACCCGCGTGGTCGCGATGTCGCGCATCAACGTGACCACGTCCGGGGAAAGCACGTCCGAGCCCCCAATTAGCGAAATCGCAGAGAGCGTCGCGTCCGTCTCGGCCTGGACGCTCAATGAAATCGCCGCGTCTAATGTGCTCCATCCCCCCTCCCGCAGCACCATGATCGCGCCCGCCACGACCGCCGCCGCGGCCGAGGCCGCCAAGGCGCGCGACGTCAGGCGCCAACCGGGCAGCAGAAGCGTCAGCGTAAGAAACCATCCCCCAAGGAGGACTGCCCAGGCACGTTCGGCGTACCAAAGGCCATCCGAAAATCCCCCCAACCCGCCGGAGATGATCACGATGAGAAGGCCGGCGACACCGGCTGCGGCAACGTTCCCGAAGCCCCTCGCGGCCAGCAAGAACACCAGCGGAACACCGATCAGGACGGTCGGCTGCACGAACACTGAAGTCGCGAGGACCACTCCGAACAGGCCAGCGACTCTCGGCCAACCGCGCTGCGTCCCGCGCGCCCCTCCGTTGATCACCTGCTCCATGGCGTCGCGCGCTACGCTTCGTGTCCACCCGTATACGGCAACAGGGAGAGGTATCGGGCGCGCTTCACGGCCCTACCGAGCTGCCGCTGGAACGCCGCTGTGACCTTAGTCGTTCGCTTGGGCAGGATCTTGCCCTGCTCCGTGACGAAGCGGGATAGCGTCGACACGTCCTTGAAGTTCAGGAGCGTGATGCGCGGCCCTTCCATGCGACGCCGTCGGCCCCTCGCGCCCGCGAACTCCGGCGGAGAGTTGGCGTCGTCGGGATCTTCCTCTTCATCTTCGTCGTCGCCGTCGTCTCCGTCGGGGTCACGGGCGGCCCGCTCCGGAACGTCCTCTACCAGCGACTGTCCGTTCGTCGGCTCACCCTCGTTGAGCACGAGCAAGTATCGCAGGACTTCCTCGTCGAGCTTCAAGAGCCGCTCGAACTCGGGGAGCGCCTCGACCGCCGCCGTGAACTGCGCCACGGCGTAGTAGCCGTTGCGCTGCTTCATGACCGGATAGGCCAGCTGGCGCACTCCCCAGTGATCCACCGCTGCTACTTCGCCACCTTGGGACGTAGCGAGGGCATGGAAGGCCTCGAGCTTGGTGTCTACCGCGGTTTCCTCGAGAGCGGGGTCGAGGATGTACACCACTTCATAGAGCCGCATGTTCGCTTCCCTCGGTCCGTAGGTACGGGCTCCGTCTCATTCGAGCACTCGGCGTGCGGCGCGGGTGCTCACGACGGAGCGGGATCAATGTGATGTGCCGCTTAGGGCACGACGAAGAAGCTAAGCAAAGGTCCGGGGCGTGCAAAGCACACGCCCCGGGACCCGATTGCTAGCCGAAGAACACCTTGAGAAGGCCGTCGACGAACGCTGCGGTCTGCGCCTGAACCTCGATGCCGTGCACACTCACGAACCAAGGTGCCAAGACCAGCGATACGACGCTCATGAGCTTGATGAGGATGTTGAGCGAAGGCCCCGACGTGTCTTTGAACGGATCGCCGACCGTATCACCTACCACTGCCGCCTTATGGGGTTCGGAGCCCTTCCCGCCGTGCGCCCCACCCTCGATGTACTTCTTGGCATTGTCCCACGCGCCGCCCGCGTTGGCCATGAAGAGCGCCATGAGCACCCCGGTCACGGTCGCTCCGGCCAAGAGCCCGCCCAACGCCTCGACGCCGAGGAAGTACCCCACCGCGACTGGAGCCAGAATGGCCGTGACGCCCGGGAGGATCATCTCGCGCAACGCGGCCTTGGTGGAAATGTCCACGCAGCGGGCCGAGTCAGGCTTCCCGGTTCCGTCCATGATGCCCGGGATCTCCCGGAACTGCCGCCGTACCTCGTCCACCATTCCCTGCGCGGCGCGCCCGACCGCCGTCATGGTCAATGCTGCCACGAAGAACGGCAGGATTCCACCGAGGAACAACCCGATCACCACGATCGGGTCGACGATGTCGATGCCCGTCTCTTGCAGGCCGACCTTCGAGGAGTAAGCCGAGAACAAGGCCAACGCCGTGAGGGCCGCGGAACCGATCGCGAAGCCTTTTCCGATCGCAGCCGTCGTGTTGCCGATCGCGTCGAGTGAGTCGGTGATCGCCCGCGTCTCCGGACCCAGGCCAGCCATCTCGCTGATGCCGCCGGCGTTGTCTGCGATCGGGCCGTATGCGTCGACCGACATGGTGACGCCGGTTGTCGCGAGCATGCCCACGGCGGCGATGCCGATGCCGTACAGGCCAGAGAACTCGAAGGCCGCATAGATCGCGATGCAGATCAGGATGACTGGAATCGCCGTCGACTCCATCCCGACCGCGAGGCCTGCGATGATGTTCGTCGCCGATCCGGTCTCGCTGGCTTCCGCGATTCTCTTGACCGGCTTCGCAGCGGTGTAGTACTGCGTCACCATGCCGATCAGGACGCCAGCGACGGTGCCTGCGACGATCGCGATCCAGGGTCCGATGACCGGATATATGCGCCCGGACTCTGCGTCGGTGAAGGTAATTCCCAGGCTCTGTACCACGAAGTACATCGTGCCCAAGAAAAGCGCACCAGCGATCCAGGTCGTGCCGTGCAATGCGCTGGCCGGGTCGCGCTTCTCGAGCGTCTTCATCGCGGAAATGCCGATGATGGAGGCGACCAGGCCGACCATTACGGTAAGAATCGGGAGCGCCACCACGGCGGCCCGATGAGAGGCGAGCGCCGGCGCGGTGGCACCGATCGCGATCGTCGCGACCATGGAGCCGACGTAGGATTCGAAGATGTCCGCGCCCATGCCAGCCACGTCGCCGACGTTGTCACCGACGTTGTCGGCGATGGTAGCAGGGTTGCGGGGGTCATCCTCGGGGATCCCTGCTTCGACCTTCCCGACCAGGTCCGCCCCGACGTCCGCGGCCTTCGTGAAGATGCCTCCGCCCACACGGGCAAACAGCGCGATCGAGCTCGCACCCATCGCGAAGCCAGACACGATCTCCGCGAACCGCGGGAACTCGCCCGAGCCCGGGAGCGCATCCCTCGCGTAGAAGAAGTACAGCACGCCGATGCCGAGCATCCCGAGCGCAGCGACGGCCAGGCCCATCACAGCACCACCGAAGAAGGCAATGCGCAGCGCTTTGCCTGCGCCATCGGTGTTAGCCGCAGCCGATGTCCGCGTGTTGGCCCGGGTGGCCGCCTTCATGCCCAGGAAGCCGGCTACAACCGAGCTGAGGGCGCCGAAGAGGTAGGCAACGGCCGGGAGCATGCCGATCGCGAGCGTCAGAAGGATCGCTACGACGACGACAAAGCCAGAGAGGACGGTGTACTCGCGACGCAGGAACGCCATCGCTCCGTCGTGGATCTGCTCGCCGAGATCAATCATGACCTCGTTGCCGGGTGGCTGCCTCTTTACGTAGCCGTAGATCGCACCCGAGGTGACGAGCCCGAGCAGGGCCAACAGCCATGCCCAGTCGGCCAATGCAACTAAGTCGGTCATCGATTCAGTCTTCCTCTGTGAATACGTCGGAGTGTCGTTCGCTTCTTATCGGTTAAACCGGTTCATGGCCGGCTCTACGCCCTCGGCGACCCACGCCTCGACGGCCTTGGTCAGGTCCGGGAGCAATTCTACCACCACGTCTTCGTCCTCTACAGGCATCGGCGCGAGCACCCAGTCGGACAGGTCTGCCCCGTCCGGCTTCTTGCCGACGCCGATTCGTAGCCGCGCATACTCGTTCGACTGTAGCGCCCCCGCGACGGACTTCAGCCCGTTGTGTCCCCCGGGGCCTCCCTCCGGTCGAAACCTTACCCGACCCACGTCCAGCGACGCGTCGTCCACGACGATCAGCAGGTCCTCCGACGCATCGAAGTCCTCCATCGGAATCAGTGGCCTCAACGCGAGGCCACTCCGGTTCATATAAGTCGTAGGCTTCAACAACCGGACCACCGTACCGTCGACGGTCCCTTCCGTCACCAAAGCTGGGCCGTCTCTCCGAAACGAGTCGAAGCCCCAGTCGTACGCGAGCCGGTCGGCAACCCACCAGCCGACGTTGTGCCGAGTCGCGTCGTACTGGGGGCCCGGATTCCCGAGTCCCACGATGGCTTTCATGCGGCCTTGGTGGAGGGCTGATCAGTCGTCGTCTCCACCGCTCTCGCCCGCCTGTTCTTCTTCACCCTCGACACGCTCGCCTACCAGTCCGGGCTCGAGCTCTTCGCCCTCCACCTCGGCCTCCTCGACCACACGCGGAACGGTGACCGCGCAGACCGTCTGATCTCCCTCCAGACGCAACTCAATGCCTTCTTCCAGGACGATATCCGAAACATGCAAGGAGTCGTTCAGGTCGAGGTCCGTGACGTCGAGGATGAACGATTCTGGAATCTTGGACGGAATGCAGCGAACGGGCAGCTCGTGGATGATCTGCTCGAGAACACCACCATTCAGCCTCACGCCAACCGGGATTCCTTCCAACTCCACGGGAACGTCGAGATCCACCTCGACGCCCGCCTGGATGCGGAGGAAGTCGACGTGCAGCATGGACGGCTTCCACGGGTGCGTCTGGATCTCGCGCACCAGCGTTTCGAACGGCACCTTCTCACCCTCGACCTCGAGTGTCACGATCGTGTTGTCTACCGAGATCGAACGAAACAGGTGATCGGCATCGTGCGCGTTTACGGAGAGGTGAAGGGACTCGAGCTCACGGCCATAGAGTACCGCCGGCACCCTGCCATCCTGGCGTAGCTTACGAGCCACCCCCTTTCCCGTGCCTTCGCGCTTCTTTGCCTGAAGTACAGCTTTTTGATTCTTAGCCATGATTTCCTCGTCTGATTATCGGCCCCGGGCGCATCCCGGGCCCTTTCCCTCAGTCATCCGGAAGTCTCTCGAAGAGCTGACTGACCGACTCGTTCGAGTGTACGTGATCGATGGCCTTGGCGAGCAGGTCCGCCACGGAAAGAATCCGCAGGTTCTTGAACCGCTTCGCGGGCGGAATGTCGATCGTGTTCGTGACGACCATCTCCTCGATGGGCGCCTCGCTCAAACGCTTCACCGCGTCCCCTGAGAGGAGCGCGTGCGTTGCGGCGGCGTAGACCTTCGTCGCCCCCCGCTCCTTGAGCGCGTAGACCGCGTTCGCGAGCGTTCCCGCCGTATCTACCATATCGTCGATGAGCAGGCAGGTCATGCCCTCGACCTCACCCACCACGTTGAGGACCTCGGACATGTTCGCCTTCGGCCGGCGCTTGTCGATGATGGCGAACGAGGCGTCGAGTCTACGCGCCGTCCCCCGCGCCATCTTCGCCGAGCCGACGTCGGGAGCGACGACGACCAGGTCCTTTAGCTTGAGATCCCTGAAATACTTGGTCAGCACGGGGGCCGCGTAGAGATGGTCCACCGGGATGTCGAAGAAGCCCTGGATCTGGTGCTGATGGAAGTCGATCGAGATCACCCGGTCCGCGCCCGCCGCGACAATCAGATTGGCCGACAGTTTCGCTCCGATCGCCACTCGCGGCTGATCCTTCCGATCCTGCCTGCCGTAGCCGAAGTAGGGGATCACCGCCGTCACCCTTGCGGCCGAGGCCCGGTGGGCTGCGTCCAGCAGCAGGAGCAGCTCCATCATGTTCTCTGCCGGCGCCCCGGTCGGCTGGACGATATAGACGTCCCGCCCCCGTGCATTGCGGTCGATCCTCACGAAGATCTCGCCGTCGGAGAACTGCCTGATCGTTGCGGCGTCCGGCGACTTCCCGATCCGCTCACCGATCTCGACCGCGAGAGGACGGTTGGCCCGTCCGCTCAGGAGGAGAAGGGGTCCCCGCCTGAAGGTGTCGTCCATGGGGTTGGGTTTCGGGAGAGCCGGGTGGGCGCAGAGGGTTGGCAGCCTGGGAAGCTAGAAAACGCACGTGGGGGGGTCAACGCACGACTTAGACGGGGGGACGCACCGCTCCACGCTTTTCGGGGCGGGCGCGCGGCCACACGCCCCCTTGGCGAGGGCGCTGCGCTCCGGACGCAAGCGTCCGAGCCTCGCCGCGGGGGCGTGTGGCCGCGCGCCTACAGCCTTTACGGGTGGCGCGTTCTCCCGACGCGGGGCGTTGGCCTGCGCGCGACACGGGGGCGGGCTGGCCGCTTTTCGCTTGGAGGCTACTCGACGACCTGGAAGTCCTTGGTGACTACTACGTCGGAGCGGGTGGCGGTGCGGACGGTTAGGGTGATTCGGTAGTCGCCGGGGTCTAGGGGGGGGAGGTCGAGGTTCAGGTGGCGGAACTGATGGGTAGGGTAGTCGGGGGCGGGTTCTTGCCAGGATAGGGCCAAGGGCTGGGGGCGATCGGCGAGTCCGAGGAACTCACCGATGCGGCGGAATACGTTGCGCCCTCCGCGCTCGACGGAGAGCTCGTACTCCACGGTCTCGGGCCTGAACCCGAGGCCGCTGAGCTCCCATGCGATCGCGAGGGGATCGCTGGACTGAACGCCCGGGCGCACCAGGGCACTCGGAAGGGCCTCCTCCAGAGACCGGGGGGGGCGTTCCGTACCGCGCAGCAGGAGGATGTCCGACGCGGTGGCGATGTCCTCTGGGGCGCGCGCTACCCGCACTCCCATCCGAGCCCGGCCGGCCCGCCGGCGCTCGGGGCTCCAGCTCTCCACCGACACCACGTAGTCGCCCAGAGGGACGTCGAGCATCAGCGCCCCCTCGCCCGCCTCGACGATCTGCACGGAGCCATCGCCACCGGCGATCGGGACCGCGAAGAGACCAATCCGGTCGCTCATGCCGGCCTGATCTCCGGCATCGAGCCAAGGGCGCGGATGGCGATGGGCCGCATGGAAGGTGGTGTCCTCTGGTAAGTAGGGAAGTCCCACGAGGACGGTCCGATCGCCGCGGGGGAATACGGCCACCACAGACTCGATCGGCAGAAGGACCGGGGCGTAGCGGGGCGCATAGAGACTTCGCGGCTCGCGTCGATCGGCCACCAAGTCCTCGGGCGCCGCGGCGGATAGGTCCCGCCACGCGGCCGCAGATGGCAGATAGTCCCGCCCCTCGGGGTGTTTGTGGCCGATCGCGCCCTCCCGCCCCACGAACATCGTATGAATCGTCCGTTCCCAGCCCAGCTCCCATCCGTGGCGGACCGTCAGTTCTTCGAGGTCGGTGCTCCAGCGGATGCCATAAGGGTTTCTCGCGTCTTCCTTGAGGGTCGAGACGGTCCAGCGGGCGTAGTGCTCCGTGAGGCGATCGTTGCCGTCGACCAGGTAGAGAGGGTCGGCGAGGATCCAGAGCGTCGCGAGTGCCGCCGCGAGGGAGTCGGGGCCGGCTGTTGTGGCGTCTCGGAGGTCGCCCCGGACTGCCCGTTCCACGGCGCGCTCTGGAATCCGCCACTCCAGAGCGGCCTCGGGAGGCATGAGGTCCAACGCGGTCTCGAAT
>JAOTVA010000161.1 GCA_029863645.1 Gemmatimonadota bacterium
GACCTGGATCTACCGCGCCGTGATGAAGCGGAAGTGCCGAGGTCGAAGATCGTCGACTATCTCCTTTCGGTCGCTCACCCCGTTGGAGGGGCGAAGGCCAGGTACCTGATCGCTCGGGGCTACGATCCGGGCTTGCCCGAGGTCCTGGAGAAGGACCTGAAGGCGATTGGCATGACTGGTCGGGTCGAATCAACCGCAGCGACGGACTGGGGTACCAAGTATCTTGTGGTAGGCTCGGTCCAGGCTCCCGACGGAGCGGCCGTCGAGTTCGCTACGGTCTGGATTCGCCTGGGCCATGACGCCCCAGTGTTGGTCACGGCATACCCGTGGAAGGCAGAGTGAACATGAAGCCCCATGACACGGTCGTACTGCGACGACCGCTCCCCGACTTTGGTCTCGAAAAAGGGGACGTGGGCGCGGTTGTACATCGCCACGCTGACGACGCCTTCGAGATTGAGTTCGTTTCGGGAGAGGGAGCCACTGTTGCCGTGGTCACTCTGCGCGCTTCTGACATCAGATCCGTGAGTGCCGGCGACATGCTTCATGTGAGGAGCCTGGTACGCAGCTAAGGCGGCGACTCCGTATAACAATACGAGTGCCGCCTGCGCTCGCTGCGCGAGCTCCGGAGGGCACGGCGCCTTGTCGAACTACCTTCGTCGCTGTGCGCGGCTCGGCGGATAGTCCTGCGGGTAAACAGTGGCGCCGCGCCGGCACTCTCTGAACGTTATGTGCCATCGCCGAACCGAACTGACACCGTCAACATCGTGAGATGATTCAAGGGATGACCCCACCTGTTTCCGACAAACGGTGGCGACGAGTAGCGACCTTTGGGCTTGGTTACTTCGGGCTTGGCGTTGCCTCGGCGATGATCTCCAATCCACTTCGACCCGGATTGGGGCAAGCTTCCATTAGAGTGGGTGTTCTCCTCGCGGCCATTGTTCTCTTCTACGTCCATGGCCGCATAGAGATCGCCAGTTCGCCTGAAAGCCTGAGGAAGCCCGTATTTCTGTCCTCAGGGGCCGTAGCGTGCGGGACCTTCTTGCTTGCTGTCTATGCCGTCACAGCGGCCTGGTGGGAGACTTCAACAGTGCCGTGGACGTTGCTCTCAGCCCTGTTGATCTGGCCTGTGGTGACCGGCGTGCTGGCCCTCCTGGGTGGACTGACGGTGGTCAAGCTGATGAAGATGGCTCGGAGGGGGACCGAAAGGACGTAGAGGAAGAGCGGTGAGTGCGTATCGGCACCGAGATGGAAGCGACGGCACATAACAAACAGTTTCCGGCTCAGGTCGCCTACGGCGCCCCTCGGCCCAAACCGGCCTAAGACCGTGTAGGCTGCGGAAAGGCGCTCCGGGAGTTAGATCTGGAGTGGACATCGAGGCCGGAGTTGGAAGGCCGGCTTCGGAAACTTTGAACGTTATATGGAATCGTCGGGAGCGGGCAGCCTGGACGAGAGGTAAGGATGCCGGTGCATGTCCTGGGGTGGCATGACAGCCGTGCCATCATGCTAGACGATGCGATCGACCGATTTCGGTACGTCGATGGACCTCCGGTTGAACCTCCAGTTGCCGTGGGACCTCTCCCATGCACCGGAGACTGAGGCGGACATCCTGAAGCGGACCGGATCGGGTCCGTCGGGTAACGGGGCCACTACGGTGCAGGTCCGCCGCCGCGCTGCGGCCTCCGTCGTGCCGGCTGGTCAGTCCGACGCGCTGGAATCGACCTGGTCCCGGAGGCGCTCGAGGAGTCGGCTCACCGTCTGAGCCTCGTCCTCGGTGATGCCGAGCGCAAGTTGGTCGCGGAGTTCCTTCATCGGCCCGTCCAACGCCTCGAGGAGGCTCATTCCCTCCTCCGTGATGGTGATGTCCACGCAACGCCGATCCATTTCGTTCGGCTGTCGGCTCACCAGCCCCCTCTTGCGGAGCTTCTCGACGAGGCGGGTGGCGTTGTCCGTGCGGTTCAACATGCGCTCGCGGATCTCGCGGACCCCGTAGGCCGGCCCCCGATTACCCCGGAGGATCCTAAGAACGTTGTACTGCGCCTCCGAAATCCCGAACTCGTCGAGCCGCTCTTCGACGAGTCGGTACATCCAGTGGCTGGTGAAGTGGACGTTCAAGAACGCCTCCGTGTGAGGGTCGGGAAGGCGATCCTGCTTAATGTCGTCCGATAGGGTCATGGCGGGTCCTGGGCTCGAGGGGCTTGACAATATACAACCACACAATCACTGTGTACTCAGTTATTGAATACACATCTACTGTCCTCGGGTCTCACCGGAAACGCGCCGGAAGGCGCGATCGAGCAGCGAGGGCCGGAGGCCACACGATGTCCGACAGGAAGATGGTACTGGTGACGGGTGCGACGGGGCAGCAGGGTGGGGCCACCGCGCGCGCCCTGCTCGAGCGCGGAGTCCGTGTCCGTGGTGTCACGCGAAAGGCCGACTCGGAGGCGTCGAGGGCACTGGTTGCGCTGGGTGCCGAGATGGTATCCGCCGACTACGCCGATCCTGTCTCCCTGGGCGCCGCGATGGAAGGCGCGGACTCGGTGTTCGCGGTGGCGACCCCCTTCGAGGCCGGCGTCGAGGCCGAGACGGCCCAAGGCATCGCCCTGGTGGAGGCGGCAGAAGCGGCGGGCCTGAGCCATTTCGTATACAGCTCCGTTGCCAACGCGGGCGCCCGTACCGGCGTACCACACTTTGAGAGCAAGTATCGCGTGGAACAACATCTCGCTGCGAGCGCACTGAAGTGGACGGTGATCGCGCCGGTCTACTTCATGGACAACCTGTTCTACCCCGATGCCCTCGACGGTGTGAGGAAGGGCGCCTACGCGATCGCGCTGCCGCCGGACGTCGCGCTGCAGCAGATCGCAGTCGAGGACATCGGCACGTTCGCTGCACACGTGCTCACGCACGCCGACGCCTTCGCAGGCCAGCGGATCGACATTGCCGGCGACGAGCTCTCCTCGAGGGAGTCGGCGCAGATCCTGTCGGATACGCTCGGACGGCCGATCTCGACCTTCGAGATCCCCATCGACACGATCCGGTCGTTCAGCGAGGACCTGGCACTGATGTACGAGTGGTTCGCCCGCAAGGGATACAGCGTAGATATCGACGGTCTGCGGTCGTCCTACCCCGCGGTGTCGTGGACCCGGTTCGCTGAGTTCGCCGAGCGTCTGCCGGGGGTGCTGGACGACGGCCCGCCGGCCTGAGAAGCGGACGCTCGCGACGGATCAGGTCTCCAGGAGAGGAGGAGTACACCTCACTGCGGGGCGGATCGCCCTGAGCGCCAGACCTGCGTCCAGCTCGAGCTCCACCGCGGAATTCCAAGAGCTCACGTTCAATGACTTCTCGATGATATCTGGGTATCCACCTAGTGGGCGCTCACGAAACCAATCTGACACTTCCTAAGGGGCCGCACCGAACATGAGAAAAACGGCAATCGCGCTCGTCCTCACCTTGGCCCCGCTCTCCGTCGGTGCGCAGCTGAAGCCCGCGGTCCCACCGGCAGCGGACCTGGTGGTCCACAACGCGAGAATCACAACGCAGAATCCGGCACAGCCTTCAGCGACGGCGCTGGCTGTCAAGCGGGGAAAGATCTACGCGGTAGGCGGGGACGAGGAGATCCTGGCGTTAGGCGGTGCAGAGACGACGCTCATCGATGCCCGGGGGCACCGCCTGATTCCGGGCCTCAACGACGCTCACGTACATTTCCTCAAGGCCGCCCTGAGGTACAACTACGCGCTCCGTTGGGACGGCGTACCGACACTGCGCCGCGCCCTTGAGATGCTGAAGGATCAGGCCCAGCGCACACCCGAAGGACATTGGGTGAAGGTTGTTGGGGGGTGGTCCCCCTACCAGTTCGAGGAACGAAGGCTACCGACGATGGAAGAGCTGAACGAGGCGGTACCGGACCGGCCGTTCATCGTGCAGTACGCCTACAACGTGGCCTTTCTGAACGACATGGCCCTGGATGCGATCGGAGTGGAAGCCCCCGGCTTCTGGCTTCCCCCCTTCACACGATTCGAAAGGGACGAGAACGGCGACCTGACCGGCCTTCTCTACGGAGAGCCGGGATCGATCATGTTCTGGGTCATCGAGACCCTCGTACCTCAGCCCACCCCTGACGAGCAAGCGAACTCCATCCTGCAACTCGCAAAGGAGTTCAACCGCCTGGGGCTGACCTCGGTCATAGACGCGGGCGGGGCAAGCTATCCGCAGGAGCACGGCGTGATCAGCGGATTGGTCGCGGACAACCAACTGTCCTTGCGCTTCTCGTTCACTGATATCGGAGACAGAGACACAGGGATGGGCGAGACCGAAGAAGCGATCCACAGCATCACCCGCCAAGCCCCGATCAGTCCAGGGCAGAGCCTTCATCCATATCTGGAGCACGGATACGAGTACGAGGGAGTCGGGGAGGCCATCCGGGTGTCGATGCTCGACTATGAGAACTTCGACCAGCCACCTCATTTGCTGCCTGAGGACCACATCCACGAGGTGATCAGCCAGGACGTTGGACAGTTGGTGCGACGCAGAATCCCGTTCAGGATCCACGCCACCTATGACGAGAACATCACCGTGATGCTCGACGCACTCGAAGCTCTCGATCGGGAACTCCCCTTCGACGGGCTGCGTTGGGGTCTCGAGCATGCCGAGATGATCTCTCTACGGAACATCGAGCGGGTTCGAGCCCTGGGTGGCGGCATCACACTGCAGAACAAGATGGCGTGGCACGGGGACGGCTTCATCGCGACGCACGGTCGCGAACGAGCCTTACGGACTCCTCCGTTTCGGGAGCTGATCGAGAGTGGGATCCCGCTGACGCTGGGCACGGACGGCCTGCGAGTATCGAGCTTCAACCCATGGATTTCGATGCACTGGGCCATCACCGGCGAGGCCGTGTCGGGCACGGAGGTGCTTGCGGCCGACAACCGACTGACGAGGGATGAAGCCCTGCGCCTCTATACCCTTGGCAGTGCGTGGTTCCAATACGACGAGGACGAAAAGGGGCGGATCGCCCCGGGGCACCTGGCCGATTTCGTGCTCCTCGACAGGGACTTCTTCGAGGTGCCGGAGGACGAGATCAGGGGGATCTCAGCTCTCTTGACGGTTCTTGGGGGACGCGTCGTGTATGGCGAAGACGAGTACGAGGGCCTCGCCCCTGTCGTGCCCGACCCGATCCCTGCTTGGTCACCGGTCCGGTACTACCCGGGTTACTACAACCGCAACTGAGCTCGCGCATCCACGTCGGCCTCCACGAGTGCCGGTGTCTACAAGGAGACGCCGTTGCGCCGGCCGCTCGACACGGCCGGCAGGTGGTGGCTCTTGCCTCTGGACGTCCGGAGAGAGACCTATCCAACGAGGAATCACGATGAATGAGATCGCTCTTGTGGCGACGGGGGAAACGGTCGTTCGCTTCGATGCCGAGGGCGGTCGGACCCGTCCTGCCAGCGGTCTGGACGAGCAGCATCCCACGGGGATTGCCGCGGACCCACACACCCCGGGCAGGGCCTGGTGTTGTACGAGGCACGGGGGGGTCTTCCGCACCGACGACACCGGACGGAGCTGGGTTCCCAGCGGGCTCGAGGGTGTCGCCTTGATGAGCCTCGTCTTCAGCCCGAGTCGTCCAGATCTGATCTGGGCCGGGAGCGAACCGAGTGCGGTATGGCGGTCCGATGATGGAGGGAGGACGTGGGACGCAACGTCCCGGCTGGAGGCCCTTCCGTCGTCGAGCGGTTGGGCCTTTCCTCCTCGACCGGAGACCCATCATGTACGCTGGATCGGATGTCACCCGAGTGACGAGCGGAAGTTGTGGGTGGCGATCGAGGCTGGCGCGCTGGTCCGAAGCGACGATGGTGGAGTCACGTGGAGGGATCGCGTGCCGGGAGGTCCCTACGACACGCACGAGCTCGTCGTGACGGCGACGGAAGAGGGGGACGTGGTTCGGTCCGCCGCCGGGGACGGATACCATGAGAGCCGGGACGGCGGCGACAGCTGGGTATCTCCGAGGGAGGGACTCGAAATCACGTACCTCCGCAGTGTGGCCACCGATCCAGGTGACCCACGGACGGTCCTTGTTTCAGGGGCGACCGGGCCGCGCAGCGCCTACGTGAGGGGTCGATCCGATGGCCGCGTGTATCGCCGCGAAGGGCGAGGCGCCTGGGTGCGGGTCGAGGAGGGTTGGCCGTCCGAGCCGAGCACGATTGCTCCGTTGCTCGTGCCGGGACGGCACGGGGGCGAGTTCTACGCGGCGGACGAGCGCGGCGTGCATCGCTCATCCGACGGCGGCCGGACGTGGAAGCAAGTGTGGAGCTTCAGCCCCATCCCGACCCACCTTCGTGGGCTAGCGATCCTATTCTAGGCCGGTTGGAGGTGCTGAAAGGAGATCGTCACGGCCAGCACAGCGCTCCGCCTGTCGACCGATTTCGGTACGTCGCCAGGCTTCTGGATGAACCTCCAGCAGAGGCGGGTCCTCTACATGCACGGGAGGCTGAGGCGGACGTCCTGAAGAGGATTCCGCGCTACCGGTCCCGGAAGCCTAGGAGGGTCGAGGGATATCAGGTCCGGAAAGCCGGCGGTTGACGACTCCACATAACAAACAAGTTGCGCCTACGCCGCGCGATGCGCGGCTCCGGGGAACACCGGCGCAAGACCTGGCGGGGTCGGGAAGCGCACCGGATCGTATCGAAGGTTGCAGCCTCGTCGGACGTGGGGCGGCGCCGGCGTCGCAACTCTTGAACGTTATGCGAAGCCGACGCCTCCCGGTGTCGACGACCG
>JAOTVA010000034.1 GCA_029863645.1 Gemmatimonadota bacterium
GCGGTCGCGACGATGGTCTGGTCGAGGGCCGCCAGGAACAGCGCGATCAGGATCGCGAGATAAATGACCGTGCGGTCGCGATCCGTTACGGGAGCCTCGAGGGGTCCGGGCGGGGTTTTGGTCATAGAAGGTCCAAGTCTAGCGGCGCCTCCGGTGCCGCTCCAGCATGACGGACACATATCTCACCCGAGCGGCTGACGCCGGAGTCGACATGATTGCAGAGCATTACGTCCTGGAGTGCGCCACGCGCGGAAACGATCACATCGTCGACGTGACCGGGCAGATCCAGGCCGCTGTAGAAGCCTCAGGCGTGAGCACGGGTCAGGCCGCCCTCCTCGTGCACGGCTCCACCGCGGCGGTAACCACCCTGGAGTTCGAGCCGGGGTTGGTGAACCACGACATCGCGGCCGCGATGGAGCGGCTCGCGCCCCGCGAGGGCCGCTACGAGCACGAGGAGACGTGGCACGACGACAACGGACACAGCCACGTGCGCGCCTCGACGGTCGGTCCGTCCCTAGCGCTGCCGATCGCAGGAGGGCACGTGCCGCTCGGCGCGTGGCAGCAGATCGTGCTCATCGACTTCGACACGCGGCCGCGTCGCCGCACGCTGCACCTCAGCGTGGTGGGGCGCTGAGAAAGCCCGTCACGGCCTCGAGCCACGCCGCGGGTCGCTCCAGGTGCACGGTGTGGCCCGCGCCCGGCACCACCACCAGGCGGGCGTCCGGCATTTGTGCGGCCATGCGCTCGGCGATGGCGACGAACTTCGCATCGAGCCCGCCCACGAGCAGAAGCGTCGGCGTCGTCAGGCCGGGTAGGCGGTCCCACAGGGAGGGCAAGCTTCCCGTACCAAGCGCCGTGAGCGCCGCGGCCAGCGATTCGGCGTCGTTGCGCATGCGTAGGGACCGCTGGTAGGCGAGCGTTTCGGGGAGCACTGCTCCATGCGTCTCGAAGAGCGGTTGGTTCTCCCAGAAGTCGACGAAGGCTTCGATGCCGTCGTCGACCAGTCGCGAGGCCAACGTTTCGTCGGCCGCGCGACGTATATCTCGCTCCCCCTCACCCTCCAGTCCGGGAGAGCCCGACTCGAGCACGAGCCGTCGCACCAGCTCCGGATGCGCCGCGGCAAAGTGGAGCGCCAAGCGCGCACCCATCGAGTACCCCACAAGATCGGTCGGCCAGGCGCCTGCAGCGGATATGCTGCCGAGCGTGGCATCCAAAGTGAAGCGCGCGGGATCGACAGGACCCGCCTCCGTGCCGTGCCCTGGAAGGTCCACGAGCACCGGTGGGAGCTTCGCGCCCGCCAGACCATCGACGATGCGCGGGCCCCACGTCTCGGAGGAGCCCGTGAATCCGTGCAAAAGCACGGGATACCTCGTCAGGTCGTTCACGCGACCGTCCGTCGGTTGCCCAGCCACCTACCGGGCACGACGTTGGCCCGATGCGGATCTTGGTCGTGGGTGCCACGGGCACCATCGGTCGCGGTGTGAGCGAGGCGCTCGCGGATCGGGGCCACGAGGTGCTCCCCGTGGGCCTCTCCAGGGGTGATCTCACCGTCGACATCGCAGACCCCGCGGCCATCGAGGCGCTTTACGCGACCGTAGGTGCCGTGGACGCGGTCGTGTGCACGGCTGGGGTCGCGCAATTCGGCGCGCTGGACGACCTCACTGACGAGGGCTTCGCCACAAGCATCGGCAACAAGCTGATGGGCCAAGTGAACCTGGTGCGGAGCGGGTTGGGGATCGTTGCGGACGGCGGTTCGTTCACGCTCACCAGCGGGGGCCTCTCCCAAGAGCCCGGACCCGGCACGGCCGCCGTGAGCATGGTCGGCGCGGCGGTCGAGGCGTTCGCGTGCGCGGCGGCCATCGACCTCGAGGGTCGCTACCGTGTGAATGTGGTGAGCCCGGGCTGGGTTGCCGAGTCTCGCGTGAAGATGGGCCTCGAGCCCATGCCCGGCATCTGGGCCAAGGATCTGGCGGCCTACTACGTCGACCTCGTGGAGGGACAGCAGACCGGCCAGATCCTCAGCGCAGAGACCGCCAAGGCGTAGGGTCAGATCCGCTGGTGGTCGGGCCGCCAGTTCTTTACGGCCTGCTTGATGACCTTGCGGTCCGAGATGCCCTCGTCCAGGACGCGCCGCGCCAACGCAGGTAGCTCCTCATCCGATGCAAAACGGAGCCCCACGAGCTGGGCGGCCGTGAACTCGGGAATGCGGCCCTTGAGGTCCTCAGGCAGAAGACGCTGCATGCGGAGCTGCTCCTCCAGCCGAATCACTCGATCCTGGACGCCGAGCGGGAAGAGGCGGGCGTACAGGACTGCGATGATCACGCCGACAGCGAAAAGAAACAGGGCCACGGCCTGAAGTGAGAAGTCCCTGAACACTGCGACCAGGAAGTACAGCGTGGGCAGCATGAGGAGCGCGGTGGCCACCCCATGGTATCCTGGGACGAGCTTGGCGTGGTTCTCGAAGTTCTGGGGTTGCTCACTCATGTGGATCCGTCCATTTCTCGGGTCAGTTTCCAGCGTGACCAACGTAGTCAGGTTGGATATGCTGTCCAGTACGGTTCCCGATTCACCCACACTTCGAGTCGCATGAGCGATTCAAACAAAGCCATCCGCGTCTACAGCGAAGCTGAGGTCGGGAAGATCCTCAAGCGCGCGACAGAGCTTCATCAGACAGAGCGGTCCGGTGGCTCCGGTGAGGGAATGACGCTCGCTGAGCTCGAGGACGTCGCGGCCGAGGCGGGAATCGACGTGGGGCGCGTGCGCAGGGCAGCGCTAGAGGTCGAGACGGACGGGGCCGAAGCGACGGCCTGGTCCGGCTTCCTCGGGGACGACCTCTCGATTGCGCGCGAGATCACGCTGCCCGGCGAAGTGCCTGAACGCGACTTCGAGGGCCTACTCGGCGTCGTCCAGGGGTCGGTGCGCGAGCACGGCCATTCGTCACTGATCGGCAGGACGCTCAGCTGGCAGGGAACGGCGGCCGACGGCGGCCGCAAGCTGCGGGTCCTGGTCACTTCGCGCGACGGGGCCACGCAGATCCAGGTTCACGAGAACTTCTCGCAAATGGCCGGGGGGCTCTTCGGCGGTATCGGCGGGGGGGTGGGTATCGGCGCGGGCGTCGGAGGCGGAATGCCGATCGGGCTGGCTCTCGGGTCCCCCGCCCTCGCCATCGCACTGCCGGTGGCGACGCTAGGGATCACATACTTGGGCGTGCGCGCCCTCTACCGCAGCATAGTGCAGCGCCGTCGCCGGGTCCTCGACGACCTCTTCGGGCGCCTCGTGGAAGAGGCAGAAACCTCCATCTCTGCGTCCGGGTCGGATGGGCCCTGAAGCCCTCCCATCACCAGGTGTCTACGGCATCCTTGATAGATGACGGACTTTTCTGGAGATTGGGGGTTGCGCCGTTCAGCCCATAACGTGGTAAGGCTATGTCTGACAACAAGAGCGTCGGGGCCCAGGCTCCGGTTCGACGCATCGAACTCGAGGAGGAGGGCACGCACGCGCCGCCCACCGTCCCGGGAGCGATGGAATACGACTATACGAACTTCTACTTCGGCGCGGGTGACGACCCCTTCGCCCTTCTCGAGCCCTTCGACGACTGGTACTCCCAGGTCGAGCCGGCCGGATACTATCTCTACGAGCTCCCGCTCCACACGCAGCCCGGCACGCGCGTGGACATCACGGACACCAAGACCGGCGAGATTCGTCGCGGGCTCGTCAACTTCGCGTCGTACAACTATCTGGGCCTCTCGTATCGCCCCGAGGTGAAGAAGGCCATCCAGGAAGCCGCCGAAATCTTCGGTGGCGGAGCGTCCGGATCGCCGATCCTCAGCGGCACAACCATCCTTCACAAGCAGTTCGCGGACGAGATGGCCGCCTTCAAGGGCAAGGAAGCCACGCTCCTCTTCCCAACCGGATACAGTGCCAACGTAGGGACGATCGCCGGACTGATGCGCTCGGGCGACCTCATCGTCGCCGACCAGTTCGCGCATGCATCAATCGTCGACGGCATGATCCTGTCGAAAGCCAAGTCGCGCTTCTTCCGACACAACCGGGCCGACGACCTCGACCGCAAGCTGTCGGGCTTCGACGGCAAGAAGCTGGTCATCGTCGAGGGCGTGTACTCCATGGACGGCGACGTACCACCGCTCCCGGAGCTCATCGAGGTCTGCAAGAAGCATGGTGCGCGCCTGATGATCGACGAGGCCCACTCGGCCTTCCTGTTCGGCCCGACGGGCAAGGGCGTGGCCGAGGATCAAGGCGTCGAGGACGAAGTCGACATCCACCTCGGTACCTTCTCGAAGAGCCTCGGCGGCCAGGGTGGTTACGTGGTCGGCTCCCAGCAGCTCATCAACTACCTGCGCGGCTTCTCTCGTTCGCGCTTCTTCTCGTGCGCGCTGTCGCCGGTCGTCGTGGCCGGTCTGCGGAAGGCGCTCGAAATCTCTCAGAAAGAGCCGGAGCTGCGGACGAAGCTGTGGGACAACGTGGCCCGCATGCAGCAGCTGCTCGGCGAGCGCGGTGTGCCGATCGGACAGTCGACGTCTCATGTGATCCCGATCATGGTCCGCGACGACGCACGCATTTTCGCCATCGGCGAAGAGCTCATGCGCGCGGGCGTGTTCATCAACCCGGTCCGCTATCCCGCGGTCGGGAAGCACAAGTCGCGCTTCCGGATGTCCATCTCCGCGGCGCACACGCCAGAGGATCTCCTCGAGGGCGCGACGACCATTGCCAAGGTCCTGGATCGGTACGGCCTGTGTCAGTCGTAGGGAGCTATCGCTTCCACACAGGCGTCAGCGCGTTCTTCGAGATGGCGACGGCTGACGCGCGCGCCCTATTGCCCGACCACCTCGAGCCCATCGAGGTGCGTCACCAGCGCAGCGTGCTGTCGGTAAACGCCTTCTTGTTCGACGACAGCGTGGTAGGGCCGTACACCGAGGTCATGTTCGCAGTCATCGTGCCTCCGCTGGTGGCCGCTTGGGGCCAGCACGCCAAAGCGGGACTCTTCCCGTTCCTCGCTGCGACGACGTCTGAGGAAGCGCGACGGATCAAGTCGGAGCGGTTCCACTTCCCGTACTACGACCAGAACATCGACGCCCAGTTCATCGAGACGAAGGATCGCGTGCGGATCCGCGTATTCGGTGCGGGTGCGCCGATTCTCGACCTGAGCGTCACGCCCGGCGCGTGGGAGACCACGACCCATCTGCTGCAGGGCTTCATGATGAACGGGACGGAACGCCTGCGGACGATCCTGCAGATCAGCGGCGACTACACGGTGCACGAAAACGAGGGCGGGGACATGACGCTCTTCCCCCACCCCATCACCACGGATCTGCTTCGGCAGGAAGTCTCGCCTTATCCGTTCCGGGAGCACTGGTTCAAGAACGGCACCGAGGTCTTCCACAAGCTGGAAGCGTTCTAGCGCCCCAGTCGGCGCTGAGCTTCCTATCCGGAATGCTCGCGACTAGCCGCGCTCAGCCAGGCACCGCGAAGGGAGGCCGACTGGCACTCCTCGCCCTGATCCTGGCTGCTGCATGCGTCCCGGACGCCGGGCGCCCGGACCGCACGGGCGGGACGTATCGCGAGATCGTCGACGCCGAGGATGCCCGTCCCTCGGGTGGGCCAGCACTCACGACACTGCTCGATGCGCTGGAGCTCGACAACGCGTTCATGCGTCGTACAGCCGTCCGCGCGTTGGGCCGGCTCGAAAACCCGGGACTTTCCGACTCCATCGCCCCGCTCCTCGAGGACCCCGTCGCCGCGGTGCGAGGCGCGGCCGCGGAGGCGCTGGCGCAGTCCGTTCACCGAGGCGACGGTGGGGCCGTGCTCGGTGCCCTGCTGGAGCGCGTCCCGCGCGAAGCCGACGCCGGTGTGCGTGGCATACTCGCACACTCCCTGGGGAGGCTGACGCTCGCCGAGCCGCACAGGCGGAGCGTGGAAGGCGCGCTTGTCGCGCTGGCGGCTGCGCCAGCGGCTGCGCCAGCGGGTGCGCAGGTGGATGCACCGCCCGAAACGCTTGTGGGCGTGGCGTCGGGATTCGAGTCCCTCACGCGGCGGTCCCCTGGAGCCCCGCTGGACCGGCCCGCCGCAGACGTCCTTGCAGCGCTGATGACATACGGTGGCGACGGTGAGTCAGAAGATGCCGTGGCCACGGCAGGCCGTATTCGGGGCCTGGCGGTCTACGCCCTGGGCCGTTCGCGGCGCCTCTCCCTGGAGCTGATGCGTACTGCGGCAGCCGACCCGGAGCCGGAGGTGCGACGCGCGATCCTGGGCTTCATGAACGCATCGCCGCCCTCGGCCCGCGAGGGCCTTCTAGCCGGGGCGCTCGCAGACACCTCCGCGCGCGTGGCCACGGAGGCCGTGCGATACGTGGCCGCGCGGTCACGGACGGAGCCACGGTGCGAGCAGCTGATGAGCGCAGCTGCCCCGGCTGCCCACCCAGCGGTACGCCTGGTGGCGCTCGCGGCCTTGTCCGGCACGTGTCCGTCCGTCGGGCCCCAACGGACGCTCCTCGCCGAAGTCGCGGCGGAACTCGGCACACAGGGCTCCACCTGGCAGCCCGCCGCACAGGCGCTCGTCTCGCTCGCCCGCCTCGACCCCGGCCGGGTCGCGCCGCTGCTGCCGGCCTTCGTGGAGCACGATAGCCCGTTCGTCCGTGCGTATGCCGCCCGTGCGGCCCGGGAGACGAGGGACGTAGAAGCCCTCTTCACGCTCGGCATCGACCCGAGCCCCAACGTGCGTACAGAGGCGCTCCGCGGCCTGTTCGCGGTCGAAGGCCATGGGCTCGATGACTTCCTATTGGAGCAGCTCGACAGCGACGACCCCCAGCTGCTCATGACCGTCGCCGAGCTCTTGGAGGGGGCGCCTGATCGTTTGCGCGTAGCCTCCGCACTCTTGACGACGTTCGAGCGCATCTCGAGGGAGCAACGAGAGACCTGGCGCGACTCTCGCCTCGCGCTGTTGGAACGCATCGAAGCGCTCGGCGATGAGTCGATGACGCGGGACCTCGTTCCGTTCCTGAGAGACTACGACCCGCGCGTAGCCGCCGCCGTCGTCACGGTGCTCGAGGCCTGGACCGGGGGCGAGTACACCGCCGAGCCGGAGCCCCTGCCCCGTGCGCCGGTCCCGACCCTTCCCGAGCTGAGATCGCTGGAGCGGTCGACGCTCACGCTTCACATGCGTGGTGGGAACACCATGGTCATCGCGCTGCTCGCGGACCAAGCGACGACCAATGTCGCCAGGGTCGTGCGGCTCGCCCGCGCAGGGTACTACGACGGGCTCACCTTCCACCGGTGGGCGCCGAACTTCGTCATCCAGGGGGGCAGCCCAGGCGCGAACGAGTACCAGGGCGACGGCGCATACACGCGCGACGAGGTGGGCGGGACGCCCCATTGGCGGGGCACCGTGGGTATTTCCACCCGCGGCCGCGACACCGGCGATGGACAGCTCTTCATCAACCTCGTCGATAATCCGAGGCTCGATCACGACTATACCGTGGTAGGGCGGCTCGTGAGCGGCGACGACACGTTGGACCGGGTGCTGGAAGGGGACGTGATCGAGCGGGCGGAGGTGGTATCGCGCCGCTGAGCCCGCTGCCACGTGCCGACCGCCTTGCCGCCCCCTGGTGGGTCTGGTAAGGTCGCCGCCATGGAACACCGCCCCGATCTGCCCTGGTACCGTCAGCTCCACTGGCAAGTCCTCGTCGCTATGGTCCTCGGGGCTCTGACGGGTCTCATCTTCGGAGCGCCCGCCGCCGCCCGCTTGGGCTGGATCGGCGACCTCTTCATGCGGCTCCTGCGGATGATCATCGTCCCGCTGGTGCTCACCTCGATCATTTCAGGCGTCGCGTCCGTGGGCGGAGGACGCGCGCTGGGCCGCCTGTTCTCCAAGACGCTCGGCTACTACGTGCTCTCGAGCCTGCTGGCCACGACGGTCGCGCTCTTCATGGTCAACCTCATTCGGCCCGGTGTCGGCGCGAACATGACCGAGACGACCCAGGCCGATCTCCCCCCGCTCGAGACGCCTCAGTCGCCGGTCCAGCTCCTGCTCGACATCGTGCCGGAGAACGTCTTCCAGGCCGCGGCTTCGGCCGACATGCTCGCGTTGATCTTCTTCTCCATCGTCTTCGGCGTGGCCATCACCACACTGCCCGGGAAGAGCCGCGAGACGGTCATCGAGCTCTTCGACGCGCTCTTCCACGTGATGATGCAGCTGACGTCGGGCATCATCAAATTCCTGCCGATCGGCGTCTTCGCGCTCATCACCAGGATGGTGGGCACGACCGGCTTCGACTCGTTCCGGCCGCTCGCGCTATACGCATTGACGATCTTCTCCGGCCTCACGGTGCACCTGTTCATCACACTGCCCGTGCTCCTCATCGTGCTCGGACGGATCTCACCGCGCATCCACTTCGCCAACATGCGTGACCCCATGCTCATCGCGTTCTCGACGAGCTCATCGGGCGCGACGCTGCCGGTGACACTCGACAGCGTGGAGAACAAGGTCGGCGTGTCGAACAAGGTGGCGTCGTTCGTGCTCCCCATGGGCGCGACGGTGAACATGGACGGCACGGCGGTCTTCGAGTGCGCCGGCGCGCTCTTCATCGCGCAGGTCCTGGGCTTCGATCTCACCATCATGCAGCAAGGGATCGTCATCCTCACGGCACTCCTCGCCTCGATCGGAGCGGCCGCGGTCCCGTCGGCGGGCCTCGTAGTGATCTTCATTGTGCTCGAGGCCGTGGGCCTCCGAGGGCCCGACGTGAACCTGATCGTCGGCGCCATGTTGGCCATCGACCGGCCGCTGGATATGTACCGGACCGTCGTCAACATCTTCAGCGACTCGTGCGGCGCCGCTATCATCGCCCGTTCGGAGGGCGAATCCGGGGTGGACACGGAAATAAGATAGGGCTGCAGGTCGTTGAAGGGCGGGGGTGCACCGCGCGCAGGGGTCTCGCGAGACCAGTAGTAGGAACGACGACGAGTCGTAGCCTTGCCCTACGGCGAGAAGGAGAGACGACCTAATGGTCCGCGATCCCCCTGCGCCCACAACCAGGAGTGACATGATCTCGAGAGTTGTTGGGTTACGGCGGCACGGCCCCAGCTTCGTCGTTGGAACTCCTCGACGTAGTGTCGGCTATGCCTTCGTCGTCCCGCCTAGAATCTGGGGCCGTGGCACCGTAACGCGGTGCGCCCCCGCCCTTCAACGACCTGCCGAATGAAAATTGGTTTGGTCGGCTTCGGTGGGTCTGGGAAGACCACCGTCTTCAATACGATGACCGGGCTCGACGTGCCCGTCGGGTACGGCGGCGAGGTCCGGCTGGGCACGGTGCGGGTTCCCGACGAGCGCATCGACAAGCTGTCGGGCATCTTCTCGCCGAAGAAGACGACCTACGCGGAGATGTCGTTCTGCGACGTCCCCGGTGAGCACGGCTCGGACCAGAAGGGCCTGTCGCCGCGCGGGCTACAGCAGATCCGGGATCAGGAAGCGCTGTGTCTCGTGCTGCGCGACTTCGACAACCCGGCCATCGAAGGCGCGCCCGATCCGGCAGGCGACTTGGAGGCATTCCACACCGAGTGCGTCTTCGCCGACTTGGACATCGTCGAGAAGCGCTTGGAGCGGGCCAAGAAGGAAAAGGCGACCCCTCAGGAGATCGCCGCATTCGAGCTCGCCAAGGCCACGCTCGAGGAGGAGCGCCCGATCCGGCTCGTCCCCGAGGCTGACCTGGACCGTGCCCTGCTGCGAGGGTTCGGCCTGCTCACCGACCGTCCCCTACTCGTAGCGGTGAACCGGTCCGAAGGCCGGGCCGGGGACCCGATGCCGGAGGCGTTAGAGCGGCGCATCGCCGAGCTCGGCGCCGCGGGCCTCACGCTGTGCGCCTCCGTGGAGGCCGACATCGCGGGCATGGAGCCCGATGACCAAGCCGAATTCCTTCGCGACCTGGGCCTGTCGGCATCCGCGCTCGACCGCTTCATCCGTGCCGCCTACGGCCTGTTAGACCTGATCTCCTTCTTCACGGTCGGACCCGACGAGGTACGCGCCTGGACGATTCGCCGAGGCACCAAGGCACGGCGTGCGTCGGGCAAGATCCACTCGGACCTGGAGCGCGGCTTCATTCGCGCCGAAGTGACGCCCTACGCGGTCTTCATCGAGCACGGCACGGAGGCCGGGGTGAAGGCCGCGGGTAAGCTACAGGTGGAAGGGCAAGACTATGTGGTGGCGGACGGGGACATCATGCACGTTCGCTTCAACGTCTGAGTCGGAGGCGCCGTGGGAAGCTTGTTGAATCCTGACGACAGGAGAACCATCTTGGCCCGCATCGCCAGCGTGACGCCGGATTCGCCGAGGCGGTGGGGTCGCATGTCCGCTCACGGAATGATCTGCCATCTGACCGATGCCTTCGCGGCGTGCATGGGCGATCGGCCAGTCACGGACCGAACCAACCTGGTGGGTCGCACGTTCATGCGGCTCGTCGCCAACACCCTGCCGGTCCCGTGGCCGAAAGGCATCCCGACGATGCCCGAGTGCGATCAGGAAGCGGACGGCACGCCGCCGGCCGAGTTCAAGGCCGACCTGAACGAGCTCCTGGGTACGACCCAAGCGTTCGTCGACCGGCTCGATCCCGCCGCGATGACGCATCCCGTCTTCGGCAGGATGTCAGCCGGGGAGCGGGGGCGCTGGGGATACCGCCACTTGGATCACCACGCGCGGCAGTTCGGACTCTAGCCGGCGGTCTCATCGTCGGCCCGCCCCAACTGGACGGCCAGCCAGAACTGAGCCACAGTGAAGGCGAGCGCCGGGATGGCGGTGAACGGCGAGCCGATACGGATGTGCGAGAATAGGGCGCCCAGCGTGGTAGCAGAAAGCACAAGGGCGGCCTTCTGCGCGTGCCGTCCCGAGACGATGAGCACGACGCTCACTACCTGAACGATCACCGTGACGTAGATGAGCCAGGCGGGCAGATCGAAGCGCTGAGAGAAAAGCGCGTCGCGCGACTCCAGCACGACCATGGCCGGGGCGGCGGCCACGTAGGAGACCACCAGGAACCAGGCGAGACGACGGGGCCAGGGCTTCGTCATACCTCCGCCCGGGCCTGCCGGCTGCGCACCCATGGAACCGCTGCCCAAAGCAGCGGAGAGAGCACCCAGCCCCCGAGGAAGGGACCGGCGACGAGCACGAAGACGGCGGTGCTCTCTAGGCCGAACCACAAAACCCCTCGGTGGAGCGCGCGTATCGTCACGGTCCCCTCCATGAAGCCCCGCGAGACAGGAGCCTCCGTCAGTACCGGGTGCACCTCACCGGTCTCGGAAGGAGGCGTGTCCCGGGGACCTGGGATTCTGCCAGCGAAGCCCGCGGCGCCGCAAGCCTGAGCTCCACCCGCGCGACGACGTCTAGCCGGCCTCTCACTCTTGTACAAAGATTGTCTAGATATTATTGTACTATTAATGGACATCCTTTGCCGTAGGACCTCTCCGTTGATCGAACACCCCCCCGCGAGTCGACCCCGGGCATGCCTGCCGGCCACGGTCTGGTCCGTCGCCCTCGTCACACTGTTGGGCGCCTGCTCCTTCAACCCGGAGCCCATCGAGGTCGCTCCCCTGGAGAGAATCCCGGAGCGCTTCTCGACTGCGGACGCCCCGGGGGCGGCTCGGGCTACTGCGTGGTGGTCCACCTTCGGCGATCCCACTCTGGATCGGCTCGTCACGGATGCGATCGCATCCAACCTGGACCTGCGTGAGGCGGTGGGACGCATCGAAGAGGTGCGGGCACAGTACCGCATCGCGCGATCGGCCCTGTTTCCGTCCGCTCAGGTCGGAGTCGACTTCAGCAGGATCGACCAGCCCGCCAATTCGGGCCAGTTCGGCGCGATCTTCGGCGGAGACGAGGGCGGCAGTCCTCTGGGGGACGGGCCGGATCGCTTCTCGTTCGAGACGTTCGGGGCCAGCCTCGGCCTTTCCTACGAGTTGGACTTCTGGGGTCGGGTCCGCAACGGCAGGAACGCGGCCATGGCCGACGCGCTCGCGACGGCTTCCGACTTCGAAACCGTTCGGATCTCGGTGGCCGCCGAGACGATCGCGGCGTACTTCGAGCTCCGAGAGTTGACCGCTCGGCAGCGAATCCGTCAGGAGCAGGTCGATCTGTTGTCCGAGCGACTCACGCTGACGGACGATCGCTACCGGCGGGGCGTCGTGACGTCGCTGGAGCTCTACCAGATCCAGCAGGACTTGAACGCGTCGCGGGCGCTTCTGCCCCTTCTCGGCAGCCAGATCACCGCGACACGTGGACGGCTCGCCGTGCTCTTGGGGCGCTACCCCCATGAGCTCGACGAGACCTCGGTCGACGGAGCGGCGCCTGAAGTCCGCATGGACGCGATTCCCGCGGGACTCCCCTCGGCGCTCCTCCAGAACAGACCCGACCTGCGATCCGCGGCCCTGCGCCTCGAGGCTGCGCGGCAACGCGTAGGCGAGCGTGCCGCCGCGCGGTGGCCTTCGATCTTGCTCACTGGCTCAGCCGGTCAACAGAGCAGCGAGCTCTCCAACCTGCTTCGGCCGGGCCAGTTCTTCACGAGCTTCGTGACCTCTCTGACGGCCCCGATCTTCTCTGGGGGCCGGTTGAAGGCGGATCAGGAAGTCGCTCAGGCCCGATATGAGCAGGAGGCGGCTCGCTACGCGACTGCGGTCCTGACTGCATTCCAAGAAGTCGATGCCGGCCTTGCCCTCTTCAATGCCCAGAGGGAGCGCAAGCTGATCCTCGACGACCAGCTCGTGGCGGCCCAGGCCTCGGCGGACAATCAGCTCCGCCGCCTCGATCTGGGAATCGGCGATTATGTCGCCTACCTGGATGCCCTCAGGACCACCCTGAACGTCGAAGACACGCGCGCGACCTCCGAGCGCGAGCTGGCCGAGGCTCGCCTTGGCGTGCACCGGGCGCTCGGCGGCTCCTGGATCGAAGAGACTCCCGAATCATGAACCCCGGGCGACACGACATGAGCGACAACCTCGAGGAACCCCCAAGGAACGAACCGCGCTCGAAGCGCCGCCGGCTTCTCCCGTTAGGGATCGTCCTGTTGGGAGTCATCGCCATGGCCGGCCTCGTGGTGACCCGGCCCGAACCTGTGCGCGCGCCGGCTGTGCGCACCCTTCCCGCAGTTTCGACGATGCCTCTGTTCGCACGAGAGGGCTCGCTCTCGGTCGAGGGGTCAGGCACGGTGCGACCCGTAGCTGAGATCTCCCTCGCACCGCAGGTCGGGGGCCGGGTGGTGCGTCTCTCACCGGCCCTCGCACGTGGCGGCGTGTTCCAGGCCGGCGACCCACTGCTCGAGATCGACCCGGAGAGCTACCGCAACGCCGTCGCAATCGCTCGGGCCGACGTGGCCCAGCGCGAGGTGGAGGTCGCGTTGGCTCGTCAGGAGCAAGTGATCGCGCAGGAGGAATATCGCATGCTCAGGGCGCGGGTGGGCGGCGAGGAAGTCGCCGATACCACGCTGTCCGGGCGGTTGGCGATGCGGCAGCCTCAAGTCGACGCCGCAGAGGCGGCCTTGGCCAGGGCGGAGGCTCAGCTGGCCGACGCCCAACTGGCCTTGGGTCGTACGATCGTGACCGCCCCCTTCACGGGCCGCGTCCGCTCGGAGTCAGTCGACGTGGGGCAATACGTGGCTCCGGGCCAGGCGATCGCAGAGCTGTACGCGACGGACGAGGTCGAGGTGGTGATCTCTCTGAGCACACGCCAGCTCGTGCTCCTCGACGATCTCTGGTCAGAGACCGCCACTCGGCGGATTCCGGCCACGGTGCACGCCGAGTTCGGTGGCACCTGGCACGACTGGGATGGCTACGTCGACCGTGCCTCCGGGGCCCTGGACGAGACGACGCGAACCATCGAGGTCGTCGTGCGCGTCCCACGCGCGTTCGACGGCGAGGGCCGACCTCCGCTGCTGATCGGATCCTACGTACGGGCGAGCCTCGAAGGACGTCGCCTCGAACGGTATTTCGCCGTGCCGCGGCCCGCCCTCCGGGAGGGGTCCGTCGTCTGGGTCATCTCGAAAGACGACATCCTTCGCTCTGCGCCCGTGCAGGTCGTCCAAGAGGTCCAGGACACCGTCTTCGTGACGGGGGACTTGCCCGAGGGGGCCGAGGTCGTGGTCGCCGCTCCCGCAGTCGTGACCGAGGGCATGGAAGTGGACGCGTCGATCACCCTCCCGGCGGACAACACCCCAGCGGGCTCGGGAGATCGTTCGCAATGAGCACTGCCATCCGATGGATGATCCGGAATGGGGTCACGGCCAACCTCCTGATGATCTTCATCCTCGTCGCGGGCGCCTTGGGCGCCCTTTCGGTCCGCAAGCAGATCTTCCCCGACTTCACGCCGGACCTCATCAACATCTCCGTGGCCTATCCCGGCGCCACGCCGGTGGAGGTGGAGGAAGCGGTCGTGATTCCGATCGAGTCCCGGCTGGATGCGATCGATGAGATCCTAGAGATCAACGCCACGGCGTCCCAGGGACTGGCCGTTGTCATCGCTGAGATCCGCAGCGGCTCGGACAAGCAGCAGGTGCTCGACGAGGTCAAGTCGGCCGTCGACCGTATCCGCACGTTCCCCGTCGAGATCGAGCGGCCGGTCGCCACCCTCGCCTCACCCCGTTCGCTTGTCGTGGAGGTCGTGCTGTCCGGACCGGTCGGCGAGGCCCCGCTGAAGCACTTGGCGAACGATTTCCGAGACGACCTGATCGCCCTGTCCGATATCTCCGACGTCCAGGTCTCAGGGGCCCGCGATTACGAGATCGCGATCGAAGTCTCCAAGGACGTCCTCGACTCCTACCGAATCAGCCTGGCCGATCTGGCGTCCATCGTGCGACGGGAAATCCTGGAGCTGTCGGGCGGCGACATCGAGACGACGGCTGGCCGGGTCCTGCTGCGCACGAGGGGTCGGAACGAGACTGCAAACGACTTCCGCGAAATCGTCGTCATCACCCAGCCCAACGGAACTGAAGTTCAGCTCGGCGATATCGCCCGTGTGACCGACGGCTTCGCGGACTCGGATTTGGCGACGACCTTCAACGGAGCGCCCGCGGTCGTGGTGAGCGCCTACCGAGTCGGTCAGGAAGACGTCCTCGATATCGCAGACGCGGTGAGGACCACCGCAGAAGAATTCGAGAGGTCTCTGCCCGCCGGTGTCGACCTCACGCTGTGGCAGGACCAGTCGGTTGTCCTCGAGGGCCGGCTCGGGCTCCTCGTGCGAAACGGTCTGCTCGGCTTGGCCCTCGTCCTCATCGCGCTCACGCTCTTCCTCGAGCTGCGGCTCGCTGCGTGGACCGCCATCGGCATCGGGATCTCCTTCGTTGGAGCGTTCGCGCTGCTCGCGCTCTTGGACGTGTCGCTCAACGTCATCTCTCTGTTCGGCTTCATCCTGGCGCTCGGCATCGTCGTCGACGACGCGATCGTCATGGGGGAGAACATCTTCGCCGAACGGGAGAAGGGCTTCTCGCCGCTGGAGGCCGCCGAACGCGGCGCGGTGCGTATCGCGCGCCCGGTCATCTTCGCGATCCTGACGACGGTTGCAGCCTTCGCGCCCCTGCTGTTCGTATCCGGAGCACTCGGACCGCTGCTG
Source organism: Gemmatimonadota bacterium (assembly GCA_029863645.1). Lineage (GTDB taxonomy): Bacteria > Gemmatimonadota > Gemmatimonadetes > Longimicrobiales > Gaopeijiaceae > UBA2982. The sequence goes on from JAOTVA010000034.1 coordinate 15,598, forward strand.
CGGGACCTGCCCCTCGTCGTGATCGTCGTCCTGCTGCTGTCCCTCGGGGAGGCGCTGTTCATCCTCCCGATGCACCTGTCCCACGCTCCCAAACCCAAGGCCGGACGCTGGTGGATCCTGCGCGCGCTCGATCGCGTGCGCGCCAGAGTGGACCGCTCGCTTCAGCGCTTCGTGCGTGGCCCGCTCACGCGTGCCGTCCGCTACGCCACCCGCAACTCCGGAGTGGTGATGGCCGGTGCGACGGCCTCGATTCTCGTCTGCGCAGGGCTCATCGGCGGAGGTCGCCTGCCGTTCTCGTTCCTGCCTTCGATTCAGGGAGAGACGGTCGTCGCCAGCCTTCAGATGCCTCCGGGAACGCCGGCGACTCGGACGCTCGAGGTGCTTCAGGAGATCGAGAGCTCGGCACTGCGGGCGGGGGAGAACCTTCGTGCGACCCTGCCCGACGACCATCCCGACGCCATCCAGAACCTCTACAGCGTGGTGGGAGGAGGAGGAGGCGGCGGCGGGCCCGGGCAGACCGATACACCCAGCGGCGTCGCATCCAATGTCGGGTCGTTGACCGTAGAGCTGCCCTCACCCGAGCTCAGCGAGTTCACACCGGCGGAGTTCGAGGCCGCTTGGCGGGAGGAGTTACCCGACCTGACCGAGGCGCGCTCGTTCACGCTCACATCAGACTTCTTTCAGATCGCGGCGGCGATCCAGGTCGAGCTCTCCTCGGAGAACATCGACGCATTGGAGCTGGCGTCAGCCGATGTTGCCGAGGAACTCGGGCGTTTCGCAGGCGTGTTCGACATCCTGACGGACGAAGACCAGGGCGAGCCCGAGTTTCAGCTGGCCCTGCGCCCCGAGGCCCGCTCTCTTGGCATCTCGCTGGACGATCTCGCGAGCCAGGTCCGCGGTGCCTTCTTCGGTGCCGAAGTGCAAAGGCTCCAGCGGGACGGTGAGGAGGTGCCGGTCTATGTGCGTCTGCCAGAAGGCGAACGCGACGCCATTTCCGACCTCCTGGACTTCCGCGTATCGACCCCCGATCGGACCAGGGTGCCGCTGCAGCAGGTCGCGGACGTCTCGCTGGGGTCGACGCCCACCAGCATCTCGCGCCGGAACGGCGCCCGAGTTGTGGCCGTGACCGCGGACGCTGACGAAGCCGTGGTCACGACCGATGAAGTCGCTCGCGAATTCGAGCGGGCCGTGGTACCCCAGTTGCGGCAGCGACACCCCGAGGTGGCAATCAGCCTGACCGGCGAGCGGCAGGAGCAGGGCGAGACCTTCGCCTCCCTCGGTTCCGGCTTCGCGCTGGCCCTCCTGGTGATTTTCGCCCTCCTCGCCATTCCGCTGAACTCCTATCTGCAGCCGCTGGTGATCATGGCGGTCATTCCCTTCGGGGTGATCGGCGCGTTCATCGGGCACGCGCTCCTAGGAGTGCCCGTCGGGCTGTTCAGCCTCTTCGGCATCATCGGGCTGAGCGGTGTGGTGGTGAACGACTCGCTCGTCTTCATGGACTTCGTGCGCACGGAGCGCGAGGAAGGCGCTGGCCTGGAGGATGCACTCGTGTCAGCCGCTCAGGCTCGCTTCAGGCCCATCTTCCTGACCTCGGTGACCACGTTCCTGGGTATCTCTCCACTCATCTTCGAGAAGAGCATCCAGGCTCAGTTCCTGACACCCACCGCCGTCTCGTTGGGCTTCGGAATTCTGTTCGCCACCGTGCTCGTCATGCTGGTCGTGCCCGCCCTGGCGGTCCAAGAAGACCGCGTCGTCCGGTTCTTCGCGGCACGGCGCGACCGCTCTTCGAAGGACCTTGTCCTACCCGTAGGGGCAGTCGCCGCTGCTACGGAGTAGCGCGACAGTTCAGGGTCGAGCCACCCCAGCGCCACCGGCGTGGCACGATCGAGCGTGGGTCCTCAGAGCAGTTGTACAGAACGCCCCGCCCATCCGAGCATTCGGGCACCCCTCCGTCGAGAGCACAGTGAAGGGTCGCCTCCTTTCACCGCCTCGCGGATGCCCGTCATCAGTCGCTTCTACGGAATCGTGGTCTTCATGAACTACCGAGACCACGACCCGCCGCACCTGCATGCGCGCCACCAAGGCGCCGAGGTGGTACTCGAACTCCGGAGTGGGACCGTCATTGGTGACTTTCCCCCACGGGCGTTGCGTCTTCTGCTCGAGTGGGCAGATCTTCATGCTGAAGAGCTTGAGGTGAACTGGAATCGAGCGCGCGAACATCGGCACCTCTTGCCCGTGGAACCCCTACGATGATGGTCAAGATGCTCGTTCACGTGACCGCTGTGGAGTGCGTCGGCCCCCGGGCGATCAGGGTTTGGTTCGACGACCAAGCCGTCAAAGACGTCGACCTCAGTCAGGAGTTGTGGGGTGAGGTGTTCGAGCCACTGCGGGATCCAGATTTCTTCCGGCAGGTTTATGTAAACGAAGAGACCGGAACCATCGAGTGGCCGAACGGCGCCGACCTGGCGCCCACCTTCCTATACGAGAAGGGCGTGGGGGTCTCGACGTCTTAGGACGCGCACTACAGGCGGCGTCTCACCTCGCCCCCATGACCCGCTCGATGTCCGCTACCGTCCGCGGAGCACCGGCCGACAACATCACGGGGCCACTCTCGGTCACCAGCACGTCGTCCTCGATGCGCACACCGATGTTCCACCACTTCGGATCGATATCGTCGGCGGCAGCAATGTAAATGCCCGGCTCGACGGTGATCACGGTCCCTGGCGCCATCGGCCCACCCGAGCCGACGTCATGCACGTCGAGGCCCAGGTAGTGACTCGTGCCGTGCATGAAGAAGCGACGGAGCCCCGCGCCGTCGCTCGCGTTCCGGATGAGCCCCAGATCTGCGAGTCCCCGGGCGAGGACCTGCTGGGCGGCCTGGTGAGGCGCGAAGAACATGTTGCCAGCGCGCGTCGCGGCGATGCCGGCCTCCTGAGCAGCGAGTACGATCTCGTAGATCGCCCGCTGCTCCGGTGTGAAGCGTCCGTCGACCGGGATCGTCCGGGTGACATCAGCGGAGTAGCCGTGGTACTCGGCGCCGATGTCGATGACGATCACGTCGCCCGGCTTCGTGGTGCGGCGGTTCGACTCGTAGTGCAGGATCACCGAGTTCTCGCCGCTTCCGACGATGCTCGGGAAGCCGGGCTCCTCTGCTCCGTTCCTCTTGAACGTGTACTCGATGAGAGCCTCGATCTCATACTCGGCCCACCCGGGCTCGACCTGCGCCATGACTTCGCGGTGCGCTTCCGCGGTGATGTCGATCGCCCGCCGGAGCAGCACCATCTCGTCGTCGGTCTTGATCTCGCGGAGCCGGTCCACGACGCCGCGGAGCAAGGTCGGGTCCGAGGTGCGCGCGCCCGCGGGAGGCGTTCCACCTCGAGGGTCCGCGGGCTGCACATGCGCGAGAAAGACTTCGAGTTGCGCAGCTAATGCAGTGCGCGGCTCCACGCCCACAGGCAGAGGCAAGTGAAAGAGCGGATGGTTGGCGTCCCTGAGCAGGGGCACCACGATCTCGTTGAAGCGCGTGGACTCCACGGCCAGCTCGACGCCGAGCTGAGCCATCGCTCGCTCAGTGCCGAAGCGTCGACCGTCCCAGACCTCCTGGGAGGGGTCGCGTGGTGGCACGAACAGGACCTCGCGAACCGTGCGGCCGTCGACTACGACGCCGCCCGGCGCCAGGAGCAGCACCGTGCCCGGCTCGGTACTCCCCGTCAGGTAGCGCAGGTCACTGGATTGTCTGTACTCGAAACTCGTATCAGCCGAGCGGTTCCGAACCGGCGCCCCGAACAGGAGTGCGAGGCCGTCCCTGGGAAGCGCGCGCCTCACGGCCTCGCGCCTGCCGGCATGGAAGTCGGCGCTGAGAAAGTCCGTCTCGTAGCGGACGGGCGCCTCGGCGACCTGCGCCTGGAGCGCTCCCGGCACGAGGAGCAGAGCCAACAAGAGCCGGAGGACGGTTACTCGTCTCATTCTGGTTCAGGGCTGGAATTGCGTGGGCTACCGAGCAAGGAATCTACCGCGGGGGCCGGCCTTTCGGTCCAATGGCCGCGCGGGCAGATTCGGACGGTCGTCAAGATCCTTGAGTAGAGATCGCGCGAAGGATGCAGCTGTTGGAACCAACGGAAGTCCGTGCCCTTAGACGGTTCGCGTGGCTCGCGCTGCCTCTGCTCGTGGTCGGGCTCGCGGCTTGCGTGCGGCCAGGTCCGCGGAGCGAAGGCGCCGCAGAGGCGTCGTGGGGGGGCCGCGACGAGGCTGAACTGAACGGGACCTGCGTCTACTCCGTTTCGACGAAGTGGGCGGCTACTCTGAACCACTCCGTTCAATGGGAGGACGCCGACAGTGAGTACCGGGTGGTCGTGTCGTCTTCCAGGAGGATGGGGGTAGGATCAGTGGATCTGCAGCCGGAGGGTGGCCAGCGCGATCCCCTCGTCCTCGTGATGGACGGCAACACCTCCCGGGGAGCCGTGTGGGGCATCCTGGAAACAGCCGAGGTCGACGACCTCACCGTCCACCGGATCAGTGGCACGAAGGTCTATCAGGACACGGTACCTTTTCAGGCGGAATGTCGGCTCGGACCGCTCCGGGCCGGATCCTGACACGCAGGAGGAGTCACGGTGATCGATCGAATGACGCGGCATGCCCCAGCAGGCCGGACATGGACCCTACCTCTCATGGCCTTGGCCCTGGTTGCCTCCTCCTGTCAGATCCAGCAGCAGCCCTCTGCCTCTGAGGGCACCCCCGCGACGAGCGCCGACCAGCCTGGCACGGAGATGGGCATCTACGCGACGGGCCAGCACCCGCTCTACGACGGCCGCTTCGTGCTGTCGGGCAGCCGCGTCTACCACGTCGGCACCCTCGCCGACGCTTCACCGTGGGACCACATGGGGGACGACGGCACGAACGTCAGGGCCGTGGGCGGGACGATCGAAGTCGACGTGGATGAGCTCGCCAACACCGGCACGTTCCGCGCCGCGTTGGATCTGCCCGAGGGACGCTACGTCGTCGAGCTCGAGCGCTTCGAGGAGTTCTCACCGTGCCACGACGGGGGCATCGCCGCGTGGTTGTTCGAGCATGGGGACTCCGGGTGCGGCGACATGAACTGGCCCAAGAGCATTCTTTATGTGGCGGGCTGGGGCTGGGGGAATGCCACGCTCAACGGCGCGCCGCTGCACGAGGAGTATCAGATCCACTTCATGGTCACGCAGGGGATGCGCGAGCGCGAGACACTCCGTGTCCGCCAAGACATGACCGGCCCGTCGGGCGCCGGAGCCGTCAATCCAGCGCAGGTCCAGCTGGACTTCTACATTCGTAGCCCCGAAGCCAATGAGGCGAACCACCCGACTCGCGAGGTCTTCGACCACTTCTTCGCCATGGACGTCACGTGGCACTGAGGAGAACGCCTTGATGAACAAGAACACGTTGGACGGAGTGTGGGACCACACCCGGCAGAAGTACGGCATCTATCTCCGACTCCTCGAGCTGATCCCCGAGGACAAGCTTCAGGAGACGGTCATCCCCGGCATGCGTACGCCTGCCCAGCTCGTCGCGCATACCTCGGGCGGCATCGTCCGCGAGGTCGCCAAGGGCATCGCGACGGGCGAGATCAAGAACGCCCCGGACGAATCAGAAGTGGCCGCCGGACTCAAGACCCGAGCCGAGATCCTAGAATTCGCCCGCGCGTGCTGGGACGAGGCCAACGCGGCGATCGGGAGTTCCGGCGACGAGCAGCTGAGCGCCACGGTGAATACGCCGTGGGGCATGTCGTTCCCGGGGACGGCGTGCGTCCACCTGCTGAACGACGAGTTTACGCATCACCGCGGCCAGCTCTACGCCTATGTGCGCGCGTGCGGGGCCGAACCGCCCTTCATGTGGAGCTTCGAAGACAACCCCTCCGGCTTCGAGCGCGGCGGCGGACCCTTCTCTTGAAATGACCGGAGAGACCGAATGACCAAGGAACTCGAAAACCTCGTCCAGAAGTTCGAAGACCGTCGCATCACGCGGCGAGAGCTGGTAGGGACGCTCGTCGCGCTGATGGCCGCGCCCCAGGTCGTGTCTGGTGCCGAGTCGGCGGCGCAAGCCGCACCCGTCGCGCGCGCACAGACGCTCAATCACGTCTCGATCGGCGTCTCGGATGTCGAGGCCTCGGCGGCCTTCTACCGGCGCATCCTGGGCCTCGAAGTCGTGAGCCGGCCTGGGAACGGCGGGATCAACATGGGGCTGCGCGACGGATTCCTCGGGCTCTATTCGATTCCGGGCTTCGTGGGCCAGCCGCACCACTTCTGCCTGGGCGTGCCCGACTACGACCCCAACGCGATCGCCGAGCGACTGAGCGCGGTGGGCATCGAGGCCCGCATCGATACCAATCCGAACAGCCGGACGAGCGGGGGCGACCAGCTGTACTTCACTGATCCCGATGGCACCACGGTGCAGCTCGGGGCGAACGGCTACATGGGCTGACGCCCTAGCTCGAGGTCGCGGTCTCCAGCAGCCCGCGCTCCCGCTCCGGTAACCCGGTCGCGAGGGCGCGGGCTGCGACATGTCCTGCCGGCGTCATCTTCGCCCATGTGCGCTGAAGGATGTCGATCATCTTGGCGTCGTCGTGCTTGGAGGCCAGCTCGACGTATTCGTTCTCAAAGAAGACCATGCAAATGGCGTCTTCGAAGCGCCGGACCTCCGGATCGCGACCCAGGCCGACCTTACGAAGCAGCTGGTCCACCCGGTCGATGGTCGCCTCGTCGTATCCGACGTCCTCCAGAATCTCACGGGCGATCTCTCCGTGCATCTTCGCAAGGTCGCTGCGCCAGGTCCGGTACCCACGACGGCCCTCGTCGTAGTCCTCGCGCGGCACCTCCCAGCGGCGGATATGCTGGCACGCCGCCGCCAACTGCAGCGGCACCGACGCGGCGGGCTCGAGCTCGAGCAGCCAATGCCGCAACCGCGCGTGATAGTGCACGGACCATGGGACCTGCTGTCCGTCCACCTCGATGGAGCGGGGATCGTCGCGATGGGACGCATAGAAGCGCGCGGATGCAGCCCCAAAGCGTGCGTCGTCCGTCATGTGGCTCAGCCGGCCGTGGCCGCGACCTTGCCCAGCAGTTCCGAAACGTCGGGCGCACCAGGAGCCTCGATGCTCACCATGAACGGCTCCTTCGGACCCGACTGAAGCGCGTAGCCCTTGGCCGGAGCGCCATACAGCGCCTCCACCGTCGCGTCTAGCGCAGGCCGCACCGCCTCGAGCGTGTCTTCTGTGCTCGGTGCGCGGAGCCTGTCGTAGATGCCGAACTCGACCTGGTCCGTGCGGAAGCGGTAGCGGCCTTCCAGCGCCGGGTCGTTCTCCAGGAGCGAGGCTGCGTGCAGGGCCGAGCGAAACGCCCGTGCAACGGCCTCCTGGCCCACGGCGCGAGCCTCACGGCGGCTGCGGTAGCGCATGCCCCACCGGTCGTGCCGCACGTCGAAGTAGTAGTGCGCCTTGTCGCAGATGAGCACGATACCCGGACCCTGCGGCACGTGCTCGTAGTTCGCGACGTCGATCACCAGCTCGTCCTCGAGCGAGTCGTCTTTGATCCAACGATGGAAGACCGCAATCAGCTCCAGCGGGCGCACCACGGAGTCGTCGGTGACGAACAGTTTGACGCTGATCTCCGGCGAGGTGAGCGCAATCACCGAGTCGGTCCCGCTCATGCCGGGGCTCCCGCGGTGCCGATGCGCTCGTAGCACTTGTACGCCGCCTCGATGAAGAGCTGGGCTTCCTGGACCCGGTCCCTGGCCTGCTCCGGCCGGCCGCCATTGCCCCCGACCTCGTGGGCCTGGAACAGGTAGCTCGCGAACTTCGAGCCGGCGAAGCGGTCGTTGAAGCGCTGCGTCTCGTGGAAGCGCGTCTTGAACTCCGACACGATCTGGTCCGGTACGTCGCTGATGTCGTAGAACTCCGTCTTCACGAGAGCCTGCGCGGCGGTGAGCATGGCCTTGTACGCCATCGCCTTGGCCTTCTCCATGTCTCCGGCGTCGAAGTAGAGCTGCGCTTCGAAGACCTCACGCTCACTCGCCTGCAGTCCGAACTCGACCATCGGCACGATCTCGCCCGCGCACTCCCCTTCCCCGTAATCCTCCATCGTGAACACGCGAGGATCGCCCCAGTCGGAGTAGTACGAGGGGTCTTCCTCGAACGACGGGACCTCGGTCAGGTCCTGGAGGAAGCGCTTCACCTCGACCTTTCCAAGCCGCCCGATGAACGCGGTGAACGTCTCGTCCGGCTCGCGCTCCTCGAGGAAGCGATCGGTCACCCGCTTCACGACGGTGGGGATGTTCTTCGAGGGGATCGCGAGCGTGGCGAGCCCGAACGAGCCGCCGTTCTCCACCCACTTCCCGCCCAGCACCACCTGGAAGTGCGGCACGAGCCGCCCACCCTTCTTCCGGCTGATGCCGTAGAAGCCGAGGTCGGAGATGTGATGCTGGCCGCACGAGTTGAAGCACCCGCTCGCCTTGATGCGCAGATTCTTGAGCGCCGGGTCGGTCCCCCCGTTCAGGTGCCCCACATGGTTCGCGAGCTCGGCAACGAGCCCACGTGATGCCGCGATGCCCAGCTTGCACGTATCCGTGCCCGGGCACGACGTCAGGTCCGCGATGGTCTCGGCACCCGGGGCACCCAGGTCGGCTGCCACGAGCGCTGCGTGCACCTTCGGTAGGTCTGCCTCGCTCACCCAGCGCAGCACGATGTTCTGCTCGACCGTCAGGCGGACGTTGTCCCCCGAGAACTTCCGCGCGATGTCGGCGAGGTCGCGCATCTGGTCTGCGGTGAGATCACCCAGGGGGCACTTCACCGTCGCGACCGCGTAGCCTTCCTGGCTCTGCGCGCGGACATTCGTGGCGTACCAGGCCCGGAACTCCGGCGTGTGCTCGCCGTTTGTTTCGAGCGGTGCGGGTTCCCGGACGGGCACCTCGGCGTAGTCCGCGATGTCTTTGATGTACGACGTCCAGCGAGGGTCATGCGGGAGGACTTCCCGCTCCTCGTAGACCAGCTTGCGGAACTCCTCGATGCCGAGCTTCGCAACCAGGAACTTGATGCGCGCCCGCCCCCGGTTCTCCTTCTCACCGAGGCGCGCGAACACACGGCACACCGCTTGGGTGAGCGGCAGCATCTCTTCTTCGCTGACGAAGTCCGTGAGCAGCAGGGCCGGATGAGGGATCGCACCCAAGCCGCCGCCGACGTAGAACTCGAAGCCACGCTGCACTTTCCCGTCGACCTCGCGCGTCTTCGCGATGTAGCCGATGTCGTGCATGTTCACGAGCCCGCACGCCTCCTGCGCGCAGCCCGAGAAGGCCGGCTTCATCTTGCGGCCGAAGTCCTGTACGTCCGGATGGCCGAGCAGGAATTCCTTCAGCACTTCTGCATACGGCGTGACGTCGAACGTCTCCGTCTTGCAGACGCCCGCCAGGTGGCACGCGGTCACGTTGCGGACCGAGTTGCCGCAGGCTTCGCGCGTCGTGATGCCCACCGCAGCCAAGCGGCGCATCATGTCGGGCGTGTCCTCGATATGGACGAAGTGGAGCTGGATGTCCTGGCGCGTCGTGACGTGCGAGATGCCGTCCGAGTAGTCTTCGGACAGCTCCGCCATCACGTCGATCTGCTCGGCCGTCATCGCCCCGTACGGGATCTTGATGCGCACCATGCCCGGGGCGTCCCACATCGTTTCCGGCCCCTTCGTCGGGTGATCCCGATACTCGAGCGGTCGGTTTTGCGTGCCGTCGTGGCGCTGACCGTTGTCGTAGCGCTGACCGTAGACACCCCGACGCAGTCGAGTCTCGGCAAACAGGCGCTCGTCCACCTCGCCCCGTCGCCGCAGCTCCATCTGTGTCTCGAAGATGTCGACTTCCCGGCCCAGCTCGTCCGGGATCTGGTCTTTCAGCTTGTCCTGCCAGGAGGGTCCACCGTCCATCATCCGTCTCCTATGGAATTAAACCGCAGCTGCCGTGGTCTTGTCGCCACGAACCGGTCGGTGTGTGCCGTGATCATTCTCGTGTCCCGCGCTCGCGTCGGCCAGATCGAGCGCCGCGCGGGCTACCTCACCTACAATCAACGTGGCCGGAGCCGGTAGCTCCGCCGCCCGAATCTTGGCGGCCAGAGTCGCCAACGTACCCACCACGATCTGCTCGTCCGGCCTCGATGCGCCGCTCACCGCCACGGCCGGAGTCCCCGGAGCGCGCCCCTCAGCGATCAGCTCCGCAAGCACGGACTCCGCGGCTCCCAGTCCCATCAACACCACCACCGTCTCCTCTTCCGGGAGGAGCTCACCGCGCGTCGGCCCCGATGTGTCGTGGCCCGTACGCACCGTGAAGCCCTTGGCAACACCCCGCAGCGTCAGAGGGGTGCCCGCCGAGGCTGCCGAGGCGATCACCGAGCTCACGCCGGGCACCACCTCCCAGGCGATGCCGGCCTTTCTGAGCGCATCCACTTCCTCCCCGCCTCGCCCGAACACATAAGGGTCGCCGCCATGCAGGCGCACCACACGCTTACCCTCGCGCGCATAGCCGATCATCAACGGAATCCGCTGGGCATCCGCCGGGGTTTCATCTGGGCAGACCGCCTTGGAACGCCGCCCCACGTCGACGATCTCCGTGCCCGGCAGGGCCAGCCGCAGGACCTCTGGTTCGACCAAGGCGTCGTGCAAGATCACATCCGCGCGCTGGATGCGGTCCAGGGCGCGCAACGTCAGGAGCTGCCGGCTTCCCGGTCCCGCGCCCACGACCGACACCGTGCCCGGCTCGAACGGCTCTTCCTCTTCGTGGAACAGCTCCTCCAGCCGGTCCGCCGCGGCCTCCGTGTCACCCTGGTCGACCAGGCGGGTGATCGAGGGGTCGAAGAGCGCCCGCAGCATGCGCCCGCGGTTGGCCAGCCCCTTCATGCCACGCTCCCGGAGCCGGACCAGAAGTTCGGCCACGTCGGTCACGCTGCGAGGAACCGCGGCCTCCAGGGCACGCCTGAGCTGTCCCGCCAGCATCGGTGAGCCCCCGTCCGTGCTGATCGTCATCACGACCGGGCCCCGTCGCACTACGGCCGGGGAGTAAAAGTCGCAGTTCGGCTTGTCGTCGGCTGCCTGGGCGAGGATCCCCAGCCCCCGAGCGACCTCCACCAAGCGGGCGTTCACCGCAAGGTCGTCCGTCGCGCCCACGACCACTTTTGCCCCCGCGACGTCTTCGTCCCGAACCGGCCGGCGATCGAAGCGCCAGACCTTCGGGAGCCACTCCTCCATCTCCGTAGAGACCTCGGGCGAGACCAGGTGGACGTTCGCGCCCGCATGGATCAGGGGCACGATCTTTTCGGCCGCGACCGGGCCGCCACCGGCCAGGAGGACCCGCTTGCCCTCCAGCCCCACGAGTTGGATCGGATATCCCATAGCTACAAAGGCTCGCAGGAGCCCACAGTCATCAAAAGAAAAAAGCCCT
>JAOTVA010000162.1 GCA_029863645.1 Gemmatimonadota bacterium
AGGGCCGCTCCGCGAATGGCGTGAGATAGTACGGCAGCCCGAACCAGGTGGCCGCGCCCGCGATCGCGAGCCCGATGATCCAGAGGAATCTTCCGAACAATAGAGACGTTCCCGTTCTTGCGAGCGCATCACTTACTGGCGAGAAATGAACGCCTCGCGGGGGGGCGGCAGCCGGGGAGGGGGGGGCGACCGAACTGCTAGGCGACCCTCACTACATGCAGGATCCGGGCCGACGCTCGCAATGGGGTAATTACTTGACTCGACAGCCTTTAAAGCACCTGCGCTTCTCGCATCACAGCCTCGCACTTGGACCGGATCTCGGCTCCGACCTCGTACGGGTCCCCGTTCACGATCTCGCGTCGGAACAGCTCCACCGACAGCGCGCCGGAGTACCCCTTCTCGGCGAGCTTTCGCACGATGCGCACGACCGGGGCGATCCCGTCACCGGGAATGATGCGGTAGTCGTTGTTCGTGAGCTCGCGCGGGGCGTCGAGGAGGTCCTGGAAATGGGCGTGAGCGAGCTCACCAGGTTCGAGCAGGTCGAGGTCCTCGAATTTGCCCATGCCCGACCAGAAGTGGAAGAAATCGAGCATTGGGCGGACGTTCGGATGCGCGGCCGCCCGAATGACCTGCAGCGACGAGGACAGCGTAGACAGATGGGTCGAGCCGCGGGTGAACTCGATCATCGAGATGAGTCCGTTCTGCCTGGCGATCTCCCCGGCTTCCCGAATGGACGCCGGCGTCGCGGCGAAGTCCTCGGCCGTGACGCGTCGGCTGGTCAGCGAAGGGGAGTACACCTTCTGCAACCCGAGGGCGGCGAACTGCTCACACCGCCTCCGCCATGTCTCCAGCGAGGCGGCCCTCGCGGGACCGGGAAGCCACAGGTCGGGCAAAACCGCCGCGGCCGACACCGGCGTCAGATTCAGGTCGCTCATGAGCCGTCGCGCACCGGCGAGCGTGTCCGTCTCGAGGAACCCGTCGAGCATCGCATCGTTCAGCTCGACGTACCGGATGCCGGCTCGGGCCCACCCTTCGAGAGAGCCGCGGAATCCGGCGGCCCGCGATGTGTTCTGGTGGATGCTGAGGAGCATGCGTCCGGCGGGCGCGACCTGCGCGTGCACAGCCTTCGCCAGCGGAGCGGCGAGTGAAGCCGCCAGGAATGTTCGACGAGTGACCATTCGGTACTGTATCGCGCATTGCGGCCGCCCGCCACGTATCGCGACCTTGGACACATGAGCGAGACGAGCCTGGGTGGCCTCGTGATGTCGGGGGCGCTCTCTATCGTGAAAGTCCTCGGCGTCGGGCTCTTGGGCTACGCGATTGTGATGTTCGCCATGCAGCGGCGGGTCGCCTTTCCCGGCGTGTCGCGCGAGTCCGCTCGCCCGGCCGCGCTGGCCCCGGCGGGTGTCGTCCAGGTCTGGCTCGAGCCCTCGTTCGGGCGCGTCGAGGCCTGGTTCTTCGACACCGGTGGGGGCGGGGCGGAGCCGACCGTAGTCTTCGCGCACGGCAATGGAGAGCTCATCGACGATTGGCAGCAGGAGATGGAGCGGCTGAGAGCCGGGGGCGTGAACGCACTGTTGGTGGAGTTTCCCGGCTACGGCTTCTCGGAGGGCCGGCCGTCCCGCGCGGCCCTCCGAGAAACCTTCGGGGAGGCGTTCGACTGGCTCGTCGAGAGCACGTCCGTAGACTCGGCGCGGATCGTTGCCTACGGACGATCGATCGGGGGAGGCGCCGCTGCTGATCTGGCGATGGATCGACCCGTCGGCGCGTTGGCCCTTCAGTCCACGTTCACCTCGACGACCGCCCTCGCGCGAGAGATGCTGCTTCCCGGATTCTTGGTGCGCGACCGCTTCGACAATCGGCGTGCCGTCGCTGACTTCGGAGGCCCCGTTCTCCTGCTGCACGGACAAGACGACGACGTGATCTCCTATTCGCACGCCTTAGTCTTGGCCAGCGCACGAGAGGGGCTGGAAGTGACAGACATCGCGTGCGCGCACAATGACTGTGGTTCGGAATGGCCGCACATCGTCGCGACGCTCACCCACTTCCTCGGAACGAACGGGCTCCTCGGGAGCCGGAGTTGATGAGGCGACGGACCGACCCGAGAGGGATGCGCTCGCATCAGGCGGTGGCAGCGTGCGCCTTGATCGTCTCGCTCGCTGCGTGCTCCGAGGCGACCGCTCCCGTTATCCCCACGCCCACGACCGTCGTACCCGCGGTCGACAGCGTGGCGTTCACGGCTCTCGGCCAGATACAGGTGGTCACTGCGACCGTTCTCGATCAGTTCGGCGTCGGCATGGTCGGGGCCGCCTCGACATGGACGTCGAGTTCTGCAACTGTCGTGACCGTCACGGCGGCTGGCGTCGCTACCGCCGTAGGGAATGGAGCCGCTACGCTTACCGTCACCTCGGGCGGCGCGTCGGCGCAGGTCGTGGCTTCCGTTGCTCAGACCGCGGGTTCGGTGCTGCTGTCGTTGGACTCGGTGGTGCTGAAGGACCCGGGCGACACCACGCGGCTCGGTGTGACCGCCCTGGACTCCCGCGGGTCGGCGATTGCCTCACCGACCGTGATATGGACATCGGCTGACGGTGCCATCGCGACCGTCGACAGCGCCGGGCTCGTGACGGCGGTCGGCACAGGTACCGCCGTGATTTCGGCGCAGGTCGATGGAGCCTTCGCGCAGACCACCGCGCGCGTTGAGCCCGAGGTGACGGTGGTGGCAGCTGGGCCCACGGTCCTTTCCGGCGAGGTCGCATCAGAGCTTTCGCTGTCGGTCAAGGTGGAGGACCTGCTGGGCGCCGGCTACGTCGGCGCGGCCGTCTCGTGGAGCGTCGGCGCGGGATCGGGGGCGATCACCTCGGGTGCCACGACCTCCAGCGGCGCCAGCGGACACAGCGGCGCCGTTTGGATGCTCGACACGATCGCAGGTCCCCAACAGGCGATGGCCAGCATCGAATCCCGCGGAAACGTCGTTCAGGTCGTGTTCTCAGCCACCGCGGTGGCGGGTGCGGCGGTCAGTGCGACCCTCGCGGCCGACTCCATCCTGCTCAACGGGCGGGGAGAGACGGCGTTCCTGGGCCCGACGTATGCGGATCGCTACGGGAACCCGACCAGCTTCAGCGGTGCGGTGTGGCTGTCGCGTGACCCTGCTGTCGCGACGTCGTCACCGACAGGCCTCATTACCGCGGTGGACCCGGGCGCCACGTACGTCGTGGCCTCGATCGGCAGCCCTTCCGACTCTGTGCTGGTCACGGTGAGCCTGCGTGGAGCCATCACGGTCACGTTCGACGACGGGTTCCGTGAGGTCGCCCCCAAGGCGCTCCCGGTCTTCCAGGCGCTCGGACTGAGGGGCAACATCGCGGTGAACCCGGCGCAGGTAGGCTTCCCTGCCTACATCGCCAAGGACAGTCTCGACGTCTTAGACGCAGCCGGCTGGTCGATGGTAAGCCATACCATGACGCACGACACCATGACGACGCTGACCGTGGGGGAGCTCGACTACGAGCTCCGAGCAAGCAAGGAGTGGATCGACGCCCAGGGGTACGAGGGCAGCAACGTCTTCATCGTGCCGTTCCTGACCTGGGGTGCGCGGGAGCGGGACGCGGTCGGGTCGTACTACGAGGCGGCCCGGGGCGCGTCCGCAACAGCGGTCGCACCCGACACGACGCTAGTGCCGTGGCGGCCGGCCCAGCCTTTCGAACTCACGGGCATCGAGGCGGACGAGCTCCCTTACTGGACGTTGGCGGGTCGCGACGCGCTGAGGGACATCCTTCAGCGCACGGCCGATGAGGGTGCCTTCGTCGACGTCTTCTTTCACCACCTGGAGGACATGTACGACGCCGAGTTCCAGCTGGTCATGGATGTTATCGACGAGTTCCACGACCGAGTGCTGCCCTACCACGAGCTCTATCCGAGGTTCGCCCGCTCGGTTTTCTGACTCCGGTTTTGGGCCCATACGCGGTGACGTTTCGCTCCACCAAATTTGCCGCAGACAGGGTCACATCCCTGATTCGTTGCGGTGGTAGACGATATCCTGGCTGCGATGGGCAAGAACTGGCGATTCTCTACTTGCTCAAGGGCGACATTATCCGCGTGTAAGCCTCGCAGGCCGGCCGTCGCCTGAGGGAGACGGCCGCCCAAGCGGCCGATCGTAACCGTCAGCTCCTCGTCGACAGCTCCGCGACTACCGGACTCACCATCCTCTCGAAGTCAGCGTACGCGAGCTTGATCAGCTCCGTATGGCTACCGGCGTTGAAGGCGATCTCCTCGTCCTCTCGGAGCCGTTGGTCCACGAAGACCTGGAGGTCCCACAAGTTGCCGAATGGAGGCATGGCGCCCACCTCGCAACCGGGGAAGCGATCTTCGAAGTCCGCCTCGGAAGCCACTTCGACCTTGCTCGCGCCGGTGACCTTCTTGAGGCGCGATGTACTCACTTGGTCTGGGGCGGGCAGGACCGCCATCGCGAGCTCGCCGTCGAGCGTCACCATGACGGTCTTGGCCAGTTCTTTGCCCGGGACGTGGGCAACCGCTGCGATCTCCTGGGCTGTGTAAGCCCGCGAGTGCGAAATCGTGACGAACTTGACGTGGTTCTCGTTCAGGAATTCTTTGAGCCGATTGACTGGCATGGCGCCCTCCGCTCCTCGGTCGGCATTGACCTATCGGATGATGCGGAGGCGCGCGCATGCCTGCTATCGGGAATCGGCTGAACGGGCTGTCGGGTAAGGCCTCCCGCTTCGAAGCCCCTCACCCGATGATCCAGCCGATGAGCGTGGTGATGCGGGGCCCGCCCTCGGCGAACGCCACCGCCAGGTTGAGGGGGACGTAGAGCTCGCCGAAGGGCAGCGTTGCACCCCCGGCAATGACCATTGAGGTGGTGGGGTCGCCGCCTTCCTTCCGGACGCTCACGTTGGGACCCACACCAAACTCGAGTCCATTGGGGAGTCGGTATCCGGCCAGCCACGAGAGGGAAAGGTTCAACTCGTCCTGCTCGACGCCCCCGACCAAGACGACCCACTCCATCAGCGCCTGGTTGCCGCTGCGCGTCGAGACCACCTGGGTCTCGAACTGCCAGCCGAACTGGCTCATGATGGACTCTTTGCCAATGGCGTTGCGGAGACGCGCGACATCGCCGGTGAAGGTCGTAAAGCCGAAACGAGGCCCGGAGAGGTGTTGCCTGGGGAGCTGCCTCGCGCGCATGGCGGAAGGGATGGAGTCCGCCTGGGCGACCACCGGGGTCGCCTGAGCAGAGGCGAAGATCGCCGACAGGGCCAGCAGGGTCATTGAGCGGCACATGGTTGTTCTCCGTTGCGCGGGTACATTGCGATGTTCACGGGAGAACAATGCCCTGACCGCGACGGGGACTCTCTACGTATGAAGTCGCAGCGCGGGTAGGCGATGACGTAGAGCGGCGTGCCCTCTGCGCTGTCTACGTCACCGCACGACGGGCGTACGTAGGGCCGCGTATGTAGAGCCCAGGTGGCTGTCGA
This sequence comes from Gemmatimonadota bacterium, assembly GCA_029863645.1. Taxonomy (GTDB): domain Bacteria; phylum Gemmatimonadota; class Gemmatimonadetes; order Longimicrobiales; family Gaopeijiaceae; genus UBA2982. Next base: position 5,487 of record JAOTVA010000162.1, read on the forward strand.
TTACTCTCGCTGAGCATGCCCACTCAGCCGGAGGTGATTCATGAAGACGTCTGCTCGCTCTCTAATCCCTGCTCTCGCAGCATTGGTCGTCTGCTGCCCGGCCCCCGTCCAGAGCCAGGCGGCATCCGCATCGCTGAGCGCGGCTCCGAGGGTCGGCGAGGAGCTGGTCGTGAGCTACGTCGGTGACCAGATCAGTCCTTTCGTCTTCGGCTATCGTCGGACTGTTCGCATGGAGTTCCGCGCGATGGAGGGAAGGCGCCTCGTGGGAAGAGTCGGAGACCGCCTCCTCATGATCGATACCGCTGCGATTCGCACCGTGAGGCGTCAGATCGGGACGAAGCCGGCGTCTGCTCCGGCGATGGTCGCCGGGTCTGCCGCGGGCTTCGCCGCCGGGTTCGTGGTCGGGGCCATGGTGCGCCACCGAAGTCGCGCGTGGAGCCAGGACCCGGACCCTGGAATGAGTCCAGTCAATCGCGGCCTGGCTACGGGCGTCCTCGTCGGCGCGCCACTCGGTGCTTTTGCGGCCTGGGTGGTTTCGCGTAGCCGGCCGATCTACGAGGAAGTGCAGATCGGGAGGGCGAGGCCGTCGGTGGTGATGGACCTGTCTGGGCGCGTCGGCCTTACCGTCTCGGTTCTCGCGCCATGACGGGGTCCAGCCGGGCGGCCGTCGTGCGACGGCCGCCCGGCCTAGCTCAGGAGGCTGCCGCTTGCTTCGCGGTGGACTTCTTCTTGGTAGCACGGTCGCTCGGATCCCGAGGCGCCGGTGGCATCGCCCGCCATCCAGCGGCCTGAATGGCCGCCTGGGCAGCCGCGAAGCGAGCGATCGGAACGCGGAACGGCGAACAGCTGACGTAGTTGAGCCCGAGCTCGTGGCAGAACTCGACGGACTTGGGGTCTCCACCGTGCTCGCCACAGATGCCAATCTCCAGGTCCGGCCGTGTCTCGCGCCCAAGCTGCACCGCCATCTTCATGAGCCGGCCCATGCCCTTTCGGTCCAGCGTCTGGAACGGGTTCTCGTCCAATACACCGTGTTCGAGGTAGTGCATGAGGAAGCCTGCTTCGGCGTCGTCCCTGGAGATGCCGAAGGTCGTCTGTGTCAGGTCGTTCGTACCGAAGGAAAAGAACTCCGCCTCCGCGGCGATCACGTCGGCCATGAGGGCCGCCCGCGGGATCTCGATCATCGTGCCGAGCTT
>JAOTVA010000163.1 GCA_029863645.1 Gemmatimonadota bacterium
GGACTGAACCGCGCACCTGATGGTTGACAGAACGGTGCCACCTGATGGTTAACAGATGGGGTTTCTACCGGAGGTACGGTTCACGTCGAGGCGGTGCCGATGTTGATCCATTGTGAGTCCCATCGGATTCCTCCGTTGGTGGAGACTTTGCGTAGCTCGAAGTGACCCGGATACTCAGAGGCCGAGAGGGTTTCAGGGTAGGGCCGTGGTGAAGGTTGGAAGACCGAGGCTGGGGTTTCGTCGTCGAGAGCTTCGTGGGGCCGGATGGTGTTGAAGGTGGTACGGAACTGATTGAAGTGACGCTGCTGGGCGGAGAGGTTTCCCTTGGGAGGGCGGGTGGCCTCGCGCTTCAGGGTTCGATGCATGCGCTCATGCTTGCCGTTCTGGTGGGGCGAGGCCGGTTCGATGGTCTCAGGCCAGATGCCGAGGCGAACGAACCAGACGCTTAGGCGGCTGAGTCGAGCGAGGCCGATGGAAGCGAAGGGCCCGCCGTTGTCGGAGCGGATGATCGTGGGCAGACCGAACTCACGGAACGTATCGACAAAGACAGGCATGGCGCAGTTGATGGCGACGGAGTGCCGTCCTCTACAGGCGATGAGATATCGGCTGAAGACATCCTGGACGGTGAGGGGATAGCAGTAGCGGGCGTTCTTCATCTTGAAGTGCCCTTTGAAGTCGACCGTCCAGATGTGGTAGCAGGACTCGGCCTCTGTTAGTGGCCTACCGGGGTGAGGCCGCTTCGTAGGGCCACGGCGCCGAGCCGTGAGGAGATCATGGCGCTCGAGGATCCGGTCGATGGTGCGACGAGCTGGAGCCCAGCCGAAGTGCTTCAGCGTGAGCTTCCTGAGCTTGCGAGATCCCCACCCGAACTGACGCCGGAGCTCAAGGATGTGCTGCTCGACCTCGGCGGACGTCGCGTGGGGACAGTGACGAGGTCGGTGGGAGCATTCGCGCAGCCCCTCGAGTCCGCACTCCTGGTAGCGATTCCAAGTTTGGTAGCCCGCCGTTCGGCTGATTCCGTAGCGCCTGCAGGACTCGGCGAAGCTGAATGCCTTCTGCTCTACTTCCAGGACAAAACGTACCTTGCGCTCGTACACGGTTGACTCATCCCATGGCATCGGGCTCTCCTCGTCCGGTGAGCCCTAGGTCCTAGTGGAGTGTCAACCATCAGGGTAGGCCATTCTGTAAACCATCAGGGTAGGCGGTACCACGCCGACATCTAACAAGCGGTTGCTGCTGTCGGTCACAGGATGGCCGCAAGGGGGGACTCGCCTTGCAGCGAGCCCTCAAAGGGACCAAGCTGGCCCGCAGCAGAACCGCGAAGCCGTAAGGCGTCCCCCTTCAGAGAGCTGGGATGGACACGACGCACCGGCCGATGACGGCGAGGGAACGCGCCGAGCTCGAAGGGTTGGTTTCACATTGGACCTACGGGGCCCGGGCCACGCTATACGTAGGTGTTCTCGTCACGCTTGGTTGGTTCCTCCGAACGATTCAGATGGGTCTGATCCAGTCTGCGTTCCCACTCTGGCTTCTAGCCACGGGGGGCGTCGGGCTGGGTCTCTACCTTCGCGCGGGACGCTGGACGGGCGGGCGTGATCTACGCGGTCGGATTCGAGCCGACCTGGATGGTGGCACGATGCTGGTCCGACGGATCCGCGTGGCTGAGGCGATCGAGGCTCCAGAAATCGAGGACGAAGGTCCCGTGTTCTTCATTCTCGGTGAGGACGGATCCCAGTTGTTCTTCGGGGGCCAAGACTTCGCCCGCCACCGCGTGAGAGGATTCCCGTGGGTCGAGTTCGAAGTGAGTCATGCGCCACAGTCCGAACAGCTGCTGAGGGTCCGCAGCTCAGGCAGCAAGTTTGATTCTGTTCAGCGACGAGCTCCTCTCACGATGACTGAAGCCCGAGAGCTGGGTCTACTGGAGTCAGACTTTGGAGTGTTGTCCGTAGACTGGGCAGAACTGAAGGGGGACGCCTAACAAGGAATTGCTGCCCTCCGCAAATGAGCTGAGGGCAGTTCGCTATCGTTCGCTGGCGTTGCCAGGAAGCACGCCAAACCGACTGGTTCTGAGCCGTCTGGGAGTGCGACCTTGTACGTGCGAGCTTACGGGCTCAGCTGGGCGAACCAAGCTCCCGCGAATGACTCACCTCGCGGCCCGCCTTCTTCGAGAGCATGCGAATTCTCAAGAACCGGCTTTGGCTCGATTGTGGGGCGGCCGCCGTCGTCGGCACCGGCGTGATTCTCTTCGCAGGGCCCTTAAGCGGCTTCGAGGGGCTACCGCGCGCCCTGCTACTTTTCACTGGGGTCGTCCGTTCTTCCTCCGCAGCGGTGTGCCCATGAGAGACCTCGCACGTCACACGATGGGCTGGTTCTCCGGCGATCCTTCAGAGGAGCTGAGGAGTGGCACGACGTCGCTGCTTGTTACTGCGGACTGCGGAGTGTCGTGGGTCTTAGGTTGTTTCGCGCGGGACTGGTAGTTTCTGGGCTCGCGAGCTTGGCCGCGAACGAGTAAGCGATCGTGGCTTTGGTCCGCGCTCAACCATAGCCGACTGGACCTGCTGTCTAACAAACGATTGCTGCTGACGCCGAAGAAGGGGAAGGTACGCGCTACGCGCTTGCGGGGGTGCGGGCGGCGCAGCAGAATCGCGAGACGTCAGGTAACACCGAGGCCACGTGCGGCGGCTGGGATCTCAATGCGACCGCACCAACTTGCTCAGCGTTCAGGCATTGGACACCAAGTATCCCCGCGCCGAAGTGCAGGTTGGCGTGGATCTTGTGCAGCGCCTTCTCCGGGAACAGCACCCTGATCTGGCCGAGCTAAAGATTACGCTGGTGGATGTCGGCTGGGACAATGTGACGCATCGCGTCGGTGATGAACTCGCGGTCCGGATGCCGCGGCGGGAGGCTGCCGTCCAGCTGCTCCTCAAGGAGCAACGCTGGCTCTCCACGTTAGCGGATTGGATCGACATTCCGGTTCCTAGGCTCGTTCGCGCAGGCCGACCGAGCAGCGCATTTCGCTGGCCGTGGAGCGTCGTCCAATGGCTTCCCGGCCAAACGTGCGATGTTACTCCGCTCTCAGCGGATCAGGCTCAGGTTCTGGGCTTGAACCTCCGGCGGCTCCACCGGCGCGCGCCACCGGACGCGCCGACGAACCCGTCTCGAGGCGTACCGCTACAACAGCGCGATGAGTTCGTACAGACATGCTTAGAGGCCTTGTCGCACTCAATTTCAGCGCACCGAGGTGATTCGCTCAGGTGGCTGTGGTCCGACGGGCTCCGCGCCCCCAAGTCTGAGTTGTCGGTCTGGCTGCACGGAGACCTCCACCCGCGGAACGTCCTGTCGCGTGGCGGACTCCTAAGCGGCATCCTCGACTGGGGCGATCTCGCATCGGGCGACCCTGCCACCGATCTCGCCTCCGCATGGATGTTGTTCGACGGAAGGGAGGCACCGTCTGCGGTGTTCGAGAGTTACGGGGCCAGTCCTGCCCTAGCCCTGCGCGCCAGATCGTGGGCCGTGTTCTTCGGCGCTGCCCTGAGCAACACCGAGGATGCCCGGCACTTGTCGATCGGGCGGCGGATCATCGATCGGTTGGTCAGACACGCCGAGCGTGATACTTGAGTTCAAGTTTGAAGTGCAACGGGCAAGGGGTCTTACGCAGGACAAAGCATTCCTCCGGGGTGAGGTAGTTGAGGCGCTTTCTTGGGCGGCGGTTGAGCTTGGCAGCGATCTTGGAGCACTGTTTCTGAGAGACGTGAGCCAGGCTTTGTCTTTTGGGGAAGTACTGCCTGAAGAGACCGTTGGTGTTTTCTGAGGTGCCTCGCTCCCAAGAGTGGTAGGGAGTGGCGAAGTAGAAGCGAACGTCGGTGGTGTGTTCGATGTCTTTGTAGCCGTGGAACTCGGTTCCGTGATCGACGGTGAGGGTGCGGATGGACCTGGGAGAACGACGGATGAGCTGTTTGGCGCGGCGGTTGGTGGCTGCGACGGATCGTGAAGAGAGCTTGCCTGCGAGGGTGTAGCCGGTCTTGCGATCGACCAGGATGAGAAGGCAGTGGGAGTCCTTGGAGGAACCCATCATGGTGTCGCCTTCGAAGTGACCGACGCGACTCCGGTTCTCGGCACCTGGAGGGCGGTCTGAGATGGGGCGTTTGCCAGCGAGGCGACCCCTGGAATCGTAGCCGCCATAGCGTTTTCGGTGTGTCTTAGACCGTTGGCGGAGGTGGTTGTGAAGGGATCCACCGTATCGGCGGTCCTGCCAAACGAAGCGGTAGATGGTCTCGTGGCTGATGGAGAGAAGGCCGTCCCGTTTGAGACGGCCGGCGATCTGCTCTGGGCTCCAGTCCTCCTTGAGGCAGGCGATGACGAGCTCCCAGTCGGCAGCGGTGAACTGGGAGTTCCTGCGAGAGCGTGCGCGTCTCCATCGAGCGAAATCGTCGGCCACACCTGGGCGGTATCCCCCGTCCTTCCTGGAGTTGCGGCGCACTTCGCGGCTGACGGTGCTGGGGTGTCGACCCAGGGCTCGGGCGATGTAGGCCTGAGAGAAGCCTTGTTTACGGAGAGCGGAGAGTTCATACCTCTCCTCTGAGGTGAGCTGGCGGTACGGCCTCATGAGATCCTCCCTGTTCTTGCCGGTTCAGGAAGGAGAGGTAGTCGCCAGCTCGCCTCTTTTTCGCTAGGGGACCAGGGTGCAGATCGTGTTGCACTTAGTATGTGAATCCAAGATATCTAACAAGGAATTGGTGCTGTCACGGAAGAACGGTTTGAGACGCTTCGCTGGTGTGGAGGCGGGCCGCGCAGCGGAATTCCGAGACGCTTAAATGCCTGGTCCAACGTGCTGGTCACAGAAAACGTTGGATGAGCCGGACCGGGCAAGCGCCCGCGCCAAGAGGCGCCCGCCGGTCATGGTGACAAATCGTGTTCGCCCAGCTCACCGGGCGAAGCCGAATGCGTGGGTTCCGAAGACTGCGCCCATGTTCATTCCTTCGGCTGCCTGTCGGAGTTCGTCGGGCACGTCTCCGCAGAAGAAGAAGGGCCCTGGAACCGCGATTTCTGCGAGCTTTGGAAAGTGGCGGGCCGCAGTGACTCCCAAGTGGAATCCCAACGCGTCACCGTTTGCGAATACGTCGTGGACGATCAGCTCCCCGGCGTCGTCCGTAAAGTAGCACTCCATCTTGAGTGCCCCAGGCTCGTTTGCCTCCATCTCGTCACGGACTGTTTCGTAGATAGTCTTCAGCTCGCCCAGCTTACCCGGCTTGGCGGTGAGTCGCTTCGCGACGGCCTCGGCCGCGAGCATCAACTCCCCGTCGAGGATGCGGTTCGTATCACGACGAACATTGCCGAGGCACTCGACTATGCGCACTCGTGTTCGACCACTTCCCCCCCGAGCTTGACCGCCAACGCGATCTTACTACTTTGTATCATAAAGTACTTGGCATACCGCGACAGGGGGACACGGACCTGAAGAGACCGCGCTGGCGCTTCGTGCTACTCGGAGCGGCTACACTCATGGTCCTGGGGCTGGGCATCGCGTGGCGCGCAGCGATACAGACGGGACGCTCCGTTCCTGACGAGCCTTTTCGGGTCGTGGGCAATCTCTACTACGTCGGTGCGACTGGTGTCAGTTCGTTTCTGCTTACCGGACCTGAAGGTCACGTCTTGATCGATGGCGGCTATCCGGAAACTGCCCCATTGATCATCAACAGTATTGCCAAGCTTGGATTCGACATCGCCGATGTTGGGATCCTGCTGAACTCCCACGCTCACTCCGACCACGCGGGCGGCCTGCGAGCCCTCCAGGAAGCGTCCGGCGCCGAACTCTGGGTCAGCGAAGCTGATGTCGAAGTCATGTCTAGCGGTCGCCACAGCCGGGACCGCGCGTTGGGGCCAATCAGATTCGTCGGCTTGCTTGGGCTCGGCAGGTTTCCGGCCCCGCGCATCGACCGCCGCTTCGAAGACGGAGAAATCGTTCGGCTTGGCCCGCTCGAGCTTACCGCTCATGTCACCGCTGGTCACACGCGTGGCTGCACTTCATGGGCATTTCCGGTCGTCCACGAGGACCGTGAGTTGCTTGCTGTCAACGTCTGCAGCCTGAGGCTCTTTCCGTTCGTCTCACTGGTCGAACCCGAGGCGTATCCGGGAATCCGCAGCGACTTTGAGCGCAGCTTCAGCACACTACGCGAACTACCCGCTGATATCTTCCTAGCTTCCCACACGGACTGGTTCGGCATGCGACGCAAGCTTTGTGAACGCGGCGACACTCCGGGCGCGGTGGACCCGTTCATCGATCGCGACGGGTACCTCGCTTTCATCGACGAAGCCGAGAACAGATTCCGCGAGGCGTTGGAGGAGCAGCAGCAGCGTAAGTAGACGACCTGCCGACGTGGGCACCCAAGGACTGCCCATTGACCTCCAGCAGCGCCTGAGGGGGGACCTCGTAGCAGACGCGGGCGATTTGGCACTGGCACGAGTCCAGGTGGAGCGCCGGCGATGGCTCCTCCAGGCGCTCTCACAGGTCCTGAGCGGCGGCGTACCTCCTTCGCAGCCCCCGGATTCGCTCGTGCGCATG
>JAOTVA010000164.1 GCA_029863645.1 Gemmatimonadota bacterium
CACACCAGCCAGTGCGCCCATGAAGCCCAGCAGCGCGGCCTGGATGAGGTAGGCCACGAAAGCCGTCATCTGGCCGGCTCCGATGCACCGGAGCACGGCGATGCTCGCGCGCTTCTCTCGGATGTAGACGTGGATCGCGCTCGCCACGCCGACACCCCCGAGAAGCAGCGCACCCAGGCCGACCAACGCGAGGAAGCGCCCGAGGAAGCGGACTCCGTTCGACAAGCTGCGCGCCTGCTGTTCCGCCAGCGTCAGGCCGACGTTGAGGTCCCTGAAGGGCGAATCGTACTCGTTCTCGAAGGTGATCCGATCTCCGAGGTCGGGCATGCGAAGGAAGGCCTCATACTGCGCGAGCGCGCCGACTCCGAGGAGCTGCGACCGCTCGAGCGTCTCCACAGACACGTGGATACGCGGACCGATGGCGGTCTGGTACGCGATGTCCGTGGGCAGGTCCTGGGCCGTGCCTGCGATCTCGAGGCGCTCGCGCCCCACGACCAGCGAATCGCCTACCTCGACGCCGAGTTGAATGAGCACGGCAGGGTCGACGAGCACACGGCCGGGCTCCAAGTGAGCACCCCATCGGCCCGGGGGGTCGGTCGTGACGTCCCCGTAGAAGGGGTAGCCCTCATCGATCGCCCGCACCTGAAGGAGCCGAACCTGGCCGCTCGACGGCGCGAGAATCATCGAGGTGGACGTCGTGACGCGTGCGATCCCCACGCCCGCCTGCCGGAGCGAGTCGAGCACGGACTCCACCATGGGCGGCAGGGGTTGGTCGGATTGCACCCGGGCGTTGGCGCCCATGAGGACATCGGCCTCCTCCTGCACGGAGCGGGCGACGTCGTCGCGGAACGAGTGGATCGACACCAACGCGCCGACGCCCAATGCGATCGAGGCCATGTAGATCCCGACCCTCCGCAGGCCGTGCCGGCTCTCTCGCATGGCCAGCCGGAAGGCGAAGCCGAGCTGTAGGCCTGAGCTCACCCGGGCACCCTATCGGGCGCCCCAGCGGGCACCCCGGCGGGTTCCTTATGTGTCCCCGGGCGGTCCGAGGCGATCGTGCCGCGCGACAGGCCGACCACGCGGTGCGCGCGCTCGGCCAAGGCGAGGTCGTGCGTCACGAGTACCAGCGTGGTGCGCGAATCACGGTTCAGCTCCTCCATGATTTCCACGATACCGCCACCGGTCTCTTGGTCGAGGTTGCCGGTCGGTTCGTCGGCGAAAAGGATCTTCGGCTCGTTCGCGAACGCCCGTGCGAGCGCCACGCGCTGTTGCTCTCCACCGGAGAGCTGGGCCGGGTAGTGGTCCAGCCGAGCCGCGAGGCCGACGCGGTCCAGAAGCGCCGCCGCCCGCTCTCCGGCGCCTGATACGTTCCCTCGGAGCTCGAGAGGCACGAGCACATTCTCGACCGCGGTGAGCGTCGGTAGCAGGTGGAAGGTCTGGAAGACGAAGCCCACGTTGCGAGACCGGAAGTCGGCGCGACCATCCTCGGTGAGCGCTGAGATGTCCACCCCGTCGAGGTAGACGCGGCCCTCCGTCGGTTGGTCGAGGCCGGCCAGTAGGCCGAGCAAGGTCGTCTTGCCGCTGCCCGACGGACCGACGATGGCAACGAAGGCCTCGGCCGGGATCTCTAGATCAATCGAGCGCAACACGGGTAGTGGTCTGCCGCCACTCGTGTAGCTTTTCTCGAGGCCCTCGGCTCGGATCATCATGCTACGCTCCATCGCAATCTCACTCGCGTTACTCGCCACAGCTTGTGGTGGGAACGAGTCCTCGACGGTCGGGGGCTCGGGTGCGGATTCCACGATGGTGGTCGCGACGGCGCCGGAGGTTCCGGACGACCGCCCGGTTGTCGTGTTTCTGGGGACCAGCCTCACGGCCGGTCTCGGACTCGAGCGGGACGAGGATACCTACGTGGCCCGCATCGCGGAAATGGCCGACTCGGCCGGAACGCCGATCCGGGCCGTCAACGCGGGTGTATCCGGCGAGACCAGCGCGGGCGGCCTGCGGCGGCTCGATTGGGTGCTCCGCGAACCGCTCGACGTGCTCGTCATCGAGCTCGGTGCGAACGACGGCCTGCGTGGACTCGATCCGTTCCAGCTCTCGAACAACCTGGCGCAGATCGCGAGGCGTACTCGGACACGGTATCCCGACGCACGCATCGTCATCGCCGGAATGGAAGCGCCTCCGAACCTCGGGGCATTCTACACGGACCCCTTCCGAGCACTCTTTACCTCCGTGGCCGCGAATGAGGGAGCACTCTTGATTCCGTTCCTTCTGGATGGGGTCGCCGGTGTCCCCGAGCTCAACCAGGGCGACCGCATCCATCCGACGCCCGAGGGCCACAGAATCCTGGCCGCCAACGCGTGGGTGGTGCTGGGTCCCCTCTTCGCTGAGCTACACGAGGGTTCCTCATGAATACCAGCCCGTTCAGCATCGGTGTGAAGATCCTCGGTGCCGGTGCCGTTCTGCTATCCACGTTCTTGTTGATCGGCTTCCTGCTTCCCGGGACCTGGGAGTCCGAGGCCTCGTTACTGGTCCCGTCGACCGCGGACGAGGTGCTCGCCTTTCTCGATTCTCCGGAAGGGTGGCAGGAATGGACGCCCTGGCCAGAGGTAGGCGTGGAGCGGTCGGGTCCCGAGAGCGGGGCTGGCGCGCAGCTCGCCTGGGACGATCCAGAGCTCGGGTCCGGCTCATTCACGTTGGGAGCCACCCGACCGGAGCGCGTCGAGTACTCGGTCGAGGTCGGTGAGGGCGCGATGCACGCGACGGGAGCCGTGACCCTCACGCCCGAGAACGGCTCGGTGCGTGTTCTCTGGCAGGAGATGGGGGATCTCGGCAACAACCCGCTCATGGGCTATTGGGCTCTCTCGATGGGCCGCGCCCAGGGTGAGGAGATGGCAAAGGGACTGGAGCGCCTCGCCGCCCTGGTGGCTGACTCGATCCAGCCTGATGGCTGAGGCCGACCTCTACGGCCCGATCAAAGCGTTCCTGGAATCTCAGGGCTACCGCGTGAAGGGCGAGATCGGGGCGTGCGACGTCGTGGCCGTGCGAGGGGACGAGGCGCCGGTCGTCGTCGAACTGAAGGAGCGGCTGAGCCTCGCGCTGGTCCTTCAAGCGGTCGACCGGCTCTCCGTCTCCGAGTCGGTCTACCTGGCGTTCCGAATTGGCAAAGGACACAGCGCCTCATGGCGGTCGCGCAGGAAGCAGATCACGAGTCTCCTGCGTCGCCTCGGGTTGGGCCTACTCACGGTGTCTGCACGGAACCGGGTCGTCCCGGTCCTGGACCCCGCGCCGTACCGGCCGAGAGAGAACCAGGGCCGCCGCGACCGCTTGCTGAAAGAGTTCGCCGAGCGGGTGGGCGATCCGGAAGAGGGAGGCTCGGCTTCGCGAAAACGCCTTACGGCCTACCGGCAGGACGCGCTACGGTGCGCCCGAGAGCTGTCCGACGGGGGGGTGCTCAAGCTAAGCGTCATTCGTGAGCGTGCCGAGGTACAGCGCGCGGGCCCAATCCTGAGGGACAATCACTACGGCTGGTTCGACCGCGTGAAGACGGGTCATTACGAGCTGACCCCAAAGGGCCAGCGGGACCTCGCCGAATGGTCCGACGCGCTAGGCGTTCTCTAGCCCTTCCTCGCCTGGTCCAGCAGCTCCCGATTCGTCTTCGTCTTACGCATCGCGCCGAGCAGCTCCATCATTGCCTGGTCGGGGCTCTGCCCAGCCAACTGCCGCCGCATCGCCCGCGACAACCACAGCGAGTCCTCGTCCAGAAGCAGCTCTTCCTTTCTCGTAGCTGACGCCTGTAAGTCGATGGCCGGATAGATCCTACGGTCTGCCAGTTCGCGTGAAAGAACGAGCTCGCTGTTCCCGGTGCCCTTGAACTCCTCGAAGATCACCTGGTCCATGCGGGACCCGGTATCGACGAGCGCGGTTCCGATGATCGTGAGCGATCCGCCGCCCTGATCCGGGGCGATCTTACGAGCGCTCCCAAGGAAACGCTTCGGCTTCTCGAGCGAATTGGAGTCGAGACCGCCCGACAGCGTCCTGCCGCTGCCCGCCATGTTGGTGTTGTAGGCTCGGGCCAAGCGCGTGATCGAATCCAGGATGATGACTACATCCTCCCCCTGCTCGACCCGCCGACGCGCACGTTCGAGCGTCATCTCGGCCACCTGCGTATGCCGGTCGGCCCCTCGGTCGAAGGTCGACGCGATCACCTCGCCGAACCCGCACCCCTCCATCTCGGTGACTTCCTCGGGACGCTCGTCCACGAGAAGAATCATGAGATGACACTCTGGATTGTTCTTCACGATGCCTTCGGCGACCGCCTGGAGGACCATGGTTTTCCCGGCCTTGGCCGGGGCCACGATCATCGCACGCTGCCCTTTTCCGAACGGACAGAAGAGGTCGATGACCCGGTTCGTCATCTCCGGCTCGCCGAGCAACGTGCGCCCGCACTCCAGCACGAGCTGCTCATCCGGATGCATCGCGCTGAGGCGCTGAAACTCCGGACGCCTCTTCGCATCCTCAGGCGGGTTGTCGTTGACCAGGGCTAGGTAGGCCAGCGGAGGGCTCTTCCCGCTCCGGGCCTGGCTGCCCACGATGCCCATCAACTCGTCCCCAGATCGCAGGCCGAAGCGCTGGATGATGCGGGAGCTGACGTAGATATCCTCGTCGCCGGGCGTGTAGCCCGACTCGCGGCGCCGGACGAAGCCTGACCCGCTGCCGAGAACCTCGAGGAGGCCCAAGGGTCGGGACAGGGCCATGAGTTCCGCCGGATCATCCGGCAGATCGGCCATCAGCTCCGCTTCGTTCCGATTGTCCTGCTCGCCGCCGCCGCCGCCGCCACTACCACCACGCTCGCGCGGGCGTCGGCGACGTCGGCCGCGTCGGCGGGGGCGTTTGGCCCCTCGGTCAGGCTTCTTGCTTCCGTCGCCGCCGTCGTTCTGCGGCTGTGACTCTTCTGAATCCACGTCGTCTCGACTCTTGGTTGACGCATGACGCCGGCTGAAACCGATAGCCCGCGCCCGTCAGGAAATGGCACCGCACGAGATGTCAGCGGTGCTGGTCCCCCCGGCGAGCCAAGGGGCCGCGCCGGTGCCGACGAAACGCTGCGTCGGCTGGACAGGAGAAATGTCCCACGATCGTCCCCACGGAGCAAGGAGGACGTGATGATGCGCATTTCGGGGACTCCCGTTGGAGGCCCGACTGGTGTCCCTCATGCCCGTGCCCACTGTCCTGGCATTCGGACACCGGCTGCCGCCCAGCCGAGGGGGGTAGGCATTGTAAGAGCATGCAGGACAACCGGTTACGCCAGGAAGGCACCTCTGGCACGCCCTCTGCACATTAGTCGGGTGGAATTTCGCGAAGGAGGACATCATGCGTTACGTGTCTCGCACATCGATGGCAGTCATGGCGGCGGCGGCCCTTGGAGCCGCGCCAGCCCAGGCCCAGACGTTGGTCTCCGTCGGGATCGGAACCGGGTCGCTCTTCGTAGGGGCCTCCTTCGGTCAGCCGTACGGGATTTACTCCGCGTCCAACGGCTGGGGCTACAGTGGGTCTCGTCAGTACTACTACAGCCGCGACCACTGCTGGGACTACTACTGGGACAGCTACTGGGACCCTTACAGCGGTTGGTACAACGACTGTGTGGCGTACGGGCCGATTTCTTACACCTCCTTCCGTGCACGCAGGTGGCGGACGAGGTGGGGTGGGTACCGTAGTAGTTCCACGTACGTCTACGTGAGCGATCCGTTCAGCGCGCCTTGGGGTCCGTACTGGGCCTATGATCCATGGGGCTCGTACTGGAACGGGTACCGTGACGGACTGTGGGACGGGTACTACCGTGGCCGCGTGCGCACCGTGTACGCTGCCGGCGGATACCGCGGAACAACAGTCTACAGGCCGTCTCCGCTGTCACCCGTGGGCCCTGGCTACAAGGAGAGCCCGCGCGGCTCGGACGTGAGAACTGCTACCCGGCGGTCGGGTGGAGCCACGCCTTCGGCGGTGCCGGCGGCCACGGCTACACGTGCGGCGGGTCTGGGCACAGGTCCCTCGTCTCGTCCAGCGATTTCGAGAACGCCTCCGTCGGCCACGGGCGTGAGCCGGACGGCTTCGCCTTCAGCGCGGCCGTCGGGTGTGGATCGCACAGCTTCACCGTCGGCGCGGCCGTCGGGTGCGACGCGGACAGCTTCACCGTCGGCGCGGCCGTCGGGTACGGCGCGGACAGCTTCGCCTTCGGCACGGCCGTCGGGTACGGATCGGACAGCTGCGCCTTCAGCGCGGCCGTCAGACCGAGTCTCGGGTGCGGCGCGGGGTGGCGCAGCGGCCACGCGTGCTCCGAGCAGCAGACCAAGCTTGACTCCGCGCCCCAGCACGTCGGGCACGCGTCAGCCTGAAGCAAGGCCCAGCGCGAGGGTTGCGCCGGATCGGCAGAGTGCACCGAGCGCGCGGAGTGCGCCGACCAGGCAGAGTGCACCGAGCGCCCGGAGTGCGCCGACCAGGCAGAGTGCACCGAGCGCCCGGAGTGCGCCGAGCAGGCAGAGTGCACCGAGCGCGCGGAG
>JAOTVA010000165.1 GCA_029863645.1 Gemmatimonadota bacterium
CACCCTTCCAGATCGACCCAGATGATCTCGCGCGCTACGTGGAGGGGTACGGCATCGACCCTGCTGGCATCGACCTCGAGCAGCCCAACCGGATCATCATGAGCGAGCTCGAGGAGCGCGGAATGGACGTCATCGACCTCCTGCCTGCCTTCCGCCGGGCCCACGGGGAGGGTGTGAGGCTCTACGGAGCGGTCGATCAGCACTTCACGCCGGAGGGCAATCTGCTCTTCGCCGACTTGGTAACGCCCGAGTTGGTGACATTGTTGGCGGGCGAAGACGATGACGTGTCAGCCGGGCAGTCGAGCAGTCGTTGAGTAGACCACCACGGGTGCTCTTCGTCGCGCCGGTCGAGCCCTGGTGCCGTGAGAACGGTAGTAGCCTGATTACCGCCGACCTGCTGGATGCGCTCTCACGAATAGAGGTGGACCTTCTGCCGGTCTTCATCCGACGCCCGCCTCCCGGCTACGTTCGCGAGCCACCCCCGGGAATGGAGGGGCTCCTTCTCGATATCCCTGGGCTCCCCCGGTGGATGTCGGTGCTGCGCGCGCTTCGCCACCTCGCCTTTCCGCTACGCTACCGTTTCGACAACCGGGTCGTCGCGGAGCGACTGCTTCATGCAGTTGGCGAGAAAGGATTTAGACCGGACCTGGTGCACGTCGAGCATCTGCCACTCGTGGATGTGGGCCACCAGGTCTCGAGCACGCTGGACGTTCCCCTCGTGTACCGTGCCCACAACATCGAGTCGCGACTCTGGGCGCGTCGAATCGGCGGCCATGAGCGGCTCAAGCGTCCAGTCGTGGCCAGGATCGAGGAATCCGAAGCGGCGGCGGTCAGACTCGCCGACCTCACGCTCCTGATTTCAAAGGGAGATCGGGCCTGGGCGAGCGAGCGAGCGCCCTCGGCCCGCTCCGAGCTCCTTCCGTGCACGCTCCGTCTGGAGCGCTACGACGCGGTCCCGAGGAATCCCCCGGTGTTCGGGCGTCAGATCTGCTTCGTCGGCGGTCTCGACTGGGCCCCCAACGAAGATGGTCTCCGCTGGTTCGTACACTCTGTGCTCCCCATCGTAGTCGAACATCTTCCCGATGCGGGCTTGGTCGTCCTCGCCCGCGGAGCCGCCGAGCGGCCTTGGCTGGTGAATAACCCCAGCGTGCACCTGCTGCCGCCGGAGTCGCGTGCGGCGGAGGCGTTCGCATCCAGCCACGTGTCGGTGGCACCCCTCTTCCAGGGGGGTGGGGTCCGGATCAAGATTCCGGAGAGCCTCGCGGTGGAATGCCCCGTCGTCGCCACGAGCGTCGGGGCCGAGGGCCATGAACTTCCGGGCCTCACCCGAACGGACGATCCAGGGCCCTTCGCTGACGCGTGTATCCAATACCTCGCGCCCACCGAGGGTCGCGCGGAACTGCGGACGAAGCTGCGCGCCGCCGTCGAGACGCACTATGGAGCCACCCGGCAGGCGGAGCGTCTCGTCGGGTTCTGGACTGAGTTAACTCGCTAGGCGCCCCTTAGGCCCCTCCCTCGGCTCCGCTGTGAGGCCACCGCGTTCCCCACGGGCCGGCCGAGCGCACTACGAGCGAGCAAGCGTATCGAGGACCCGCCGTCGCCAGCGCGCGTACCGATCTGCCCCGAGGAAGGAGCGTACGCCGTTGAGCAGTGCCTCCCGGGGATAGTGGCGCGCGATCAAGCGACGATCCGACCGGAGAATCCGTCTAGCCAGTGTGGCGTCCAGATCGTGAGGTACGTTGCACCGCCGGACCCAGCGGAACCCGCCCGTGGCATCCCCGCGGTCGGAGTTGGAGCCCCAGCGCGAGTTCGAGACAGCGAGATATCCGCAGTCCGCGAGAAGGTGCCGGAGGCGAAGGCGCGGCGCATTTCCACCCGGCAATGCGAGTTCAGTCGTCTGCTGCTGGAGAGCCTCGTCGAGCGCCCACCTGGACTCCTCGAGTTCCGATCGGAGCGCACCTTCGTCGAGTTCAGAGAGATGGCGATGTGACTTCGTGTGCGACTGCACGGACATCCCCAGGTCACGGATCCTCCGAAGCTCGTCCCAGGTCATGAAACCGGGCCGACCGACCCAGTCGGTCACAACGAAGAAGGTGGCGGCCATTCCACGGCGGCTCAGTGCCGGCACAGCGTGGTCGAGCTGCCCTCGGGTACCGTCATCGAATGTGATCGCGACCTTGGAGGCGTCCGGCTCAACCCTGGCTTCGGTGAGCGAGCATCCCTCGAGGCCCTCCGCGTGAATGGTGTCGAGCATGAGCTCGAACGATTCCGCGGAGACCGTGAACCGGCTCGCGCCGCCCGCGCGCGTTGGCGGCACGGGGTCCACGTCGTGGTACATCAGCGCCACCCACGACACAGCGCGTCAGGACGTTTTCTGGTAGACGACGAGGAACTTGTTGGCCTGAAACCGCTGCGACAGCAGACCGGTGATGGTGTCGTGGACCTTCCGGACGAGGCGTAAGGCACTGGCGTCGTCGTCCCACGCCCGATGCACGTACTGGATGAGGGTCTGCCGGAAGCCGGCACGTGCCATGCGACGCTCGAGACTCTTCGGCCACATGGAGCGCTGGTTCCGCGTTGTGAGGCTCAGGCCCCAGAAGCGGTTCACCACGTTGAACGCGAACCAAGAGAGGAAGTTCTGGGCGTTGGGCTCCAGCGCCACTAGGCGACTGGAGGTGACTCTCGCGAGCTCTTCCGGCAAAGTCTCCAACTTCGGGAAGTGGTGCAGAAGCAGTGACGACCAGAGCACTTCGAACGAATTCGCGGCAAAGGGCAGATGCTCGGCGTCAGCCACGACGAAGTGACCGCTGAGCCCCTCACGGCGGAATCGTTCACGGGCGGCCCGGACCCCATGGAGGCTGAGGTCCACGGCGGTAACGTCGCATCCGCGCCGTGCGATGCGCATGGCATGTGCCCCCGTGCCGCACCCGAGGTCGAGCACACGGCCTTCGGGAGGAGACGGGAAGGCAAGGTCGTGGAGCTCGTCGTAGCCCGACGTGATGTGCTCGTTCTCCGGATTGCCCTCGAACAGCTCGTCGTAGAATGCCTTTTCAGCTACGAGGTCCTGGTCTTGCATCGGTGGTATGCTCGTCGGGTTTGTGGTCGATAGGGTCTATGGCTGGCGGCCGCCTGCCAACCGAGCTGCCGAACGGCGACAATCTGCACAGTTGGTGTCGGCCGGTCACTCCACATAAGCACTGGTCGGGGTCCAAAGTAAAGAACCTCTTGCAGGCCTGCTCGGCCGCGGGCACACCGAAGCCGCTCGGTCCGGACATCATGCCGCCGAGGGGCATGGTTGCCGGCTACGGATCCGTCGCCGCTCTTCGATGGAGCCTCATCAGGCCAAGGCCCCAAGGCAAGGCCATGCATGGCATGTGCTTTGCTGCACACTACAATCGAAATGCTGGAAGCGGGGGCCCGGGGGGCCGTCCGGAGGCGACAACCTGGAGATCCAGATGCCGCAGGGTCCGACCACTGACAAGGTGGCGCGAAGCAACCCGGGTTCGTTAAGCCCGAGCCGCATCGCGGCAGGAATCGGGCTGATGACGGCGATCGCGCTGATCTCCTGTGGCCCGAGCACGACTACAGTCGTCCCCGGAGACCAAGGGCCCTCCCTAGCAGACGCGACGATGCGGTTGGTCTCTGGCAACGATCAACTGGGCGAGGTCAACGCCTTTCTACCCCTGCCTGCGGCGGTAGAGGTCGTGGATCCGTCGGGGGCGCCGATCGAGGGCGCGGCCGTCGTGTGGCGGTTCGACCACGGCGCGGGCCGGATCGGCTCGGGCCCCACGGCCGGAACAGTGGCCGCTACGACAAATGCTTCGGGGCAATCCTCCGTCCAGTGGCAGTTGGGGACGACCGCTGGGGCCCAGGCTGCTCGGGCAGAGCTCGTGCTTCCGGCCGGTCTTCCGGAGAAGACCGTCGCTCTGGCGGCCGTCGGGCGACCAGGGCCCGCAAGCGGGATCACTGTCATTCCAGACACGATGACCCTCGCCGTCGGCAACTCCGCGCAGCTGCTGTACCAGACAACTGATGCGTTCGGAAACGAAATACAGAACCCGTCGGTGTCATGGTCGTCCAACGACGAAAGCGTCGCGGAGGTCGGCGCTACGGGCGTCGTCCTGGCTGTTGGAGAAGGCTCCGCAGGGGTCCGAGTGACGGACGGCAACGTCCAGGCGGAGGCCGCAATCACGGTTGAGGATTCGGCTCCGTCGCCCGAGATCCTCTTCGAGGACGGCTTCGAGAGCCCCGACTTCGCCGCCCAGGGTTGGTACGACTTCGGCCCGTGGGTGCAATCCACGACCGAGTCGCACTCGGGCAGCGGCTCCCTGGAGTTCAGCTTCGGCGCCGGCGCGGTCAGCCCGGTCGGGGTAGCCGGGCGTCATCTCTTCGATGAATCCCCGACCTTGTACCTGAGCTACTGGGTCAAGTACAGTAGCAACTGGGTCGGATCGGGGATCTCATACAACCCGCACGAATTCATGGTGCTCACCAACGAGGACGGTCAGTTTACCGGTCCTGCCTTCACCGCATTGACGATGTACGTCGAGCACGTACACGAGACAGGCGGCAACGTCCCCGTTGTCTCGGCCTCGGACCGTCGCAATATCGACCAGAGCGCGATCAACCAGGACCTCACAGGCGTGACCGAGAACCGGGCTGCGAACGGCTGCAACGGCAGCGCAGACGGCTACTCGGGCGCTTGCTGGAACGCGGGCGCGAACTTCTGGAACGAGAAGACGTTCTCGGCAGCCCAGCCGTACTTCACGGACGCCCCCGGTCCCGCGTACAAGAACGACTGGCATCAGGTCGAGGTCTACATCGAGCTCAACTCCATTCAGGGCGGAGTCGGGCAGAACGACGGGGTGATTCGATACTGGTTCGACGGCGAACTCGCGGTGGACCATGACGACGTCCTGCTACGTACAGGCGCTCACCCCGGCATGGCCTTCAACCAACTCATGATCGCGCCGTACATCGAGGCCGGTTCGCCAGTGGCACAGACCCTATGGATCGACGACCTCGAGATCGGCACCGCGCGGCCGTCTGGGCCCTGACCCGATCCGCTCCGCTGCGTGCTACTAGTCGTCGCCGCGCGTGATGTGACAGCGCGTCAGCGCGTCTCCACCGGCCGAGAGGAGCTCGTCGGCTGCAGGCGAGCGGTAGAACGCCACGTTGCTCGGGCCCGACAGGAAGCGGAGCCTTCGTGCCGCCCGTCGCCACGCATCGTGGCTGAAGTTGGCGACCACGATGTCGGCCGAACGGCCGCGAAGATAGCGCACGCCCGAGGCGAGCACTGCCTCGGCATCCGAAGGGCGAGCAAGAACGTCGAGGATCAGCCCCACTCGCAGATCGCCGAAATGATCGGCGAGACCATCGGTGACCTCGACGCACAACCAGCCAACGTCTTGGCCGCTCCGACTGACACGCAAACGATCGACGTCGACCGCGTCGTAGCCGGAGGACTGAAATCGGAAGTCCAGGGAACGGGCATCCCGCACGGCAAGAGCGTGATACTCGTCCCGGCAGCGACTCCAGACGTCGTCGGCCCATGGGGCGAACCGCTCCTCGACCCGGACATCGGTTCTCCGTCCGGCGCCCGCTATCACGGCCGGGAGACGGTATACGTTGTGTCCCAGCCAGCCCAACCCCGTCCAGGCAGCCAGATCCATCGCTACTCTCATGCCCGGCCTGCGCCTGACGTACGCCAGACGTCGAAGCACCTGAAACGGCCGGAGCACCAAGAAGTAGAAAGGAACACTGGACGAACGCCATTTCACCGCGTCGAGCAGCTTCGCAAAAGGTGCGTCGTGACCCCCCATGCCCAGCGCCATCAGCCGAGGCTGCTGCTTCGTGAGGCCCAGGACCATTCCCAGGGGAACGGTGGCAAACTTCGGGTCGACCTGACTCTCGGCGACCGCGTACTTCATCCACCCGACCCTGTGTGTCTCGCCATTGATCCAGAAGTACTGCTCTCGAAGCCACGTGCCGCCGCGGACTTCGTCGTTGTCCGCGGTGACCCACAGCGAGTCGTTGATCGGTCTCACTTCGAGGTCCGCCGTCGGATTCTTGGAGAGATCCTCGTGGTAAAGCCGGTAGGGACTCTGGCCGGCTTCCATCCGGCGATTGAACCGACCGATCGCGTCGAAGTCGGAGTCCTGGTAGCGGCGAAATGCGATGGCCATGGGTGAAAGTCGCGAGGATCGGCCCGAGGCCCAAGAGGTGCGAATCGCGGACCTCGCCACCGCCGATCTGCACGCCGCCGCGGAGATCCACCGCGCCGGCTTCCCCGACGACCCAGTCAGCCTGCTCGGACCGGAAGCCACGAGACGCTACTACTCATGGCTGCTCGACGGGCCGCATCGCTCAGAGGGCTTCGGCGCGTTTCTGAACGGTCGACTCGTAGGAATGGTGGTGGGCGGCAGCTTCGGCAGCCTATTCCCAGGGTACCTGAGGCAAAACCTGTTCTACGTCCTCGGCAGGCT
>JAOTVA010000035.1 GCA_029863645.1 Gemmatimonadota bacterium
GAAGCCATCGCGGCCCTCCCCGAGGAGTACCGTACGGCGGTCGTCCTTTCCGACATCGAAGGGCTACCCTACGCGGAGATCGCAGCGCTGGTCGACGCACCGGTGGGCACCGTGAAAAGCCGACTCTTTCGGGGCCGGCGACGACTTCAGGAGGTGTTGTACGAGCATGCAGTCGAGATGGGCTATATCGAGGCGTCGAGCGGCGTCGACGACGGCGTTTGAGAGGCCGATATGACGCTCTTCGATAGCTTCAAGCGGCTGTTCGGCGCGAAGCGTAACGGTGACGCGGAAGGGCTGGCCTGCGAGGACGCGCTCCGACTCGTGCACGAGTTCCTCGACGGCGAGCTCGCCGACGTGCCACACGCCCAGGTCGAGGCTCATTTCGAGATGTGCCGGCGGTGCTATCCGCACCTCCATCTGGAGCGTCGCTTCCGCGAGGCGATCCAGCGCGCGTGTGTGAAAGAGACCGCCTCCCCCGAGCTCCGCTCGCGTGTCCTACAGCTCGTGTCCGAGGGTCGCCCGGACAGCTGACTTTCGCGTGCTCCGCTATGCGTCGAGCCGCCCAGGGGTCGCTTGCCACCCCTCCTACGAAATGAGAAGCTAGCCTTCTCGGGGATCCCAGTTCAGATCAGACGGAGTAGGCATGGCCACGGCCTCAAAACGGGAACGTATCCTTCCTCGCATGATCGAGGAGGAGATGCGAGAATCGTTCCTCGATTACTCCATGAGCGTCATCGTGCAACGGGCGCTCCCCGATGTGCGAGATGGCCTGAAGCCCGTGCACCGGCGGATCCTGTTCGCCATGCACGAGATGGGGTTGAGCCCTGACCGACCCTACCAGAAGAGCGCGACCGTCGTCGGGGAGGTACTGGGGAAGTTCCACCCGCACGGCGACTCGGCGGTGTACGACGCGCTGGTACGCATGGTCCAGGATTTCTCCATGCGGATGCCGCTGGTGGACGGGCAGGGCAACTTCGGCTCCATCGACGGAGATCCCGCGGCCGCGTATCGCTATACCGAGGCGCGCCTGGACGCTGTCGCCGCTGAGCTCCTCGACGACATCGAGAAGGAGACCGTAGGTTTCCAGCCGAACTTCGACGGGCGTCGTCAGGAGCCAGTGGTACTCCCCGCCCGCTTTCCGAACCTGCTTGTGAACGGCTCGTCGGGCATCGCGGTGGGCATGAGCACGAACGTGCCCCCGCACAACCTGGCCGAGGTGGCCGCGGGCGTCCGCCAGCTTGTCGTGGACCCGGACTGTACCGTCGAAGATCTCATGCGACACATCCCCGGTCCCGACTTCCCGACCGGTGGCTTCGTGGTCGGACACGAAGGCGTCGAGAAGATGTACCGGGAGGGCCGGGGCCGCGTCATCATGCGGGGCCGCGTGGTGAAAGAATCGCTCCGCGGTGGCAGAGAGCAGCTCGTTGTGACGGAGCTGCCCTTCATGGTCTCTAAGACCAAGGTGATCGAGCAGATCGCTGCGTTGTCCAAGAAGGGACGCGCCGACGACGTCTCCGACATCCGCGATGAATCGGACCGCGACGGCATGAGGCTCGTCGTGGAGCTCAAGCGCGGCGCCAAGGCCGCCGATGTGGTGCGGCTGCTGTTCCGCGGGACCAACCTGCAGACGACGTTCGGCGCCCACCTACTCGCGCTCGATAACGGGCAGCCCAAGGCGTTCGACCTCAAGAGGATCCTGGAGTGCTTCCGGGACCACAGGCTCGATGTCATTCAGCGGCGCAGCCGCCACGACCTCGAACAGGCGGAGGCCGAGCGGCACGTCGTCGAGGGACTGCTCGCCGCGCTCAAGCACATCGACGAGGCCATCAAGATCATCCGCGCCTCGCAGCACCGAGCCGAGGCGTCGGAGCGGCTGCAAGACCGCTTCGGGCTGAGCGAGATCCAGGCCGACGCGATCCTGAGCATGCGCCTTGCGAGGCTCACTGCGCTCGAACAGTCGCAGCTCGAAGCGCGCCTCGAGGAGTTGGCGACCCTGATCGCTGAGCTCAAGGACGTGCTGGGCTCGGAGGAGCGCCAGCTACAGATCATGCTGGACGAGCTCGCCAACGTCGTGAAGCAGTTCGGGGATGCGCGCCGAACGGTCCTCATGGATGACGAAGACGCGGACATCGAGACGCCCGCGATCGAGGGGCAGCTCGCTGACGAGGACGTGGTCGTCACACTTTCGCATGAAGGCTTCGTCAAGCGCATCCCGATGCACCTGTACCGGAGGCGCGTAGGTTCCGGTAAGGCGCTGGCGGGCATGGAGCGGTACGAGGACGACTACCTCGAACGGATGTTCGTCGCGCGCAGCAGCGGGTGGATCCTGACGTTCACGGAGGGCGGACACTGCCACTTCTTGCCCGTACTGGACGTGCCCGAAAGCGCGCGCTCCTCCCGCGGCCAGTCCGTGTACGCCCTGCTCGACGGCGCGGACCGCGCGGACCCCATCGTCGCGATGATCCCGGTGGACGACCTGGACGTTCAAGGTCGCTTCCTGACGTTCCTTTCGCGGAAGGGTGTCATCAAGCGGACGCCCCTGTCGGACTTCTCCAATCCGAGGGCCGGCGGTGTGAAGGGCGCGGGCGTGAAGAAGGGCGACGCCATTCTCGACGTGGTCATGTCCGACGGGACCGCCGAGGTCATGCTCCTGTCTCGAGGTGGTCGGGCGATCCGGTTCCCCGAGGACGAGGTGAGCATCGTTGGGCGCACGGCCCAGGGCGTGAAGGGGATGGGCTTGAAGGGCGGGGACGAAGTCGTTGGAATGCTCCTTATCCGGCGCGACTCCACCGTGCTGACCGTGAGCGAGGACGGCACAGGGAAGCGCACGTCCGTTTCGGAGTTCCCACTCCAGAAGCGAGGCGGGCTCGGCACCTTGGCGGTCCCCGGCGGCGCGGGGTCGCCCATCGTGTCCGCGTTGGAAGTCCTGGAAGCCGACGAGGTGATGATTGTCACGGCCAAGGGAAGCGTCGTACGCGCCGCAGCCGACTCGGTGCCCATCCAGGGTCGTCGGACCCAAGGCAAGCGCATGGCCGACATCGCCAAGGGTGACCGGGTCGTCGAGGTGACGCGATCGTCGGGGCGTGGAGGAGCGCCCGCCCGCGATCCTGTAGGAGAAGACGAGCAGGCGGAGCTGGACTTCTAGGAACTCCCCTAGCGTTCCCCGAGGACTGCGGTGACGGTGATGCGCTCGCCCTCACGCTCGACGACGATCGTGACTTCGTCCCCCACGCTTCTCGCCTGCAGAGCGTACGTGTAGGCGTAGATGTCGGCGACCGGGTTTCCGTCGAACTCGACGACCACGTCGCCCGCTCGTAGGCCGGCGATTGCCGCCGGGCTGCCTTCACGGACGCCGGTCAAGCGCAGGCCGAAGTCACGCGGCGTCATGTCGGGGATCGTGCCCAGGTAGGCCCCATATCCGCTGGATGACGAACCGCCCGTCGCGGGGGCGGGCTGCTCCTGCACGATCGGAGAAAGGGCGACGGCATCGGCGCCACCGGAGGCGAGTCTCGACGCGACGCGCGCGGTGAGCTCGGTCACGCGGACCAGCCCATCGACGTTGATCTTTTCCCAGTCGTCCTCGGGCCGGTGGTAGTCTTGGTGTGTGTTGGAGAAAAAGTGCAGCACGGGGATGCCCTCGCCGTAGAACGAGGAGTGATCCGACGGGCCGTATCCGTCGGGTGCCTTCGCCAGCGTCAGCGGAACTGCGAGGCTGGCGTTGGCGGCGTCGAGCACCTGGTCCCACTCGGCGGCCGTGCCGACGCCGAACACCGTTACCTCGTCGTTCGCCACCCGGCCGACCATGTCGAGGTTGAGCATCGCGACGACCGACCCCAGGTCGACGGTGGGCTCACGCACGAAGTGAGCCGAACCCCACAGTCCGCGCTCCTCACCCGTGAACGCCATGAAGAGGATGCTTCGGTCGGGGCGAGGCCCCGCCAAGAGCGTCCGCGCGATCTCGATGACCGCGGCGGTCCCGCTCGCGTTGTCGTCGGCGCCGTTGTGCACGGACCGCTCGTCCGGGGCGAGCGAGCCCTCGCCGCCCATGCCGAGGTGGTCGTAGTGCGCCCCGACGATGACGTACTCGTTGCGCAGCGTCGCGCTAGCCCCCGGAAGGAGTCCGACGACGTTCCGCGCTTCAGCGGTCGTGACGCGCACATCGGTGGCGAGCGTGCCGCTCGCGCCGTCGATGAGCAGGTCTCTGATGGTGGTGGCGATCTCATCTCGCACGACCACCACGGGGATCTGAAGTCCCGCCCGGATCTCCTCACCCAGGCTCGGCGGGCCCATGCCCACCGGCGCGAGCAACACGATGGCCGCTGCGTCGCGTCCGGTGGCGACGGAGGCCTTGAAGTGCGGGTCGCTGCGTAGGCCGGTCCCATGCGCGTCGTCCGGATCGCCCCACTCCACGACGACGATCTTGTCCGAGATGTCGAGTCGGGCGAAGTCGTCCTCGGGCGTCCCCGGATTGCTGAGGAGGTGTCCACCGTAGATCAGCTCGGCGGAGACCTCCGCGCTGGCGGAAAATCCGAAGGGGACCCAGTCTGAGCCCAGCGAAAAGGTCTGGCCTGAAACGACCAGGCGGTTGTCCGGCCCCAACTCCGCACCTTTACGGATGGAGAAGGACTGGAAATAGCTACCTTGGGAACCCGCCGGCTCCAGGCCGAGGGCGGCGAACTGGGCAGCGAGGTAGTCACCCGCACAGCGGGCTCCCTCTGTGCCCACGGCCCTGCCCTCCAGTTGGTCGTCGGCTAGGTAGCGCACGTGGGCCATCGCCCCGTCGAAACCGGAAGTCAGCGCCGCCGGGGCCGGACATGCTTGAGCCGCGGCAGGTGCGAACGGAGCAACGAAGAAGGCCAGAGTGGCCGCGAACGTCTTGAACGAGGTCGAATTGTGATGACTCATCGGTTCCTTACCCTCATGGCCCTTTCGGTCGTGTCTATTTCCGCCTGCGCCCCCGGCGCCGACGAGGCCGCCGAGGAGCTTGCCAACCTGGCTCAGGAAGGCGCGCAGCTCGTCATGCCAGGCGAATCACATTTCCGGAATGTACGCCAACTCACGGTCGGAGGAGAGAACGCGGAGGCTTATTGGGCCTTCGACGGCTCCATGCTGATCTACCAGGGCAACAAGCCCGACGCGGGCTGCGACCAGATCTTCCTACTCGATCCGCGCACGGCTGTTTCAACTCGGGTGAGCAACGGGGAGGGTCGCACGACCTGTTCGTACTTCTATCCGTCGGGCGATCAGATCCTCTATTCCTCCACGCACGAACACGACGCGTCGTGCCCGCCCGAGCCCGATTTCTCCATGGGTTACGTGTGGCCCATCTACGAGTCGTACGACATTTTCGTTGCCGATGCGACGGGCTCCAACCTGCGTCCGCTCACGGAGACCCCGGGCTACGACGGGGAGGCCACCTTCTCTCCGGTCGGCGACCGCATCGTCTTCACGAGCATGCGCGACGGGGATTTGGAGCTGTACTCCATGGCTCCGGACGGGTCGGACGTGGTGCGTCTCACCGACCGACCCGGGTACGACGGCGGAGCGTTCTATTCTCCGGACGGGTCGCAGATCGTGTGGCGGGCCGAGTATCCCGAGGCTGGCCCAGCGCTGGACGACTACCAGCAGCTGTTGCGGGAGGGGATGATCCGTCCTGGGGAGCTCGAGATCATGATCATGAATGCCGACGGGACGAACCAGCGGCCTGTGACGGCCATCGGCGGAGCCAACTTCGCGCCGTTCTTCCACCCGTCGGGTGAGAAAATCATCTTCAGCTCGAACCACCTCGACCCCGACGGGCGCGAGTTCGACCTCTTCATGGTCAACGTCGACGGGACCGGCATCGAGCAGATCACTTACGCCGAGGGTTTTGACGGCTTCCCGGTGTTCAGCCCGGATGGGCGCTACATCGTGTTCGGGTCGAACCGGAACAACCAGGGGACCAACGACACGAACGTCTTCATCGCGGAATGGGTGGAGTAGACGTTTAGGGGGGCTCATGCGATCGCGCGCTCCCTTCTCGGGGCGTTCGCTGCGCTCACTCCGGTCGCTGCGCGACCGAAGCCCTCGTGCGGGATGCGTGCGGTCGCATGAGCCGACCCGGTTGTCGCTCCTTTCGCGGCACGGGTCCACGGCCTGATTTGGAATGACGATGCACTGGGATCCTGAGGGGCTGATCGCTCGGCTCAACTCTTATGCGCCTTATGCGGGCGCGGGGGTCGAGCTGACGTACATCGCGGACGACGCCAGCGAGGTTCGGGTGCGCATGCGGCTGGTTCCGAGCAACACGAATGTCGTGGGGACGCATTTCGGGGGGAGTCTCTACGCGATGGTGGATCCTCATCTGATGCTGTTGCTCATGCGGCGGCTCGGGGGCGAGTACGTCGTGTGGGATCGTGCGGCGACCATCGAGTTTCTTCGGCCGGGCCGCGGGACGGTGTTCGCGACGGTGCGCGTAACGGAGGAAGAGGTGGAGGCGATCCGTGAGGCGACCGCGAGCGGGGACAAGCATCATCCGCAGTGGACGCTACAGGTGCTCGACGAGGAAGGCGAAGTCGTAGCCACCGTGCACAAGACGCTCTACGTCCGGCGGAAGCGCGACGTGTGACTGGCGCTGACCCGAGGCCCAAAGCCATCCACTGGTCATCCCGTGAAAGACGGTAGTGTGGCTCCGCCTGCTTATTTGGCCGGCTCGGCTCCGTCCGGGCGCCCCAGGTCGAATCGCCCTTCGACGAAGGCTCTGAAGCGGGGGCTATAACTTCCCTTCAGTCGGTTCCAAGCGTCGCCGAACATGGGTGTCGACGTTTGGCTCTGCCCCCACAACATGTCCAGCGCTTCGGCGTCGAGGATTCCCTCGGCGACCTGCTGATAGATCGTCTCGAACACCCTAAAGGTGGCCGAGACGCGGAGGAGGAACGAGTTCTGAACCTCCTTTGGTAAGTCGGCCAAGCGCGTGCCGATGCCGACTTCCATCAGGACGTTTGCGGCTGGCGGATCGTCCGCCCACAGATGCAGCAGTTTGGCCCAGCCCATGGTGACGTCCCGATAGGCCTCCGCCCGTGCGATACGGTTGTTCTGCCGAACCTGGCGACCGACGTACAGGAGGGATGCGACCACCGCGACCGCTCCGGCCGCTTCACCCAGGGCACCAACCATCGTCCAGTCCATAGCGTTTCGCTCGGTGGGGGGTCTGCCTTGAACCTCTCGGCTTCAACGGTTGAGAAAGCCGGGTGCGGTGACAAGTCGGAGTTGTGCGCATGTCCGTCCGGCGGCAGACTCGCGAGACGCTGGACGGCGCCTGCCCCGAAGGAGGTAGACACTCCATTGACCGAAACGCCTTGCGGCCCCGAGCGGCTCCTCTCCGAGTTTGGCCACCTCGACATCTATGTCTTCGATCAACTGTTGCGGGGACGGATCACCGCAGAGATGAGGGTGCTCGACGCTGGCTGCGGGGGCGGGCGGAACTCGGAGTATCTCATGAGGTGCGGAGCGGAGGTGTTCGGTGTGGACGCAGACTCCGCCCAGGTCGCTAGCGTCCGAGCTGTCGCTGCGAAGGCCGCTCCGGAGTTGCCCTCTACGAACTTCGGAGTAGCGCGTCTCTCCGACCTCCCGTTCCCCGCTGACCATTTTCACGCCGTGATCTGCAGTGCCGTCCTTCATTTCTCCAAGGACTCGGCCGAGTTCGAGGGCGGGGTCTCGGAGATGTGGCGGGTGCTCAAGCCCGGAGGGGTGTTCTTCGCACGCCTCGCTTCGACGATCGGGGTCGAGTCTCGTGTGGTGCACCTTCAGGACCGCTGGCACCGACTGCCCGACGGCAGTGACCGCTTCTTGGTCGATGAGCAGTACCTGCTCAGCATCACATCGGACTTGGGCGCCAAGCAGCTGGACCCGCTCAAGACGACGGTGGTTCAGAACATGCGCTCGATGACCACGTGGGTTCTAGGCAAGCGCTGAGACGGCAGGATCCTTGCATGGATCGCCTGGGTAGCAGTGCCGCAGGGCCACGAGACACACTCTTCTAAGAAGGCATCACGCCGTGAACATCGTACGCGCAGGCACCCTCGGCCTCGCCCTTTTCGGTCTGTCCGCGTGCGGTGACTTCTTGGGTCTCGACCTCTTGGGCCCTCAAGACTCGCCGCTGGTTATCGAAATTCTCGATACCCAGACGGAGCCGCCGGCGAAGGTTACGGTCACGTTTCAGGTTTCCACTGAGGCTGGGGCACCAGTGCCGAACCTGTCGGTGGATGCGTTCGAGATTCTGGACAACGGTCAGTCGGACTCGGGATTCGAGTCGTCCAAGGCCTTCCAACCGAAGCCGGGCCGATTCCAGACGAGTGTTGCCCTCCTCCTCGACATGAGCGGCAGCATCACAGGCTCGCCGGCCTTTCCCTTACTCAAGACCGCTGCCGCGGCCTTCGTCGACAACTCGCTCGATGCTTCTGGCGTCGTGGTCGGTGTCTGGTGGTTCGACGGCGGCAGCGACCTTGTCCAGCTGGTGGACTTCACGGACGACTCGACCGCCCTCAAGGCGGCGATCGACGGGCTGACAGAGGACGTGACCCGTGACAATTCGACGAATCTGAATGGCGCCGTGCAGCTGGGAATCGGGGTGGTCGAGCAACAACTGCAGAACGGGGCGAGCGGAGTCAGTCAGGCGGGCGCGCTCGTGATCTTCACGGATGGGACGGACCAGGCGAGTCGGGTGCCCGCGGCGGCCGCGCTGTCCGCGGTGGCGGCGACCGACATTTCGATCTACTCCATCGGTCTCCGTGGGGAGATCGACGAGACTTTCCTGTCACGGATCGGTCGGTCGGGCTCGGCGTTCGCTGACAATTCGGACGCGCTCCTCGGCCAGTTCAGCACCGTCGGCGACCAAATCGAAGCCATGGCCAACAGCTTCTACGTGCTCGCCTATTGCTCGCCTCGGCGCGCGGGGGCAAGCAACCAGCTCACCATCCGTGTGAGGTTTGGCGAGCGGTTAGCCCAGGCGACGACCTCGTATCCTGCGGTGAACTTCACGGGCGGGTGCACGCTCTAGCGATGCGTTGAGGATCGCGTCGTTCAACATGCGGACTGGGGGTGTGCAGCCGGCGTGGGCCACCGCCAATCCCGATGCGCCTCTCGCTCAGACGCTTCGCTGGGCTCGTGATCCGGAGCGTCCGTACCACTGTGACGGCATACTGCTGCCCTCCGCATGGTGCCCGAGGATCGTGTCGGCCCACGTGCTCGACGGTTCGCCGTGGACCGACCTCAGCGATCACAACCCGGTCGCGGTCGAGCTGGAGTAGTAGGTTACCTGCGGTATTGAGCTTCACCCCGTCCGAAGGAAGCGACATTGCGCGATCTACCGGCACGTCTGCCGAAACGGCTGGCCCTTCTCGCGCTGTCCCTGTTCTTCGTCGTTGGTGGGGCCAACCACTTCCTGAACCCGGACTTCTACGTCGGCATGATGCCGCCGTACCTCCCCGCCCATTCCGCGCTCGTGTCCGTGAGCGGGGTGTTCGAGATCGTGGGAGGACTGGCTGTATTGGCTCCCGGCGTGCGATCGCTCGCGGGGTGGGGGCTCATCGCCCTCCTCGTGGCGGTCTTCCCTGCGAACCTCTATATGGCGTTGAACCCGGACCTGTTTCCGATCACGAGCGCCGTGGCGCTCTACGTTCGTCTGCCGTTCCAGGTGCTCTTCATCGCGTGGGCCTATTGGGCGACTCGACCCGAAGGCTCTCCCTGACGGCTGAAGCACGTACGGCTAGCCGCGGGTCCCCGAGGTCGGTGGCACAGTCTGCGAAGTCCGGTGTCGGACCCTGCCACCGGAGCTCGTCCACCTCGTTGAAGAGCACCGCGTCGGTTCTCAAAGTCGCCAGGTCCTTGAACAGAAGAGCCCGATCGACTTGGTCCCCGAGTACCTCGGCGGGAAAGCTCTCGATAGGGCCGTGTTGCTTGAGGAGTCGGGCGGCCGTCACACGACCGATGCCTCGAATGCCCGGGAACCCGTCCGCAGCATCACCCACGAGGGCCAGGAAGTCCGGGATGAGCTTTGGTGCGACGCCGAACTTCTCGAAGACGCCTTGTTCATCCCGAATCTGCTTTCTTCGGCGATCGACCTGGACCACCCGTTCCCCTCGAACACACTGTGCCAGGTCCTTGTCGGGGGTCCAGATCGACACTCGCTGCACGTCGGGGTCGGCCGCCGCGGTGTGCGCCGCGGACGCAAGACCGTCATCAGCCTCGAGCTCGACCATTGGCCAAACCGCGACACCCATGGAGGCGAGCCCCTCCTCAAGCGGGTGGAACTGGGCCCACAGGGCTGGGTCGATGCCCTCCCCGGTCTTGTACTCGGGCCAGAGGTCGTTGCGAAACGACTCGATCACGTGATCGGTGGCTACACCCACGTGAGTGGCGCCTGACTCTAGCATCTGCAGAATGGAATGGAGCACCCCGTGGACGGCCCCATTCGCATGAGCTTTCCCCTTGGCGTAGCGGCGGAGACCGTAGAACTGGCGAAAGAGCTCGTACGTGCCGTCGATGAGGTGGACGATCATGACCCAGGGGCGCTGCCGAGCTCCCCGAAGGGATACACCTCCAGGAACTGCACCAGAATACGGTAGGTCAGCCCCCACACGTGTTCGCCAGAAAGCTCGAATGACGGAAAATCGCGCGGCCCTCCGGGCAGAGGGATGTTGATTGCAGACTGGGTCTCCGGAGCCCGCAGCGCGTCGATCGACACCCAGAACACCTGTTCGACCTCGCGGCTCGCGACGCTCGCGCCCACGTCGGCGGCGACACCGAAGACAAACGGCGAGATGGCGAGCTTTGGGAGTCTGGGAGACGAAGGGCGAACGTCGTCGAGTCGCCCGAGCGGCGTACCCATGCCCGCGAGATCCACGGCGGTCTCCTCCAGGGTCTCGCGGCGGGCGGTGTCCACGGCGTCCGAGTCGGAGTCGTCTCGCCGTCCGCCGGGTAGCGCCATATGACCGGACCAAGGGTCTCGCTCCGACGTAGCACGCTTGATGAGCAGGATCTCGAGCGGGTCGCGCGCGCGCAGGACCAGCGCCACGGAGGCATGCACGACTTCGCCCTCCAAGACGAGCGGGTCATTCGCATCACCCGCGTACGAAGCGAGCGCTTCGCTGAGCACCCAGAATCGAGGGTCGGTCTCGAGGGGGCCGGTCGACACGCGCTAGACGCCCTGCCGCTCGTGGCCCCAGACGAGCTTGTGCAGCTGCACTTGGAAGCGCACTGGAAGCGCATCCTCGAGGATCCATCCGGCGAACGCTTCGAGATCGAGTGCTCCCCAGACCGGCGACATGAGGAGCGCGCGCACGGAACCGTCCTCGACGCGGCGGTCTAGGCCGCGCTCCCGGATCGTCGCCCGCGCCCATTCATAGTCCGCACGGTCGTTCACGACGAACTTGATCTCGTCGCGCTCGGTGAGGTGCTGGAGGTTCCCCCAGAGGTTGCGGTCACTTTCGCCCGAGCCGGGGCACTTGAGGTCCATGATCTTGTGGACGCGGGCGTCGAGCGTGGACACATCTATGGCGCCCGACGTCTCGACGAGCACCGTGTATCCGGCGTCGAGCAGCTTCTCAGCCAATTCGCCGGTAGCGGGCTGTGCCAAGGGCTCACCGCCGGTGATCTCGACGAGTTGTGAGGAACGCGCTTGCACCTCA
This sequence comes from Gemmatimonadota bacterium, assembly GCA_029863645.1. GTDB lineage: Bacteria > Gemmatimonadota > Gemmatimonadetes > Longimicrobiales > Gaopeijiaceae > UBA2982. The sequence continues at coordinate 11,667 of JAOTVA010000035.1, forward strand.
GCGACGATGCTGTCGAGGCTCATGCGCTCCCCGCCATGGAATGCATAGGCGGTGTCGCACCAGACGCAGCGCAGGGGACATCCCGTGAGCCGCACGAAGGTGCACGGTGCTCCTGCCCAGGTGGACTCACCTTGGATGGAGTGAAAGATCTCGGTGACGGCCAGCGTCCGCTCGGCGCTGGTCACGTCTCGTCTCCGCGGTCGCGACCGATGCGCTCCACCGCTTCGTGCAGAAGCTGTTGCACCTCCAAGAGCGTCAGCGCGCCGAGGCCGTCATGGGCCTCATCCGCGCTCGCAGCCTCGACCAGAGTGGGAGTTTCGACATGGCCTACGATGCCCACGCCGGTCGCGGCCCAACGTGGAAACACCAGATAGCCCAAATAGGGCGCGCGCAGGTTCGACGTCTTCTCGACCTCTAGCGATACCGTGTACGGATGTCCGTCCGGGCCGTCGTAGGCGGGAGGTCGATCGTGGACGCCGAAGTATCCGGAGAGCGTCAAATCCTCTGGCGGCGAGCCGGTCTCGGATGTCGGGTCGACCCCGGACATAGGGTGGTATAGGCTCGGGAAGCGGGAGTTGCGAGTGACAAACATATGAAGCTAGGCCGCCATACAGGGGTGGGCTACCGGAAGCGCTCAGTTGTGACGACTTGGTGAGCAGTCTAGACTTGGCTCGCATGTGACCTCCGTGGAGGTACGCCCGATGGCCAAGACGATGCGCGCCGCGGTTTTCTCCGATTTTGGGGGACCGGAAGTCGTCGCGATTCGTAAGATGCCGATCCCGGAGCCAGGTGCCGGGGAAGTCCGGGTGAAGGTCGAGGCGGCGGCGATGAATCACCTGGACCTTTGGGTACGACGTGGCCTGCCTATCGAGACACCGATGCCGCATATCGGCGGATCGGACATCGCGGGCACCGTCCACGCCGTGGGCCCGGGGGCGGAGTCCGTACCGATCGGGACCCGCGTGGTCGTGGACCCCTCGCTCCGATACCACTGGTACGAGGGACAAAATCAGGGCGCATCGTTCGAGGAGCCCCCGTTCCAGTTGCTCGGTGAGCACACTCAGGGCGGGTTCGCCGAGTATGCAGTTGTCCCGGCTGAAAATCTCCTGGAGATACCAGGGGACGTCTCGTTCACCGAAGCTGCCGCGGCCGGCCTGGTCTTCGTCACTGCATGGCGTGGGCTCATTACGCGCGCGGCTCTCGTCGCGGGAGAGACGGTCCTGATTACCGGGGCGTCGGGCGGTGTCGGCACGGCCGCAATCCAAGTCGCCGCAAGGGCGGGCGCCAAAGTCTTCGCGGTGACGAGCGGCGCTTCGAGCGTGGCCAAGTGCCGCGAGCTGGGTGCCCACATCGTGTACGACCGCAAGGAGGTGAGCTTCTCCCGTGAAGTGTGGAGAGACACGGACAAGAGGGGTGTCCACGTGGTCTTCGATACCGTCGGGGAGTCGATCTGGAACGATTGCCTGCGGGCGCTCGCGCCCGCCGGCAGGCTGGTGACTTCGGGCGCGACGACCGGGTCGCGGGGTGTCACCGAGCTCCGGCTCGTGTTTTGGAGGCAGCTCTCGATCCTCGGTAGCACCATGGGGTCGCCCACCGAGTTCCGACGCGTCATGAGGCTCGTCTTCGATCAGTCGCTCAAGGCGGTGATCCACGAAGTGATGCCCCTATCCGAAGCGCGGCGGGCCCACGAGTTGCTGGAGAGCGGCAAGGTCTTCGGCAAGGTCGTGTTGGTACCATGAAGCTCAGCGAAGCCCAAGCCGCGGTCGACGCGTGGATCTCCCGCTTCGAGGAGGGCTATTGGCCTCCGCTCACGAATCTGGCCCGGCTGACCGAAGAAGTAGGCGAGTTGGCGCGGGAGATGAACCACCGCTTCGGGCACAAGACCAAGCGGCCGGATGAGGCCGAGCAGGACTTGGCCATGGAGCTGGGCGACGTGCTCTTCGTGCTCCTCGTCATCGCGAACCAGCAGGGGATCGACATGGAAGAGACGCTGGCGCGGGTGCTCGAGAAGTATCGGAGCCGGGATGGAGATCGCTGGACGCCTGTCGAGGCGCCGTAGGCGAGCCGTCTCCACGCCCCGAAGACGATGATCCCGCTCCTTTTCGCGCTTCCGTGGCTGCTACTGGTCGCCTACGTCGTCTTCGTCGTGCAGGACCCGAGCGAGCTCCCGTCGGCCCCGGCCGAGGCCGGCCGGCAAAGTCCGTTCGTGAGCGTGGTCGTGCCCGCCCGGGACGAAGCTCTGAATATCGCCGCGTGCGTAACTTCACTGACCGAGTCCAGCTATCCGGCCTTCGAGGTCGTGGTCGTGGACGACCGGAGCTCTGACGACACCGCCGACCTCGTCCGCACGCTCGACTCGGGCCGTGCCACACGCCTCGTCGTCATCGATGGCCAGGAGCTTCCATCGGGTTGGCTGGGGAAGCCCTGGGCGTGTTGGCAGGGCGCTCAAGTCGCGGAAGGCGAATTCCTACTCTTCACGGATGCGGATACGACCCACGGCAAGGATCTGCTAGATCGGGCGGTAGCCGGCCTAAATGAGGAGCGGGCCGACCTCCTCACCATCCTCGGGCGACAGCTCATGGTGACGTTCTGGGAGAAGCTCGTGCAGCCTCAGATCTTCCTCACGATGGTTTGCCGCTTCCCCCGCTTCGAGTCGCTCGTCCATCACGGCAGCTGGCGCCATGCCATCGCGAACGGACAGTTCCTGCTCTTTCGTCGTGAGATCTACGACGCCTTCGGAGGTCACAAAGCCGTCAAGGACGAAGTGGCGGAGGACCTCGCTTTGGCCCAGATCGTCAAGCGAGAAGGATATGCGCTGCGAATAAGGAGCGCACTAAGCGACTTCTCCACGCGCATGTACCGATCGCTCCCCCACCTCATCGAGGGGTGGTCCAAGAACATCGTGCAGGGTGGGCTGCAGACGTTTCCGCCTGCGCTCCGTCCGTTCATCCCTCCGCTGTCTCTAGCGACAGGCGTTGGGCTGTGGGTCGTGCCACCAGTCGTTCTACTCCTGGGGCTGGCGGGTGTGGTGGGGGATCCGTGGCTCGCCTGGGCGTCCTTAGTGTGTGCGACCAGCGTCGCTCTATGGGCCTATTTTTCGCGCCGGATGGGGGCTCCCGTCGGGTACGGTTTCCTCTACCCACTCGGGGCACTCATCGGCTCGTACATCTTCGTGCGCTCTTGGTCCCGCGGGCGTCGGGTGGTGTGGAAGGGTCGTAGCTACGAGTTGCCACACACGTCCACGCGCGCGTGATCAATGGAACGTCAAGCGCTGACCGCCCGATTGCGTGTTCACGCGCACGATTTGGGCTTCTCGCTCGTGGGTGTCACGGCCCCCGATCCGAGCACGCACATGGACTTCTATCGCGAGTGGATCGCATCGGGCCATCACGGCGAGATGGGGTACCTCGCGCGTGAGGACTCCGTTGGCAGGCGAGCGGACCTGACGAAGACGATGGCCGAGACGGCGTCGGTCATTGTGGTGGCACACGAGTACTACCAGGAAGACCCGGAAGGGCTGGCGGACGATCCTTCAAGAGCCGTGATTGCCCGGTATGCGCGCGGGGAGGACTATCACCACGTCGTGAAACGGAAGTTGGAGGAGCTGCTGGCCTGGCTCGACAACCAAGTAGAGGGAGGGGTTCGAGGGCGCCCTTATGTGGACACGGGGCCCATCCTCGAACGGGACCTGGCTCGACGGGCGGGACTGGGGTGGTTCGGGAAGAACACGATGCTGATCCATCCCGCTCGAGGCTCGTACTTCTTCGTCGGACTCTTGCTCGTCGACATGCGCCTACAGCACGACGCACCCTACGAGGAAGACCGCTGCGGGACTTGTCACGCCTGCCTCGACGCGTGCCCCACCGGGGCGCTCTTGGGCAGAGACGGCGATGGGGCGCCCGTCATGGACGCGCGTCGCTGCATCTCTTATTTGACCATCGAGCTGCGAGACCCGATTCCGCTCGAGCTGCGCCGGCCCATGGGGAACCGGGTCTTCGGCTGCGATATCTGCCAAGAGGTTTGTCCGTGGAACGCCACCTTCGCGCGTGTGAACACCGAGCGCGCGTACGAGACCAGGGACGACCTGAACGGCCCGGAACTGGTGGATCTGGCGGGTCAGATTCTGGAGTCAGACGACGCTGGGTTCCGTGCCCACTTCCGCGACTCACCACTCGGCCGTCCCGGGCGCGCGGGCATGTTGAGGAATATCAGCGTGGCCCTCGGCAACTGGGGAGACGCCCGGGCGGTGCCCGTCCTCGCGACAGCGATGTCCGATCCCAGCCCCCTGGTGCGCTCGCATGCGGCGTGGGCGCTCGGCGAAATCGGTAGTCCCTCGGCCAAGCAGGAACTGCAGAGCAGGCTTTCCACGGAGCCCGACGGCCAGGTGCGGAATGAGCTTCATGCCGCGCTGGGCACCCCCGCCTTTTGATCCAACTCCCACGTCTGTGCGGATGAGCCCCTCCCGTTGGAGGGCCCCACTGCTTGACAGGCTGAATCGCGACAGCTAGACGTCCCAGTCCAAGATCGACCGGGATCACCTCCTGGCGACAGAAATGAGTTGCTCAGACTTCGGAGCTGGCTAATGCAACGCACCTTACGATTCACCATCGCCCTGGCGGCGCTCGCGGTGCTGGCGAGCCCAAGCCTCCTCGACGCACAGGCGATGTCATCCGTCGAGCCGTTCAAGGTCGGCACGTTCGGCATCGCCGGCGCGCCGACGGTGGGGGTCGTCCTCCGGGACGCGATGATCATTGACCTCGCAGCGGCGAACAGAGCGCTCGAGATCAATCCGATGTACCCGCATGTCCCCGCACCAGCGGATATGCTCGAACTGATCGGGCAGTACGAGTACGGTCTCAAGTACCGGATCTACGAGATCGTCAACAACGTGGTGAACAACAATCTGCTTGGAGCAGAATACGTACACCCCGTTGCCGACGTGGACATCCTTGCTCCGATTCTGTATCCCAGCAAGATCATGAACGCGGCGGTCAACTTCTATACGCATGCGTGCGAGGGCTGCACGGAAGAAGAGCTCGCCGCGAATACGCGTGAGCGCCAGCAGAACCGGGGCGTGCCTTATCTGTTCCTCAAGCCGACGCGTGGCGCGGTCATCGGCAGCGGCGACGACGTCGTGATGCCTTACGGACGTACCTCGCTCGAATGGGAAGTCGAGCTGGCCGTCGTGTTCGGCCGCGCGGGCAAGTACATCTCGGCGAACCGCGCGTACGACCACGTGTTCGGTTACATGGTCGCCATGGACATCTCCGATCGCGGTGGGCGTCCTCCGGGTGGCTACGGCTCCGGTTCGGACTGGTTCGTTGGTAAGGGCCATGACACGTTTGCGCCGCAGGGTCCGTGGATCGTTCCCAAGGAGTTCTACGGCGATCCGATGACCCGCCTGCACCAGGTTCTGGTCATCGACGGCGTGACCGTTCAGGAGGCCAGGGCGGGGGACATGATCCACAACATCCCCGAGCTCATCGAGTACGCTTCGTCACTCATCACAATATTCCCGGGTGACGTGCTGCAGAGCGGGACGTCGGGTGGCACGGGCGCGGGTCGCGTCGAGCGCGCGACAGGCTCCGGGTACCTCCAGCCGGGTGAGACGATCAATGCCAGCATCGAAGGTATTGGGACGCTGACCCACACGGTGGTCGCCGAGGACGGCGTACCGAGCGATCTGTCCGGCTCGCAGTTGCCTCCGGTGAGCAGCTATCGCAGCGGACGCGGGGGTGGCCCAGGGGGTCAGTAGCCCTCCGCCTCCAAGAAGTGCTGTTGAAGGCGCCGACCGGTTCGCCGGTCGGCGCCTTCGTTTTTTCCTGCGCCGCCGGCGCTCAGCCCCGTTGGCTGATCATGAGCAACGGGCAGTCGGTCGCTTGGGCGATCTCTGCGGTCCTGTGACCGAAGACTCGCTTTCGTCGTTCGGTCTGGCCGAACCCGAGGATCATCAGGTCGCACGAAGCGGCGCGCTCGACCACCTCCGCCACGAGGTCGTCGCGTTGGACCACAACGGCCGATCCCGAGCTGCGTGCCTCGTCGCGCGCTAGCCGCCGCAGGTCGATCTCGGCGCGCCTGACCTCGGACCGCGCCGCATCCGTGGGGAGAACGCCGAGGTACGTCACCTCTCTCGCATCCGTACGGCACAGGCTCCCGACGACGCGAGCCCGGATCGGGCTGTGGCCACGGCCGCCCCGTGCGGGGATCAGGATGCGACGAGCGTCGTCCGGGTCCCAGTCGCTTGGGGCACGGAGGACGACCACGTCCGCGCTTACCTGGCCGATCAGGCGCTCTAAGGGCCCCGACATCAAGGAATGCCCCAAGCCGCCTACGCCAAGCAGGATCTGATCGCACGCGGATCGCTCGGCGATGCGAATGATCTCCGACCAGGGCTCGTCGGCGACCGTGATGAGCGCTTCCGGCCGCAGATTCACTGAGATCGCGGCGGAAAGCGCTCCCCCGAGAATCCTCTGGGCGTCGATGATGCGCCCGGGCAAGGCGTTTGGGTCCCCCGCCGACGAGCGCACGACCGAGAGGAGCTGGACGCGGGACACGCCGCTCGGGGCAATCGACTCGGCCATCTTCACGAGGACCGCGGCCTTCGCGGGATTGGCGACCGGGACGAGCACCAGTGGGCTGCGCCCGCGGAGCCGTACGATGTGGGGTTCGTGCGCCTCGGTGGAAGCGTCGACCACCCGCGCACGCGGAGCGAGGACGGTCACGTACAGGATCGCTCCACAGCTCAGCCACAGGGCGGCGAGCACGCCGGCCGACGGCACCGCGGACGCCTGATATACGCCTAAGGTGAGACAGGCGCCGCCGCCGACGATCGGCACGAAGGGAAATAGCGGCGCCTGAAACGGGCCCGCCTCGACGGACCGCTTGCGCGCCAAATACGCGATTCCGTGCGCGAGCGCGAAGGTGGTCAGGAAGATCAAGCTCGACACGGCGCCGGCCGCCGCAACGTCCGGTACGGCCACCAGAACGAGCGCGATGGTTCCGGCAGTGACCTTGATGGCCGCGAGAGGCGTGCGCCCATCCGCAGACACGCCGTCGAAGCGAACGGGGAGGGTGCGGTCGGCGGCCATGGTCCCCGCAAACGAAGAGGCGGCCATGAGGTTGGCCTGCATGGCCGACAACATGGAGAGCACACCCGCGACCACGACGAGCCAATAACCGGTGGGCCCCATGAAGGTGCGTGCCGCGTTGGCCACGAGGATCTCGGGGTCCGCCGCCGCTACCTGAGCCACGGGCGCCCCGTCGGTGCCAACGAGGACGATGAGGAGCAGGAGCGGTAGGTAGACCGCGAGGCCCACCCCGAGCGAAAAGAACATCGCGCGCGGGATGTTTCGTTCCGGCTGCTTCACGCGCCCGCCGACGGCCGCGATGAGGTCGAAGCCCTGCAGGGCGATGAACGTGTACCCCATCGCCTGGGCGAGTCCGGAGGCACCGCGCTCGAAGAATGGCGTGAGCCTTCCTTGCAGTTCCCCGAGGGATGGTGGATCGCGCAGAAGCACCCAGAACCCACCACCCAGGAGGATGCCGAACACAATGAGCTTCCCGACTGTCGTCCAGTGGTCCGCGCCCGCCGACGAGCGCATCAGGCTCCACGTGTAGTAGGCCAGCGCGCCCAGCGCGTAGGTCAGCAGCGCGAAACGACCCGCGATCCACGAAGGAGGGTTGCCTCCGGCGGCGCTGATGAGCTGTTCCAGGAACGGAACCAAGAAGACCGCGAAGCCCAGGGCGTACAGCACCGACGCGACGACCGACGCGAACCACACGATCCATCCGACGGCGAACGCCGCCTCAACCGTGAGGACCTTTCTGGCGTACGTGTAGGTGCCGCCCGACTCCGGGAAGCGCGAGGCGAGCTCGGCGAACGAGACGACCGTGATGAGGGCGATGCCGCCGTTGAGCGCGAAGGCGAGGATGGCGCTCGGGCCCGTAGTCGCGAAGGCGACGCCCGCAAGCGCGAGGATCCCGCCCCCCACGATGGCACCGACGCCGACCCCTGTAGCCCCCAGAAGTCCGAGGGTTCGTCCGTCTTGTTGGGGGCCGGTCGGCATAGTCGGTGGGTGGATGTGTCTGGGGCGACTAACGATCTACACGATCCGGTTGTCTAGAGAAAGCCAGTTCAGGCGGCACGGTGCCCCCGTGCCCCACATCGAGTTCAGTGAGATACGAGAGGCTCAGCATGATGAAGCATGTTTTTCGGGCGACGACGGGGCTGTTCGCTCTGATGGTCCCCATGGCTCTTTCTGCGCAACAGAACCCTACGGCAGGCGTGCTCGAGGGCGTGGATCCCTACGAGGTCGGGACGGCGGTGCCGCCTTTGGACGAGGGCGACCAGCTCGTCACGATGTCACTGGACGACGCCATGGCGCTGGCGTCAGCGGTCAATCTGGACATCCAGACGGCCCGTCTGAGCCCTCAGATGCAGTCGTACTCCCTGCAGGCGGCACAGGCGGCGTTCAGCCCGACGCTGAGCGGCAACTACGGCTACAACAACGCCACGAACCAGTCGACGAGCCAGCTCGACGGAGGCGCGCGGACTACAACGCAACGCCACACGCTCAACGCGGGCATCTCCCAAACGGTGCCGTGGTACGGCGGCCGGCTGGGCGTAAACCTCAACAACTCGCGCACATCCACAAACAACGTGTTCTCGACCCTGAATCCGAGCTACCGCACCACCGCGAGCCTCGATTACACCCAGCCCCTGCTGGCCGGGCTGAAGACCGACAACCAACGTGCCGCTCTTCAGACGCAGGAGATTCAGGGCCAGATCACCGAGATCCAGCTCGAGAGTCGCATCGCCAACATCACGGAGCAGGTCCGCCGCAACTATTGGGGACTGCGGGCGACGATCGAGCAGATCGAGATCCAGCGACTCAGTCTCGCGCAGGCTCAGCAGCTGCTCGCAGACAACCAGGTTCGGGTGCGTCTCGGCACCATGGCCCAGATTCAGGTCGTCCAGGCCGAGGCGCAGGTCGCGTCCGCGGAGCAGGCGCTTCTGAATGCCGAGGTTCAATGGCGCAATCAGGAGCTCGTGCTCAAGAGCTTGCTCATCACCGGTGCGGACGATCCGCTCCTCTACCAAACGATCAACCCGGTCGGCTTTCCCTCGTTCACCGAGCAGACCGTCGACATTCAGCAGGCGATCGAGGTCGCGCTCAGCGAGCGCACCGACATCCAACAGTCGCGCGCCGAGCGGCGCATCGCCGAGTTGGACCTCGACGTGACGCGCGATAACCGTCTGCCCGACCTGAATCTGACCGCGTCCTACTCCCTGCAGGGCACCGGCGGGAACGAGTTCGACCGCTCGGGCCTCGGTGGAGCGCCTGTACTGGTGGCCGAGGGCGGATACTTCGACGGCCTGAGTTCCATCGCGGGATTCGACGTGCCGACGTGGAATCTCTCGATGAGCTTCTCCTATCCCATCGGAATGCGGTCCGCCAAGGCGAACCTCCAGCGCGCCCAGCTCCAGATGCAGCAGCGAGACCTGACCATCCGCAGTCAGGAACTGGCGATCGTCACGGAGGTCACCAACGCCGCGCTGACCGTGAGCGATACGCAGCTCCAGCTCGCCGCGGCTACGCGGAGCCGCGAACTCTCCGAGCAGAGCGCCGCGGCCGAGCTGACGCGCTTCAACGCCGGGGTTGCGACCAACTACGAGGTCGTCCAGGCACAGGACGCATTGACCGGGGCACGGCTCTCGGAGCTCCGCGCGATCATCAACTACGTAAACGCGATCGCCGAATTCGAGCTCGTGCAGCGGGTGGGCAACTAGCATTAGGGGGGTCCTGCGTACCGGGGAGGTTGCTACGTTTCGGGGCTCCGCCTTACCGTGCGGGCCTTCACCCCGGAGATTCATGGATTTCAACCTCGACCGCCGAGCCTTTCTGCGCCGGGCCGCTCTAGCGGCCCTGAGCGCGCCGGCTGTCGGGGTATTGGCTTGCACGCCGGATGTGCTGCCGAGGGAGCGACGCGGCGAGGAGGGCGTCGGACGGACGCTCAACAGGCCCATCCTCCTGCCGTGGGGCCCGGACGGCGTTCGCATCGCGGCGCCGCCGAGCGAACGACCCGTGGCGTATATGTCGATGGGCCGCATGGAGATCTACATCGACCGTGACTTCCGGGATCGCCTCCAGTACGCGCTGAGCGCGCACATATCCGTGAGCACGGGACATTGGCGAATTCCGCGTCCCGGGGACTCGCCGCTCGTACCGGTGCAGCCCGGGGATGCACAGCGCGAATACGAAGAGATCGACCTGCGCGAGTGGGACGCATTGATCGAGCCTGTCGAGGGCGACCTCCGGGTCCTGCGCGGGAGCGCCGCCGACGTGCGGATGGAGGTACCGTGCGCCCCCTTGTCAGGCGGAGGTGTTTGGCTCAATGGCGGTCCCTGGGACCTGCTCCAATGCGGCCCCCCGAACGAGCAGCTGTGCCGCGAGGACCTCATGGAGATCGGGACGGGACAACGCTTCTCCGACCGCGACTGCACGCGGCCCGCAGGCTCGGTGAGGTTTGTGACCTGGGCGTGCCGGGAGCCGGCTACTCTCGCGGGGGTGTGAAGGCCTCACGTAGGTCATCCCAGAGCGGCGTATCTCCGTAAGCGAGCGGAAACAGCGCGACGCCGCCGAGGCCGCGCTCTCGGACGAAGGCGTACTTGGCCCTGAGGCTCTCGGCATCCTCGAACCAGCCCTGGTGCCACCCCGTTTGGTCCTCGAACGTGTAGTAGGGCGTGCCACTCTGTGGGTCGCGTCGCAGCCCGTGGCGTGCAGCCTGCTCGCGGGCGCGCGGCAGCTCGGGCAGAACCCCTTGGGGCGGGGCGAGCAGGACTTCGACCGCCGAGCCTCGAGTTGCGGACCCCGGCTGGTCGGTTTCGGTCGGCCATTGGTAGCCATACAGCGGCACCGCCATCACGATCTTTCGAGGAGGCACGCCGAAGCCTACGAAGCGATCCACGACGTTGCCCCAATTGAGCCTACCCCACCCCGAGAGCGCCGCGACGGGTCCGGCGCTGGCATCGTTTGCGCTGTGGAAGTCGTAGCCCTGCACGACGAGGTAGTCGGTCACCTCGGCCAGCGCCCGCTCCGCGTAGACGTCATCGTCGTCGAATGCCAATGCGAACGCCGACAGGATGTAGCTGGGATCGACTTCCAGCATGCGCCGCCGTAGCCGTGTCACAAACGCGGTGTACCCGTCGCGCACGTTCTGCTCCACCGGACTGAAAACCTCGATGTCCAAGTGGACGCCTCCCAGCCCGGGCGTCGCTTGAAGGAGGGTCAGCGTCTCCTCCACCAGGCGTGCGGCGTTCGCCGGCGAGCCAAAGAGCTCCGCGAATGCGGCCACGTCGTGCATGGAGATCGTCGGCATGATGTCGACGCCCGCTTCGCGGGCACGACGGATGAGAGGCAGCCACGCGCCGGGCCATCCGTGGCGATCGCTGAGGCTGCCGTCGCGACCGGCCTCGACCTCGAAGAAGTAGAGGCGGTCGAGCGCATCGAAGGGGTAGTCCAGCCACGCGTCTGGGGTCCAATAGGGATGGTAGCCCGCCACGAAGAAGCGATCTCCCTGGGTGGGCGTGATCCCCCGCGGTCCTGCCGACGAAGCACATGCAGCCGAGGTCACCAGTGCCGCGAGGACCATGCGTATCCAGGTGATGCGTGGCGTCATGCCGCCGGCAACTCAGCGCGTGGGCGGGGCGCTCGCATCCTCGTCCTCCAGGACGACGAAGGCGATGCGGCGCTGCTCGCCGGCTGCAAGGTCGCCCACCGGGACACGCATGCCCCACACGGTTCGCTGGAAGTCGACAGGGCGTCCGGCCACGAGGGGGATCAGCCCCTCGGGAGCGCTCGGCAGTACGATGTCCGTCCACAGGTCTTCTATCCCCCGGTCCGGCGGTGCGGTAACGACGATGTCCGCCACAGGGCCCGGCGACGCTTCGAATTCGAGGGTGGTTTCGGCTCGCGCGGTCCACCAGGCCGCCACGTCGGAAGCACGAGCGATCCACCAGTCCCCCTGGGCCGCGGCGGAGTCCGCGACGACGCCGAGCGCATCAATACGGGGTCCTTCCCGGATGATCTGTGTGTGACCGGCCACGACGGCCAAGCCACCGATCGCGCGCATCTTGCGGGTCCCTTCGAGCATTGCCTGGCCGAGGCTCGTGCCTCGTAGAACACGATCCTGCACGATGATGTTGTAGTCATCCTTGAGAAGCCGCGGGAGAAGCACCTGTGTGCCTTCGCCGACGCGGTGGATCTCCGGGCTCGCAGAGCGGGACTCGTTTGCGGCCAGTAGGTAGGTCCCGCCTGCGCGCTGCCATGCATCAAGCGTGTTGGGGTCGAAGGTCTCTTCGGGCGGGCGGAGACCCAGGGGGGCCACGCCCGTCCAGTCCTCGATCTCGACTGCACTCCGCCGCAGTCGTACGCGCTGATCCTGAGCCGTGAGCCCCTGTAGCGGTGTGTGGTCGGCCGTCTGGCTCCCCACCTCACCGGCTTCCATGAGAGCCTGCGCGAGCGCTGGGTCGTCGAGCACGAGTTGTGATACGACGTAGAAGGTGCCCGGGAGTCCGCGTCCGCGGAGCAGGGCAGCCATGGCAAACGCATTCTGCGGCTCGTCTTCGACGTCCAAGGTGAACATGAGCGCCGCCCGTCGTGCACCGGGCCAGGCCGCTGGGGACGCCGAAGGAATCGATGCAGCCCAGGCGATCCCGTTCTGAACGAGTCGGCGGAGACGGGCGTCGTCCGCCTCGGTTGCCGCCTGGCCAAGTCGCAGCCCGAACCATGCAATGCGGCCACCGAGAGCCGAGTAAGTGGCAATGGCGGCAACGTCTGCGCCCCCTCCGCTTTCGTCCGGCTGGGGATTGAGCGCCCAGTCGGACCAGTACACCCGAGGACCGCTGAGGCGCAGCGCCAGGGACGGATCGGGGCGCAGCTCGATCCTCATTCCGGGGTCGAACCCAGGTGACAAAGCCACGCCGCCGGGAACGGTCAAATAGAGGCCTTCGCGTGACGGCAGCTCGCGTACGTCCTCTGCCCCTGTGAGGCCGACGATCGTCTGCCAGCCCGTCCACTCGCACTGTGCGTTCCGAGCGCCCACCGCCCAGTTGGTCACCACGCCACCACCTGCTCGCAGGTGTGCCCGTATGGCGGCAACCTCGTCGGTGGCGAGGCAGGGCGCTTCTACGACGACCAGGAGGTCCTGCGCCCTAAGAGAGCGCAGCCCCTCGGCATTCGCGACTTCTCGGACCGTGCCCCCGGTGTTTCGGACCAGTTCGCTCCAGGTGGCGAGCGTTGTGCGGTAGTAGCTCGCGTCGGGGAAGTAGGCCTGATTGCGCGGCGAACTGAAAACGACCGCGTCGAACGCCCGACCTTGCCTCGCAGCCGCGCGTGGCGGCTCGGGGGCGGGCACAGGAAGCGCGGGCGCCGCCAGCTGTGGCACGAGCTGACGGATGTCGATGTTTTCCCAGAGCAACACGGCAGCAGCGGTAACGCCGCCTCCGAGAATGCCTAGGAGCGCGAGTCCACCGAGCCAGACCCAGGAGTCTTTGGCTCGGGGTATGAGTTCACGCTTAGGTCGCATGCCCGCTGATCGCTGTGGTCTCAGTCGGTGTCGCCGCGGCGTCGAATGTCACACCAGGCGGTGGATACGCGACGAAGTAGCGGAGCCCATCCTCGGAGCGGTCCAGGTCAGAGGGTTCGCGCGACAGCCTCAGCTTGTACGCGACGTACGTCACGATCGCGAGGACGATGGTCACGAGGATCGTGACAACCACGATCGTGACGAGAAGGTCAATTACGTTCATGTGCTCGGCTTTGGGGGGGCATAAATGTTCCTACGTCGACGGAGAACTCGAAACGCGCTGGAGCTTACCCCAGCCCATATCGAGCTTGAACAGCTCCTCCACCGTCGCGAAGGTCTTCACGACGTCCAGGAAGAGGATGAAGACGAAGCGATAGATCAGAGCCATCGGCACGAGGCTGAGCGACTCCTCCTCCATCGAGACGGTGACGAGCGCCGCGACGAGATCCAGCAGCGTCAGCAGGATCATCCAGTACACGATGAGCTCGCCGGCGCCGAAGAGTAGTGCGACGATCGCGAAGAACAGGTGGGCGAACACATTCAGGATCGGCCACACCAGCGCCTCGAAACCGAGCTGGATCGCGGAGATCCAGAGCGGAAAGTCCGGGAAGGGTCGCAAGAACAGGGCTTTGCGCTTCCGGAGCGCCTGCAGAATGCCCCGGGTCCAGCGGTAGCGCTGTTGGGCGAGATCGATCCAGCGCTCGGGCGCCTCGCTCCAGGCGATCGCCGCATCCTCGTAGACTACCCGCCAGCCGGCAGAGATCATCTTCAGCGTGAGATCCGCGTCCTCGGCATAGGTGTCCGTCTCATAGCCGCCGATCTCCTCGAGCGCCTCGCGCCGAAACATGCCCACCGGTCCAGGCACGATGTTCACCGCCGCGACGAAGCCCTGAGCACGCCGCGGCATGTTGAGGCCCTCGATGTATTCGAGAGCTTGCAGCTTGCCGATGATCTTGTCGCGGTTCTCGACTTTGACGTTTCCGGCGACGGCACCGACCGAGGGGTCGGTGAAGTGCTCCACGGCGCGGAGGAGCGTCTTGGGATGCAGGTACGAGTCTGCGTCCATGCACAGGAGGAACGGATGCTTCGAGGCTGCGATTCCGGCGTTGAG
>JAOTVA010000166.1 GCA_029863645.1 Gemmatimonadota bacterium
CGGCTACACTCACTTCGTTCGCTCCGCGGGACATTGCCCTTTGACGTGACTGGAGCGTAAGCGGTATAGGTGCATCCGGTGAGGGCGGGTTCGTGCGGCGAATGCGACGGGCAACGTCGGCACCCTAAGAACGTTATAGGACACCGGCACTACCTGATGCGGTTCGGGTGCGCGGAGTAGGAGGTCTGGCTGTCTTCCGCCGCGACATCCTCCACGTCATCCAGTGCCGTGGCGCCACTCATCGAATGGCGCGCCGCCTGCTCGATTGAGCCGACTCGCTGCCTCTTGATGCCATGTCCTCACCCCACGATGCGTGAGCAAGCCGCTTGCGAGAAGCCGCCACGATAACTACATGTTAGGTAATGGTGGTGAGCAACTCACTTATGGAGTCATTCCGTGGCCTTGGGTGAACTGGAACAAGCTGTCCTCTTCGCGCTGGTGCGGATCGACGGCGAGTCGCATGGTGCGGCGATTATCGAAGGGATCGAGGCCGGGACCGGCAAGCGAGTCTCGCCAGGCGCTCTCTACACGGTTCTGGACCGCCTGGAATCAAAAGGCTATGTGCGCTCCAGGATCGGGGATTCCACGCCGGCCCGTGGTGGTCGGCGACGGAAGCTGTACCAGATCCTCCCCGAGGGGGCGCAGACCCTGCGCGTCTGGTACGCGGGCATCCGCCAACTCGCGTCGGGCGTGGGGGCGCGTCTCGATCGATTAGCTGAGGAGTCGGGTTGAGCTCGCCGCGGTCCGCTCCACTGGCCGCGCTGGCGAACTTCCTCATTCCTGCGAGACATCGAGAGTTCATCCTTGGGGACCTCGCGGAGGCTTACGTCACGAGGGTGGCTGAGCGCGGGCGCCTGAGGGCCGCCGCGAGCTACGCGAAGGATCTCCTCATGTCCGCGGTGGCCCTGAGAATGCCTCGCGGACTCGGCGAGCCCGACCCGACCGGGAAGCCCGGCAGGTGGAGCACAGGGATAGCAGGAGTCCTGAACGACGCGCGACACGCAGCTCGTTCCCTCCGTCGACGACCTGGGTTCTCCGCCACGGTCGCCGTTACGCTCGCGCTGGGCATGGGCCCCGCGGCTGCCGTATTCGGCATGGTGAATCAACTTATCCTCCGACCGCTGCCGGGCGTCGCCAACTCGCGTACGGCGGCCTACCTGCGATTCGAGGGCCCTGACCGGAGCGAGGGCCTTACTCAGGTCGACTTCGATGAATTTCGCCGACGGGCGACACTCGTAGACGGAATCGCGTCATACGGATCCGTCAGATTGACTGTCACCGTGGCCGGCAGCCGCCCCTTCTCGGTCTCCGGTACCACGATCTCTGGCGACTACTTCGCAGTGCTAGGGGTCCGACCCACCGAGGGCCGCCTGCTTTCGGCAGCGGACACCGATATCGACTCCGATCCGCTAGTGGCGGTCATCAGTGGAAGCCTTCGCGAGCGCCTGTTCGAGAGCGAGGAGGCCGTGGTTGGGCAAACATTGATGATGAACGGGCAGCCGGTGGCGATCGTGGGGGTGGCCGGAGGTGGCTTCAGAGGGGCCCAGAGGGGCGCCACAACTGAAATATGGCTCCCTCACGGGGCCCTCGTGCCCCTCGTAGGCTTCCCCCGCGAGCGTCTAATGAGCAGGCAGTCCGCGATGCACAACGAGCTGTTGGTGTTACCTCGAGACGGTACAGATGTGCAGGCGGTGGAGGTCCATGTGGCAGGGGTTCTCGCCGGAATGGCGGAAGAGATCCCGGAGAGCGTAGAGCAGCTGACGCGGATCCGGCCGATGGCCCACCAGGGCCTCCACACCCCCCCGCTCGTGCGGGAAGTCACCAATAGCACGCTGCGGATGATGGGATGGGCGGTCTTGCTGCTGCTCGCGATCGCATGCGCAAACGTGGCCAACCTTCTGCTGTTCAGAAACCTCGCGCGCCGAGGATCCTTGGCGACCCGGCGTGCCCTCGGGGCCTCGACCGGACAGCTCGCGCGGCAGCAGTTGGTCGAGAGTTTGCTGTTGGGCCTCCTGGGGGGCGTGGCGGCCGTCGGTGTAGCTTGGCTGATCGCCCTGCTGGTTAGAGGTGAACGACTGGTCCGAATGCCGGCCTTCGAGGGCTTCACATTCAGCTGGGTCACGATGGGATTCGTGGCGGCCAGCGCCGCCCTGACTGTACTCGTGTTCGGGGCATTGCCCGCTGCGTTGGCTGGACGGTTCGACCTTGGGGATGCCCTCCGTGCCACGCGGGCCCGCGAGACGGGTCGGGTCGGGTCGATCCGAGTCGCCCTCGCAACTGGGCAAGTGGGCCTCACGCTCGCACTGCTCGTGGGCGGACTTCTCATGGTCCGCACGATGCTGAACTTGAACGCAGTCCAGACCGGCCTCGTCGTTGAGGATGTCTTATGGGTCCCGGTGGACCCGCCGAGGGGCCTCGACCCTGGGGAGCTACATGCCCGGCAGCGAGCCCTCCTTGGAGAGATCGAGGCCGTACCTGGGGTGGAGCATGCAGCGTTGGACTTATACGGACCGCACGGCTCCAGAATGTTGGGACGCATAGCTCCGCCCGGAACGGAGAACGCCCCCGCTGGTCCGCCCGGGTCTGAGCCGCCCGAGGGGCCGCGCACCTTGATGTGGGAGGTGACGCCCGGTTGGTTCGACCTTTTCGAGGTGGCGGCGATCAGTGGCCGCACGTTCGTGGACTCGGACTGGCGGGTGCCTGCAGGAGACGGAGTAGTGCTCACGGCGTCTTTGGCTAGACGCCTTTTCGGGTCTACCGACGTCGCCGGCCGAGTCGTCGCGGCCGGCCCGCGCGACCTCGTCGCACGACGGGTACTCGGAGTCGTGGGCGACTACACGTCGCTCACTAACCCGAGCCAGGCGACCGACGCATTCTTTGTCCCCTACGGGGAGCTCACTCTCCCCCAGATGTCGATCTTCGTGAAAGTGCGAGCCGGGGATCGGGACGCACCGACGCGGGTCCGGGAGATACTGGAGACCGCGTTCCCCGACGTCCCCGTCACAGATCTCATGCCGCTCACCGACCGGGTTCGGGCGCTACGTAGCGAGCAGCGGATGCTCGGCCTGCTCATCTGGGCGCTCGCAGGATTTGCGCTCTTGTTGTCTGCGGTCGGGCTGTACGGCGTCATCTTCTTCATCGTCTCCCAACGCAAGAAGGAGTTCGGCATTCGCCTGGCACTCGGCGCCGACGCGGCGCGGATCCTCCGGCATGTGGCGCGCTCAGCCTTCACAATCGTGGCAGCTGGCTCGACCGTCGGCGTGATCGCTGCCTACGGACTCGCCCGCGTGCTCCAGGGTCGCCTGTTCGGAGTCGGAAGCGTGGATGCCGCGTCGTACGTGGGGGCTGCCGGGCTGTTGGGTCTGGCCGCGGTCATGGCTTGCTTGGCTCCAGCCCGGGCGGCGATCGGAGTTGATCCCGTCGACACATTGCGGGAGGAGTAACCTGGCGATGGTCGAGAAGGGAAGTGCGTGGTCTTCATACCGTCGGAGCGGTCCGGGCTCCGTCCACGAGCGTGGACTCAAAGGTGGGAGCACCCAAGGAGAATGAACATGTTGGCTCGACTCAAACTCGTACTCGTCGCCTCGGCCGCCGCGATGGCCTTCGCGCCCGCGACGGTAGCCGCGCAGGCCGGCGGGCGCTTCCAAGTGCTCATCCCGGACTTTCAGCCTCTCGAGGGCGCCCGGAACAACTTCGGACGCGACGCCTCCGAGGAGCTGCGCGACCTCATCAACACCTTGGTGAGGCACCAGGCTATGGAGCGTGGTGACATCGAGGACGAGGCAGACAACTACAACCTGGACATGAGGGACCTGGACTGCCTCCGCACCATCCAGTTGGCCTCCGAGATCAACGTGCCAGTGGCCGTCTGCGCGGCGTACACCGAGGCGCCGGACCGCACCCGGACTGTGAGGGCGACCATCCGGGATATCCAAGGCGCTGAGGAGTTCGTGCTTCCTGAGTTCACGGTGGGGGATCGCGACGGCGACAAGGAGGCCGCGCGGCAGATCTTCGAGCAGTTCGACCGCTACAACAATCAAGTTCTAGCGACCGCACTATGCACTGAATACGCCGCGAGCCAACAATGGGAGGACGCGCTGCGGCAATGCGACGTGGCACTGGCCATTAACTCGGACGCGACGAACACGCGTTACCTGCGTGCCCAGCTACTTCGGGAACTGGATCGAAACGAGGAGGCGCTCGGGGAAGCCGAGCGACTGTTGGAGGTCGACCCGTTCCACGAAGGTGCGCTTCAGCTGGCCGGGTACATCGCGACGGTCCGGGGCGACGCTGACGCTGGCCGCGAGTACTACCGGCAGTACCTGGACATCAACCCTGGCAACGTGACCATCCGCATGCGGATCGCATACGAGATGGCTCAGGCGGGTGACCCGGTCGGCGCCATGGGATTCATCCAGACGGGACTGGAGGTCGACCCAGAGAACGCGGACCTCAACGAGCAGTTCGGCAACTTCGCGTTCACGGCTGCGAGCGACGCACAGAGCGCGTACGAGATGTCCACGCCGGGCGCGACGGGGCTCACGCCGGAGGCCGCGCAATTCTACGGCCAGGCGATCGACGCCTACATGGAAGTCTTCGCCGTACGCGGTGCAGAGATGCAGGAGGGCCGGCTGCGCAACATCGTGGCCGCGCACATCCAGCTCGAGGAGTTCCCGGAAGCGGTTCAGAAGAGCGGGCAGTTCCTCGAGACTCATCCCGAATCGGAGGTTCTATGGAGCTTCTACGCCGACGCCCTACAGCGGTCTGGACGGCTGGACGACGCGATCGTGGCATTAGACCACGTGTTGGAGATCAACCCGAACCACCCCAACGCCGCCCTCCGGCAGGGAAATTGGCTCCTGCAGGCGGGTCGGGTGGATGCGGCCGTCCCGAAGCTCAGTGAGTTCGCGACCAAGAATCCGAACCAGGCCGACCCCGCGGCCAGATTGATCTTTGCCGACGGTCACACCAAGGGGGTCCGGCGCGACGACTACCCGTACGCGATCCGCCTGTTCACGGCGGCGAAGGCGATTCCGGGCATTTCCGACCGGCAACGCCGGGAAGTCAACTTCTGGCAGGGGCTAAGCGTGTACTCACAGGCCATTCCCCTCGCCGAGCCAAACACGCTGGCATCGGCGCAACAGACGCTACCGGCTTTCCAGGAGGCTTTGCGGTTGTTCGAGGGAACCGAGGAGTACGCGTCGTCACAGAACATCAACCTACAGCAGTTTGTCGATGCGACCCGGCAGTATATCGAGATTCAAGAGGCGATCATCCAGCGAGGCAGGTAGCCTAAGGATCCCTGGGATCTCGGCTATCTCTCTGGGAGCGCTCCAGTCGGGTCGGGGGAGTGCGGCCGAGCCTCACGCGAAGATGCGCCTAGCCTGTCGGGTGCCGGCGTCCCATAAAATCAGTTATGGGTCATCGGCGCGACCAAGTGTGGCTCGGTGCGCCGCGCCTGGAGTTGGAATGGCCGGGTAGCCACACCAACATACAGGCGCTCGTGTCAGGAAGTCCGGCCACGAGTGGACTTGCGACCGAGTGCGTCTCACCAGCATAATCGCAAAGGCGTTGGCTGGCCCAGCCGGAGATGACAGAATGGGAAGACGTGGCATTTTCGCTCTCCTTTGTGCTGGCCCGCTGCTGTATGGATGTAGCGACACGGTCGTGCTACGCGACGGCCCCGACGGACTAGCTCTGTCGTACCGCTGTGAAGCCGTTCAGGCCCAGGCGCAATCAAGCGCTGAGCGAGCGTTGGTGAGAGTCCATAGCGTCGAGCTCTTGAGGACGGTCGATCCCACGGGGGAAACCTCTACGAGTGCGCTGGTAGCCGCTTATGACAGCGGGGACTGGGACCGATTCGAACGCCTCGTCATTGAGAGGCTGTGCGCTGACCGGGGGACGATCGAACGGGTGGCAGCTGGCTTCGCGACTCCGCGCGTGGCCCAGTTAAAGCGCGGGGAGGCGGCTCCCGGGTTCACACTCCCTGTCCTGTCCAGAGCCCTTCTGGACGGAAGTCCTGACTCCTTATCGTTGTCTGAACTCCGCGGACGGTACGTGGTCCTCACCTTCTGGAGCACATGGTGCGTGCCCTGCGGAGTGGAATATCCGGAGTTGGTTGCGTTGGAACGGCAGTTGGGAGATCGCGGTGTGACGGTGATCGGGGTGCTACATAGGGATTCTCCGGACCGCGCTTTGGATTACACGGAGGGGCTGGAGGCCGGCGCATTCACGACTGTAGTGGACGACGGGGGCGCCCTCGCCAGAGCCTACCAGCTATACGGGATCCCTCTCACAGCCGTAATCGATCCGGAGGGAACGTTGCGCGACTTCAGCCTGGGCTGGAGTGAAGGAAAGGGAGAAGAACTTCGCACGTGGTTCGAAGGACTTCTGCCACGAGTAGGGTAACCGGGCTCCCGCCGCTGGGACCAATTAGCAGCGATTCCTGC
>JAOTVA010000153.1 GCA_029863645.1 Gemmatimonadota bacterium
CGCGAGGATCCAACTCGCACCTCGCCTGACGCCCACCTCGCGGAGGATTGTCGAGACCGGGACTCCGGTCCATTCGCTCGTGCTGAGGAGGCCGTCGAGCGCCTGGACCGTGATGTCCGTCGGCATGCCGTCGCGGCTGTAGGCGCCCCCGCCGTTTCCTGAGCACTCGAGGAACTGCACTCGCGACACCTGTGGATAGCGCTTCAGGTCCGCCATCCGGAACGTCATGGGCCGGTCGACCATGCCGTGCACGAGCAGCTCGTGGTTGTCGGACACTATATCCGGCACGCCGCCGTGATGGCGCTCGAAGTGGAGGTCGGCGGGCGTGATGATTCCCATGAGGTCCTGCAGCGGCGTGCGGGACGAGCTCGACAGGGCCTCACGGAACATCCGCCGCGGTTGTTCGGCCGGGGCTCGCTGGCCGAGCCCAGACGGGAAGCGTCCTGGCGGCCTGGGTACGGGCCGGGCATCCGGTGCCTGTTGGGGAACGAGGGCGACGGCGTCGGCCTGTGTCTTGATGAGGCCGGCCGCAACGACTCCGGACGTCGCGGTGACCCAGGCCCTGCGAGACATCTTTCTTCCTTCGTGACTCGACACTGGCTACAACTCCGTCGTGTAGAAGGGCTCCATTGTATCAATGGCTTCGAGGGGCTCGACATTGACGTCCCATCGGAAGAGACGCAGGACGATGCGGTCGGGTAGAAAGTCGATCAAGGTGAAGCCGTGCTCCTCGAGGGGCGCGACCGCCTCGACCAAGTCTACGTGTCTCGAGGGCTTGGCGCCGACGCCGCGCACCACAGAGGGGAAGCCGCCCGGCGAGGTCCCAACGGGGCCACTGAGCACAGTCGTGATCGGGTTCGCCGAAAGGTCGACTGCGCCTGCGCGGCTGATCTCGCCGATGGCGATCGCATGGAGATCGCCGCTGACGACGAGCGGGGTACGGTTCCGGTTGGCGCCGAGCGACTGAGCGAGCCGGTCGTGCTGGCGTGCCCAGCCCTCCTGCCAGTACGGCTTCGGGATCGCAGTCGTGAGCTCGTCGGTGCGGCTATCGAGTATGTCGGGGTACCATTCGCCCCATTTGCCGGCGCTCCATCCCCAAGGATTGGAGGGGCCGTGTACGAGGTGGCGCACTTCGGTCGCAGCGGTACGCGCGTCTAACCAGCGCTCCACTTCGGAGTCGACGAAGACCGCGCTCGGTCCGGCCAGCGTCATCGTGCGACGCACGTCGTACAGGAGGACCTCGGCGAGTCTTCCGTAGCGGATGGTCCCGAAGCTTTCCGACAGATCACCGCGGTCGCTCACGCCCGACCAGGGAAGGCCCTTCGGCCTGTCCCGGTCGGGCAAGAACTCGGGGTAGTAGAGCTGCTGCGTCGCACGCGCGAGCTGGAGCTGGAACCAGGGAACGGGGAAGAACACGCCCTCATCGAACGCGGAGTCGTTGTCCCAATGGTCGTGATCGTCCTGCAAGAAGAAGACCGGGGTCGACCGAAAATCGGCGCCGTACACAGGAATGATCTGAGGCCCGGCGGCGGCCTTGAGGGCGAGCTCGTTGCTCGTTCCGAAGATGGAGTTCGCGAAGTCGAAATTGGACTCGCGTCCACGTGCCGAGAGGCCGCCTGGGTTCGCACCTTGCCACTGGTGGAGATCCCAATAGATGTGGTCGCCATTGGCTACCGCGGCGTCGGGTGAGAACGAGAGCGCGCGCCGCAGAAGCCGGTTGCGGATCGCGGTGGGGAGGTTACCGGTACGGTCGCCGATCCCTCGGTACGCTCCCTCAACGCCGCCCGCGCAGGTGAAGTACAGGAGCCGGAACCGTTCTGGCCGGGCGTCGACGGGAGGGAACGTCGCCAGGGACCACGGTTCGCAGAGTGCCGCTCCGCGCCCGTCCACCAACGAGAGCGAGTAGCGTCGCCCGGCTCCTAGGTTGGTGGCGTAGAACTGCCAGTGCTCGCCCGCCGTGTCGTTCATACGGCCCTGTATGGTGGCCGAGCCGATACGAAGGGTCGGAGGACTGCTGGGCGGCCGCACGAAGGACACCTTTAGGAGGATCCGCGAGTCGCTGACGGTCGGCAGCATGTGCCGCACGAGTCCCGCGTCCCAGTGTGCCACTTGAGGCGGTGCGCTCGAGGCTGACAGCACCTCAGGGCCGAGACCCCCGAAGAGCGCGGCGCCCATCGCGCCCGCGCTCCCTGCCAGGAACGTGCGCCGATCGAGGGGGCGCTGCCAGCCAGGTCTCATCGCCATCCTCCAAGGTCGCGCCGCGGTAGATTCCGCGTCATTGTAGGCACACAATCGAGTCCGGGCGGGGTCGACCAGATCATGAGGAGGGCGAGGACGTGGCGCAACGAGAGAGCTTGTGGATCGCCGGGCTGAAAGCGGTCGGGGGTGCCGTCATCGCCACCCTGGCCGTTCGTTGGCTGGGGGTCACCGTGCTCACCATCCCGCCGGAGTTTCTCCCGCTCGCCGGGCCGGGCCCGACGATCTTCTTCACGACCGTATCGGGGGTCGCCGCTGTGGGCGTCTTCGCCCTCGTACGCCGTCTTTCGAGTCGTCCGGTATCGCTCTTTCGCAAGATCGCCGGGGTCGTCCTCGTACTCTCCTTCCTCCCGGACCTCGGCCTACTCAGCGAGGGCGCCGCCGATGCCTTCCCGGGCGCGACCCCCGCTGGAGTGAGCGTCCTCATGCTGATGCACGTCGTCGCCGCGGCGGTCATCGTGTGGGTCCTGACCGGTGCGGGTGATGTGGAGAGCGGAGGCAAAGAGTGACGTCACGCGGGGAAGCCGCCCCACCAGCCTTCGACACCGCAGGTACGGCACCGGAGGATTCAATGCTCAAATGGCGGCGACTCGCCTGGCTCGGCATCATCTTACTCGGATCGTTCCTCACGGTCGCCGCGCGCCAGCAGCGCCCGACGCTCACCCCCGCGCAGGAGGCCCGCCTCCAGATCCGCGAGGTGATGGACGGCCTCTATGTCATTCCGGGCTTCGACGGCAGCCAGTCCGGAGGCAACGTCGCGGTGCGCGTCACGTCTGAGGGTGTGATCGTCGTCGATGACAAATTCGAGTACAGCTACGCCTTCATCAACGAGCAGATCAGGCGTGTCACGGACCAGCCGATTCGCTACGTGCTGAATACCCACCATCACTTCGATCACGCTGGCAGCAACGCGGACTTCATGGGTATCGCCGAGGTCATCGCGCACGAGAACGCGCGCACGAACATGCTCCGCAACGAGCAGGCCGGCGCACCCCGTGTGGCATTCACGGATCAGACGGCCGTCTTCCTCGGGGACGCCGAGGTCCGCATGTACCACTTCGGCCGCGGGCACACGAACGGGGACGCCGTCGTTCACTTTCCCGACCTCCGGACGGTGCACACGGGCGACCTCTTCATCTACGGCGAGCGCCTGGACGGCAGCACGCTGTCGCCCTTCTGGGACTTCGCCAACGGGGGCAGCGTGCTCGAATGGCCAGCCACGCTGACCCGTCTGCTGGCTCTGGACTTCGACACAGTGATCCCGGGCCACGGACCGCTCCTGACGAAGAACGACGTGCGCGCATTCCGAGCAAAGATGGAGACGGTGATCGATCGGGTGCGCACGGAGATCGCATCAGGTGCGACGCGGGAGGACATCGCGTCTCGCGTGGCTACCAGCGACCTCGATTGGCCCCTAGCGCCAGTGCGGCTTCAGGACGCATACGACGAGCTTACCGCGGCGCGTCAGTCCCGCTGAGGGAGCGCGAAGACGAACAGTTGGCCGAAGTTGCTCCGGTCTGGACAGGCATCACGCGCCCCTCTACATGTTGGTGCAGCCACCCGTGGTCGTGGACAGCAACGGAGGGGTCGTCATGCCGAAAGTGTTGAAGTCGCTCGTTCTCCTTCTTGCCGTTGCGCTTTCCCCGTTGATGTCTTCGCCGGTTCAAGGGCAGGCGACCGACCGGTTCCAGCGGTGGAGTCCGGCCTACAGTCCGCCCACGAACGAGTGGGGCCAGCCCGACCTGCAGGGAAACTGGACCAATGCGACGCAGACGCCGCTCCAGAGGCGTGTGGGGATGGAGCCCTTGTACTCCCGCGCGGAGGTCGACGCCATCGAGGGCCGGACCGCCGCCCAGGTCGAGCGGGGCGCCGAGCCGAGCGATCCGAATCGCCCACCTCCCCAGCCCGGCAACGTCGGCGCGTACAACGAGGTGTTCTTCGAACGCGGCGGCGTCGCGTTCGTGAATGGCGAGCCGCGCACCTCCCTCATCACGTTTCCGCCGGACGGACGGATTCCTGCGCTGTCGCCGGAAGGCGCGAGGAGAAAGCAGGCGTATGATGCGTTCCGTGGCCAGTTCGGCGAGTACGACCACCCTGAGCTGAGGCCGCTGGTCGATCGGTGCATCGTGTACTACGCCTCGAGCAACACGGGAACGCTCGGGCCGCCGATGTCGCCTACGGGTGGGTACAATAACAACGTCACCATCGTCCAGAACGGCGACCATGTGCTGATTCGCGCCGAGATGATCCACGACGTGCGCATCATCCGACTGGGTGAGCCGGATCCGCTTCCCGGCCACATCCGCCAGTGGTTCGGCGACTCGTGGGGCCATTGGGAGGGCAGCACCCTGGTGGTCGAGACCACGAACGTCCACCTCGACCAGGGTTATAACGAGACCTTCGACAAGGTGCCGTACTCGGAGGACTACAAGGTCATCGAGCGTTTCACGCGCGTCGACGACGACACGATCCTGTACGAGTTCGAGATCGACGATCCCAGGACCTACAGCCAGCCCTGGGGCGGCCAGATTCCTTTCGAGCGCTTCAACGATCAGGTCCTCGAGTACGACTGCCACGAGGGCAACTACGCAATCGAGAATTCACTGCGCGGCGCCCGGTACCAGGAGAGTCAAGCCGCCATCAGTCAGCGCGACTAGGGACTCGGTAATGAAGAGACTCCTCTTAGGTGTCGCGGTGGCTACGCTCTGCGTGAGCGCGCAGGCGCAGGCGCAGGTCGACGGCTTTCGCCCCGTAACCGAGAATATGCTGCGCGAACCCGCCCCGGAAGATTGGCCTAATTGGAGACGGACCGATAACGCCTGGGGGTACAGCCCGCTCACCCAGATCACCACGGACAACGTCGGCCAGCTCCAGCTGGCGTGGTCGTGGGCGATGGATGACACGGGCGGGCAAGAGGCGGCGCCCCTCGTGCACGACGGCGTCATGTATCTGCCAAGTCCACGGGGTGTGATTCAGGCCCTCGACGCCGCGACGGGCGACCTGCTTTGGGAGTACCGGCCCGGGACTACCCCTCGCGTGGACGGATCGCCGACGACGGAGAACAGCGGTCTCCCCCAGGGTGCATTCGCCGGAGTGGGCCGCGGCGTGCAGAAGAACATCGCCATCTACGGTGACATGATTTACTCCGCCACCGGGACGGCGAGTATCGTCGCGGTCGATGCTCGCACCGGGCTGCAGGTATGGGAGACGCAGACCGCCGATCCGGCGCTGGGCTACTTCTATACGGCCGGGCCCATCGTTGCCGAGGGCGTCCTCGTGACCGGCATCACCGGATGTGACCGCTTCAAGGAAGGGGTGTGCTTCATTACAGGGCACGACCCCCGCACCGGAGAGGAGCTCTGGCGCACGTCAACCGTAGCGCTGCCGGGGGAGCCGGGGGGAGATACTTGGAGCGATCTGCCGCCTGAGTTTCGCGCGGGGAGCGACGCCTGGATCGCGGGGAGCTACGACTCCCAGACCGGACTCGTGTACTGGGCGACCTCGCAGGCGAAGCCGTGGGCTCGGGCCGTGAGGGGTGCAGCTGGCGACGCGCTCTACACCAACTCGAGCTTGGCCCTCGACCCCCAGACCGGTGAGTTGGTCTGGTATTACCAGTACTTGCCCGGTGAGA
Source organism: Gemmatimonadota bacterium (assembly GCA_029863645.1). Classification (GTDB taxonomy): domain Bacteria; phylum Gemmatimonadota; class Gemmatimonadetes; order Longimicrobiales; family Gaopeijiaceae; genus UBA2982. The sequence continues at coordinate 5,888 of JAOTVA010000153.1, forward strand.
CCCACGACATGGACGAGGTCTTCGAGAGCGTCCTCATCGATGTCGATGGGCGCCCATCGCTGTTCAAGATGGGCAAGCTCGGGATCCTCTGGCAGATCGATCGAGCCACGGGCGAATTCATCCAAGCCACGGACATCGGGTACCAAAACATCCTCGATGTGGATCGGTGGAGCGGTCGCATCACGTACCGTCCGGGCATGATTCCGGAGATGGGCGTCGAGATTTCGATGTGCCCGAGCACCTCTGGATTCAAGAGCTGGCGCGCGATGGCCTATAGCCCGCAGACCGAGGTGCTCTACATCCCAATCACGTTCAACTGTGAGAACGCGACGTTCGGGCCGACGGAACAGGTGCTCGGAGGAGGGGGCACGGGTCCGGTGCGACGCATCAATACCCCGCACCCCGCGTCGGGCGGCAACCTCGGGGAGCTCCTCGCGCTTGATATCCGCAGCGGGGAGGTCGTGTGGCGCCACCGCACGCGCTCGCCCATCAATACAGCGGCGCTCACCACGGCAGGTGGACTCGTGTTCGCGGGCGACTGGGACCGCCACATGTACGCGTACGATGCAGAGACGGGCGATATCCTCTGGCAGTCCCGACTTCCGACGTCCGCCCAGGGCTTCCCGATTTCCTACATGGTCGGAGGGCGCCAATACGTGGCCATGCCCGTCGGATCAGGCGGGTCGAGCTGGTCGACCATGCTGCCCCGTGATCTGATCCCAGAGATGCGGCGCCCGAACAACGGCAACTCGATCCACGTGTTCAGGTTGCCTGATTGAGGACGCGGCTGCGACGAGTCACGCTGTCGCTCCTTCTCTCGGCGACAGCCTGCGGGGGTGCCTCGGCCCCCGAGGTCACCAGCCCGGGTCCGGCGGCTGCGCCTGATGCGTCTTTTTCGGTCTGGGACGGCGTATATGCCGCGGCGCAGGCAGGACGGGGGGTGGCACAGTACGCCGAAGCGTGCTCCTCATGTCACGCAGAGGATCTCCGCGGCAACAGCAACGCGCCCAGCCTGGTGGGCGTGAGCTTCTTATTCGTCTGGGAGGGCCGCTCCCTCGAGGAGCTGTTCACCACGATCCGAACCCGCATGCCGACCAACGCACCGAATAGCCTGCCGGTGTCCAGCTACCTGGACATCGTGGCGTACATCTTGGAGAGGAACGGCTATCCGGCCGGTTCCAGCGAGATGGAGGCCGATCCGGCGGTGTTGAGTCGCATCGCGATCATCGCGCGGGAGGGCGGGGCGTAGGCCCCAAGAGCGCATGCAGGCCGTTCTCTTCCTCCTCCTCGGGCTCGCTCTTCTCATCAAGGGTGCCGACTTTCTGGTGGCCGGTGCCTCCACGATTGCGGCGCGAGCGCGTATACCGCCGATGGTTGTCGGACTCACAATCGTCTCGTTCGGAACGTCGATGCCCGAGTTCCTAGTGACGATGATCTCGGGTCTGCAGCAGAACGCGGACCTGGCTGTCGCAAACATCATCGGCAGCAACATCGCGAACGTCCTTCTCGTGCTCGGCCTGGCCGCGATCATCCGACCGCTTCCCGTGGGAAATGCGACTGTCGTTTCGGAGGTGCCGTTTTCCCTCACGGCGGCACTGCTCGTGGGGTTCCTAGCGAACGCCGCACTCTTCTCGCCCCACCCGGAGCTCAGCATCAGCCGCCTCGACGGGGTTATCCTGCTCTTCTTCTTTCTGCTCTTCATGCTCTACGTCTACAAGATGTCGATGGATGACGGGTCGACCGCAG
>JAOTVA010000059.1 GCA_029863645.1 Gemmatimonadota bacterium
CAGGGGAGCACGGGGCGGGCCATCGTCGTCCTCGTAGTGAGCCTCGTCCTGCTGTACCTCGGAGGCTCGTGGGTCGTCGACGGCGCAGTCGGGCTCGCGACGGCCTGGGGCGTGGACGACGCCCTAATCGGCCTCACGATCGTTGCGGTGGGCACGTCGACGCCGGAGATCGTCGCGTCCGCTGTGGCCGCGTATCGGAACCAGGCCGACCTGGCGGTCGGCAACGTGGTGGGCTCCAACATCTTCAACCTGCTGTGGGTATTGGGCTCCACCTCCGCGATCGTCGAGCTCCCGTTCGAGGTCATCAACAACACCGATCTCGTCATGGTCATCGCAGCGAGCGCGCTCGTGATCCTGGCGCTGGTGTCCAGCCGCCAGCGCACGATCACTCGGTACCACGGCGTGTTCTTCATACTTCTCTACGCGGCCTACGTCGTTTATGCGGTGCGCCGCGGCTGAGCCTTCGAACCTCGATCCGTACCGTGCTCCCAGCCTGACGTCCCTAGGGCAGCGCTATCTGGACGAGGGGGGCACGATCCCGTTGATCCGCATGTAGGTCACCAGATTGCCGTAGTGCTCGTAGTTGTGCGCCGAGTTGAAGGCGAGTACGCCTCCGGTCGTGTTCGGGCCATTGAAGAACTGGACGACCCGCGCAGCCCCGCGGTCGGTCGTTCGGTCGAACACTCTCTCGCAGTACGCAAACCCCTGCTGTAATGCCTGGATGATCGCGGCCTTTGCCGTCGTCGTCTGCTCGACCGACTCGGGGTGGGGGTTCGCCTCACCGGCGGCGGCGGAGCAAAAAATGAACTGTCCGTCCGCGATGTGGGCCAAGATCTGCCCGGCCGAACGCACCTCGTCCGAGGGACGGTAAGCGTACATCGTGGCGTCGAGGTCTTGGGCCGTCGCCATGACCACGCCTTTGGTGACGTCGAAGAGCCCCCGCAGGGACTGAACGAGGGGCTCCTGGGCAGACGCGGAGATCGGCGTCGCGACGAGCGCGGCGAGAACGATGAGGAGGCGCTTGGTCATGATAGCTCCGTCGGGAGGCACCGGCGCGTGGGAACGGGTAGCGTTGAGGATCGGGTAAGGTAAAGCGAATAGCGCGGGAACGTGATAGTCTTCCACGTGTTCGACCCCTTAGCACACCTACGCGGCGGATCGCCATGCTGAAGACCGGAAAGCCGAGGCCCGTGTCCGTGCAGCTCCTGCTGCTCGGACTGCTTGGCTTGGCATTCCCGGTGTCTACAGTTGCCCAGGTGCCCGGCGTTGGGTCTCGTGGGGGGACCATGATCTGGCGGTCGACTGAGGGTCGGTACGGTCGCCCCATCCACGAAGGCCTGCCGGAGATTCGGGCTGGGTTCACCTTTTGCCGTCTCTGGTACGACGCCAGTCGGCGCATGGACTCCGGCCTCGGATGGAGCACAGACTATCCGGCGGCTGACGGCAACTTCCTGGCCCGCCTGGAGGAGCTGACCCCGATCCGCATCGCCCGGTGGGAGAACGGGGATCCGGGAATTGCTGGCCTACGCGCTACGGACCCAGAGTTGCTGCAGTGCCCCTTCCTGTTCATGACGGACCCTGGCTCCGTCGATTTTTCCGAAGCGGAAGTCGAAGGGCTGCGCGAGTACCTGATGCGCGGCGGATTCCTCTGGGCCGACGACCTTTGGGGCGACTACGCCTGGAGGAACTTCGAACGGCAGATCACCCGGATCCTGCCGGAGTACTCCATCGAGGAGCTCACGCCGGAGCACCCGCTATTCGCCGTGCTCTACGCGGTGGACCAGATCCCCCAGATCCCGTCCTGGCAGTCGTGGAGCAGGAGCGGCGGGTCCACCTCGGAGTTCGGCTCGGAGACCGCGACCCCCCACGTTCGCGCCATCTTCGACGAGGACGGGCGGCTGCTCGTGGTCATCACGTTCAACACGGACATCGCCGACGGTTGGGAACGCGAAGGGGACCGGCCGGACTTCTTCTACCTGTTCTCGCCGAAGGCGTATGGGCTGGCGATCAACATCATGGTCTGGGCGATGAGCCACTAGGGACGCTCTCGCCGACCGGCCTCTTCGACGCGAGCGCCGACTGACACCGCGGGCACTCTCCCACAACCAAGACGCCGTCCGGCCAGGGCCTCACGTTCACGAGCGTGACCTGGCTCCGGCACGACGAGCACACGGCCCGTACGGGTTCCGATTGGTTGGTCTCGCCTAGCGTACCGTCACTGGCACGTAGGCATTCGTCCAGCAGCACATGTTGTCGAACTTGCTGTCGGGCGCGCCGAAGTTATCGACGCGAATTCGTACGACGTACTCCCCGGACTCTGTGAACGTGGCCTGAGTCGTCGCCGTGCCCCATGAGGTGCCTACGATGCCGCCCTCGGACACTGATTCCTCGTTCCCGACCGTCACGCTCTCGGGCTCGAACACGATTGGGGCGGGTCCTTGGTGCAGAATGAACGTTGCCCTCACGGGGTAGACGTCCATGTCCGTGTCGAAGTCGTAGCGTTGGCCACGGTCCTGAACGAGCGCGGAAAGCGTGACCGCCGTGCCGACCGAGGCCATGACCCTTTGGGCCACGTGGCCCTCCGGACCTCGCGACTCCGGTCCTGTGGGGTCGAAGCGGAGCGCCGGCGAAAGTGAGCCGAAGGCCGCGGGCGCCCTGCTGAGCTCATACGCGGGGGACGTGGCTCGTCCGGGAACGGAGTAGCTGCGGCCCGCATGTGTCAGCGTCCACCACACTTCGGTCTGGTGGTCCGGTACCGTGATACCGAACGTCCCCCGCTCCCACTTGCCCTGGAAGCCACGGCGGTCGTAGACGGGGAAATGCGTCGGCTGGACTCCGTCGTACTGTGCCGGCTCGATGTAGTTGTTCTCACCGAGCGGGATGTCGACGATCTCTTCCGTATTTCGGTTCAGGAAGCCGAAGGAGTACGTGATGGTTCCGTCCCCGTTGTCGAACCAGCCGTCGAAGAACGGCGCCACGATGTCGCCGGACTTCTTCAAGGACGACAGCGGGTAGTCCCGCAGGTTGGCCGGAAGCTGTGCCTCGAGGGCCTGTCCAGCGAACGCGCTCAGCACCGCAAGCAGCGCGCCCGCAATGATCGTGCGTTTCATCGTGCGGCTCCGTTCATCGCGATGGGCTTCGCATCACGTTCCGCGACCATGCTCTGGTAGCCTTCCTCGTCCAGATGCGTGATCGCGATCCATGCGTGTGACATCTCGTCGGTGGTCCGCTGACCCGCGGCGACCCATTGGTCCGGATCCGGGTTGCGTGGGTTGTCGGCGGAGTTGTCATACCAACCGGTCAGGATGAGCGTCGCGCCCGCGGGAATCAGCGGTTGATGACCCTCCTCGTAGATGTGGCTGAGATTCCAGCCGGCATTCCAGTTGGAGGCTTGGCTGAGAACTTCGCGCCGCCCGGTCGCTGGGTCGAAGACCTCGATGGCCATGGCAACGCCGCGCAGGTGCATGTGGGGCTGCCAGCTATCGAGGCGCACCGGGTGGTCGAACGAGTGGAAGCCCTGCGTCATCAGCTTGCCATGCGGCGGGATGTCGAAGCCGGCCCCGCCCTGCAGGGAGTACGACCGGAGGTCCTGCGGATACGAAGCCTCGCGGTCGAAGCCCTCGTCGTGGTACCAGATCCCCACCTCCACCTGGTCATCCGCGACCTCGTTGCCGTCGGGGTAGTAGTGGATGCTCCAGCTGACCCGGGAATCCGTTGGAGCGACGCGACAGGCGTCGCTGGGGACCACTTCACCCAGCTTGCCGTATGCGTACTCGGAGAGGCGTCCGTAGCTGACCCACTCGCCGCTCTCGTCCTGCGTCATGAACTGCGAGTTGGCGTGGTGCGTGGAGCCGCGAGCCGGAACGGACGGCTTCGTCTCGATTGCCTTGATGCAGCGTTCCTCCACGATGCCCGTGGGGACTTGTGGTTCCCACCAGAGGTCTTGCCCGTTCGCCGGGACCGTCCAAGGCGTCGAGGGGATGATGTGGTCGGGCTGGCCGAACTGCGAGGCAAGGCGCCACTGGCCGATGGGTGGGAACTCGACTGGCGCAGGTAGGTCGGCGGGGTCGCCCTCGGGGGCGCCGGCGTCCACCCACATGGCGATCGTCTGAATGTCCTCCTCGGACATGCGCCAGTCGCCCTGCAGTTCCTGCACACCGACATCGGTGTCGTAGTGGTACGGAGGCATCTCCCGGGTAACCACGAGGTCTTTGATTCGGCGGGCGTAGCGCCGCACCTGCTGATAAGTCAGTAGCGACATCGGGCCGATTTGCCCGGGCTGATGACAGATCTGGCAGTTTTCCTGCACGATTCGAGAGACCTCGAGCGAGTACGTGATCTCGCTCCGGCCCTCGTCTTGGGCCGCGACGGCGACGGGGAATGACATCAACGCCATGCCGGCGAGGACGAACGCTGCTACCGACGACGGTGTGGGACGCCTCATGTTGCTCTCCCTGGTGCAGGGGCATTCGGCGAGGGCGGACGCCCCACGTTCCATTGCCCCGATCCCGGTTCCAAGACCATGAAGGCCAAAGTGTGGATCGAGCCGCCTGGGCCGAACCGGGGCAAATCCTGAAATGCGCGTAGGGAAAATCCCTACAACACCAAGAAGGGGCGCCCCGAGAACTCGTCTCGAGGCGCCCCGATGCCATACGGATGCCGCGCTACGGTTCCTACGTCACAGGAGAGCCGACGTCGAAGACCTGGAGGCCGGTCGCCGACACGCCACACACCGTGCCCGAGACCGACGAAGAGCCGGACTGGCCCTCGAGGTCCGCGGTGACGCTGAAGGAGACTTCGAAGGCGCAGCTCCCCGAGCGACCGTCGCTGGATGTGAATGCGATGCCGCCGGTTTGTGTCCCAACGGCAACGATCTGCGTCTCATTCAGCTCGAAGTCCATGCTCAGCTGAACGTATGGGGCACCATTCAGCGTGACTGTGTTCGTCTCAGTCGCCACGATGCAGCCGTTGGGCGTGAGGCGCAGCTGAAAGCTCAGGTCGAGCAAGAACGTCTCATCGTCTACCGTGCCATTGGCCGAGCCGGCCGCGGCGAACGATCCGCCGATATCGCACGGAGCCGTCGCACTGAAGCTCTCGTTCACTGAGATGACCGCCCTCGCGGGACCACCCGCCGCGGCCGGGGCGAAGCTCAATGTGGAGAACGTCTCCGAGATTGCGCTGAATACGGCCTGCATCTCTTCCGGCGTGAGTGGGTCGCCGGAGTTCACGCCCAGCGGATCGTCCGCGCAGGCCGACAGCAAGCAAACGGAAACAGCGAGAACGAGCGTGGATCGAAGCTTGGACACGTAGCACTCCAGTCTAAGACGAATCAGGAAGCTGCCACGGGGGGGCTAGTCCAATTCTTCCCTTCGGCTGTGCTGACGCAAGCTTCGCGACTCAGCTCGCGATGGGGCTCTCCGGATTATTGCCGTACTCGGTCCAGGAGCCGTCGTAGTTGCGCACGTTCGGGTAGCCAAGGAGCTCACTCAGCACGAACCACGTGTGGGCGCCTCGTACACCGCTTTGGCAATAGGTGATGATCTGCTTGTCCGGCGTGAAGCCCGCCGAGGTGTAGAGGGCAGACAGGTCTTGGGCCGATTTGAACGTTCCGTCCGCTTGCACCGCGACGGTCCATTCGAGGTTGATGGAGCCCGGGATGTGCCCTCCGCGAGCGGCGCGGACGTCCCTGCCGAGGTGCTCGTCGGGGCTGCGGACGTCGCACATGAGCGTCGCCGGGTCATCGGTGTGCTCCACGACGTAGCTCCAGGTGGTACGGATCGCTTCGTCTGCTGGGCCGGCCGGGTAGGTCGAAGCCGCTACTTCGGGCGCATCCGTGGTCAGCGCGCCGCCGTCGGCGGTCCACTTACGGACGCCCCCGTTGTAGACACGCACGTCGGGGTGCTGGTAGTACTTGAGCACCCAATAGGCGCGGGCAGCCTGGAGGTTGTTCTGGCGGTCGTGCAGCACCACGGTCTGGCCCCTCTCGATACCAAGGCTCGAGAGGGCCGAGGAGACCTGGTCCCCGGTCGCAATCTGATTCTGGATCGGCTCGTCCGGGTTGGACAGTCTTCCCATCGACAGGAAGGTCGCCCCCGGGAGGTGTCCCTCCCCGTAGTCGGCGGGGCTGCCACCCACCTCGACGATGCGCACGGAGGGGTCGCCCATGCGGGCCTTTAGCCACTCGGTATCGACCAAGGCGTCGCTCGCGTAGGTGAGGGGCCCCGACTGCGCGACCTCTCCGGACCCGGAGCAGGCCGACGCCATCAGGGCCACCGCTAGCACCACAGACCTTCTCATGAGTCGATCGGTCGTCATGCGCCTTCTTCTCCGTCTATGCGTGTGAGCACCAGCCGCCACTCCGATCCTCCGGCCTCCTCGATATCCGTGCGAAACCCGAGCCGAGCCGCCTGTGTCGGAATCGTGTCGAGGGCAGGGGCATGGTCGGTGACGACCTCGAGCGAGCGATCCTCTTTGGAAAGCTTCTTGAGGGCTGTAACCGTCCGCATCATGGGATACGGGCAGATTTCACCCCTCACGTCCAATGTGTCAGCCATCGGGATTCCTCAACTTCATGGAATTCGTTGGATCAGCTGTGTGCCGATCCACGCGCCCCCACCCAGGAAGACCGCGAAGACCCACCCGTTCAGGGCCAGCGACGGGATTCCCGAGAAGAACGCACCGATCGTACACCCCATCGCCAGTCCTGAGCCGTACCCCATCAGGACCCCGCCCCCGAGTGACTGTGTGTAACGCGCACGTCGCCGCGGGAGGCGCACCTTGAATTCCCCCGCGCCCAACGCGCCTGCGAAAGACCCGAACCACATTCCGACCACCAGGAAGAGCATGTGGTTGAGGATCGAGCCGTCCGACGGGACGAAGACGCAGCCCGGCAGGTCCGCGACGCCCGACAACATCGGGGCTGGCAGGTTCACGAGAGAGGCCGCCGCGAGAGACCACCGAGACACCTCTCCCGTGAAGCCCCACGGCTCCTGCGCCGTGAAGAGCAGCACATTGAGTCCGCCCAGGACGGCGCCGGCCGGGATGATGGCCCACCCGTCGACGAAGACCGTTCGCACGACGGAGCGCAGCTCGGCACCGACGCTGTCTGACGGGCCGTGGCTCGGCGGCGTCCTCGGGAGCACCATACCTGCGCGGTGCTCCATCACGAGCACGCCCACATAGACGGCTGCAAGGGCCGCCAGCGTCGCCGCGATCGCGCCCGGATGCCCCAACCAGCTTGGAAGCCAATAACGCGGTGCGGTCGAGATGAAGCGGTCCCACCACCAGTTCCACGTGTAGGCGGAGGCGAGCAGGCCCCCCATGAGTCCGGCGAAGGCCACCCACGACGCGACATAACCCTCGCCCATGCGGTAGATGCTTCCGGAAACGCAGCCGCCGGCCAACACCATGCCGACGCCGAACAGGACGCCACCCAATGCGGTGTGGATGCCTAGCGGGAGGACGTTGGCGGAGGGTGGTAGGATGCCGAGGAAGGTCATCGGGACCTGTCGGCTCATGACGAGACCGAACCCGAGTGAGCCGACCGCGAGTCCCACCAGCACGCCCTTCATGTTCCGGCCGTGGCCGAGCAGGAAGAGGTCCCGGAACGCCGAAGCGAAACAGAAGCGCGCCCGCTGCAGCACGAAGCCGAAGGCGAGCCCGAACGCCCAGTACATCGCGAACTGGGTGTCGAACTGGTGCGTCGCCACGTAGATGATGCCGGCCACACCCCAGGCGGCCACGGCGGAGGTCACTTTGCTCACACCTTCACGCTCCATTCTTGCCATGACCCATCGTACAGGCGCACGCGAGGATACCCAGCGTGTTTCAACACCACGTACGTGTGTGCGGCACGCATGCCGGACCTACAATACACGACGATCTCCTGCGTGGGACCGATGCCCAGCGCCTCCCATTCGTCCCGTAGCTCTTCGGGATCGCGTGCGCAGTCCCACGACCCCGGGGGGACCGCGTTGAACCAGTCCCAAGACAGTGCATCCGGGAGATGGCCTTCGGCGAATTCCTTGTGGGTGCGTGTGTCGAGCAGCGCCAACTCTGGGTCGGACAGCCGTACCGTAAGCCAAGCCAGGTCCGCGCCGGTTCCCTCGTTCACGGCGGGCCGGAAGTCGGCGGTTCTAGACTTCGGTACGTCATCGGTCGCCGGCCGGCTCTCGTCACGCCACCGGTCCCAACCCCCGTCGAGTATTGCCGCCGCGGCGTGGCCATAGAAATGGAGCGCCCACACCAGCCGTGCTGCGGCCAAACCCCACTGGTCGTCGTAGGCGACTACGGTGTCTCCCGAGCCGATGCCCAGGCTCTCCATGAGACGCGCGAAGTCGGCCGGGGGCAGGAGGACGTTGTCCAGGCCGGTGTCGCCTGTCGTGCCCAGCTGGGCCAAGTCGAGCTGGACGGCACCTGGGATGTGCGCCCCCGAGTATCCGTCCAGGTCGCGGAGGTCGACGATGCGAAGGTCCGCCTCGGTGAGGCGAGTCTGGAGCCAGGACGGACCGACGAGGACTCCCGGCAGGTTGCCGGTCGCCCGGTCCTCGTCGTGCCCTTCGGTAACGTCCGTCAAAGAGGTGCTGTGCTCCAGGTTGGTCGACTGCGAAGCCGTCAATCTGGGAGGCGGGTTCCTGACGCGCACGTCCCGCTCCGCTATGGTGGCAGACCCAAGAGAGTTGGGAGCTTAACTCGTTCCGACGTCCTTTCGCCGATGATCCCAGCCGCGTGACCCCCACCGCCACGACACCGGACCTCTATCGCGTCCTGCAAGACGTCTTCGGATTCGACGAATTCCGGCCGGGCCAGCGCGAGGTGATCGAGGCGGTCATGGCGGGTCGGGACTGCATCGGCGTCATGCCGACCGGAGCGGGCAAGTCACTCACCTACCAGCTTCCCGCGCGGTTGCTCGACGGCACGGTGCTCGTCATCTCGCCGCTCATCAGCCTCATGAAGGACCAGGTCGACGCCCTACACGATCTCGGCTTCGAGGCCGCCGCGATCAACTCGACGCTGGAGTGGGAGGAACGGCAACGTAGGCTTGCCAATCTTCGGAGCGGGGCGTATGAGCTGGTCTACCTCGCGCCGGAGGCATTGGACGGCAACCTGCGCGACTTCGTGCGCGAGTGCCCGATCTCGCTGATGGTAGTCGACGAGGCACACTGCATCAGCCAGTGGGGTCACGACTTCCGGCCGTCCTACCGGCGGCTACAGAGACTCAAGGATGGGCTGGACGTTCCCGTGCTGGCGCTCACAGCCACCGCGACTCGGGCGGTGGCCCGCGACATTCTGCGGCAGCTCGGCATGTCGAAACCAGCGGGATTCAAGGGATCCTTCTTCAGGGCCAACCTCGAGATCGGGTGCAGGAAGAAGGGCACGGGCAATACGCGGAAGGAAATCCTGGCCTTGATACGTCGACGAGTCGGTGAGTCCGGCATCGTGTACTGTCTGAGCCGTCGTGGCGTCGAGCAGACTTGCGCCTTCCTCTTGGCCAACGGCGTGAAGGCTCGCGCGTACCATGCGGGCCTCCCAGACGAGGAGCGACACGCGGCCCAGGAAGCGTTTCAGCGCGACGAGGTGGACGTCATCGTTGCCACCGTCGCGTTCGGAATGGGCATCGACAAGTCCAACGTCCGCTTCGTCATCCATCGAGACATGCCCAAGGACGTGGAGTCCTGGTATCAGGAAATGGGCAGGGCGGGCCGCGACGGCCTCCCGAGCGACTGCATCCTGTTCTACTCCTGGTCGGACGTGAAACTGCACGAGCGGTTCTTGAACGACATCGACGATCCCGACCTGTGGCATCGCAAGCGACAGATGACCGTCGACCTTTTTCAGATGGTCGAATCGCGGCGCTGCAGGCATCAGGCGATTCTGGCGCACTTCGACGAGGATATGGCCTCGTGTGGTGCGTCGTGCGACGTCTGCTCCGGGGTCGCGCCCGAGAGCTTGGCGGCCGAGGCCATGGCGTCGCTGGGCGAGGTGCGCGGCGCCGGTAAGGCGAAGAAGCGCGTGGCGGCCTCGGGACGTCCGCTTAGTGAGGACGAGGAGGCCCTCTTTCTTCGCCTCAAGGAACTGCGCAAGGAGCTGGCCGACCGACAGCGTGTCCCAGCCTACATCGTTTTCAGCGACAAGGTGCTCATGGAGATGGCGGTCCGGCGTCCTGCGAACGACGCCGAGCTCCTCGACGTGCCCGGGGTGGGCCCCGCCAAGCTGGAGAAGTACGGTCCAGCGTTCTTGACCGCGCTACGGAACTGAGAAAGGGGGCCGCCCTCGCGGGCGGCCCCCTGGGCATGCTTCCCCGAGAAGGGTAGGGCGTTGGAAGCTCCCCTTTAGGCGACCGGAGCCTGGGCCAACGACTGGGTCCCGGAGTCCTGAAGCTCCTCAGCGACCTTCTCGGGCCCCTCGATCTGGATGTCTTCGCCCATCCGGATGTTGCCGTTCACGCGCCCGCCCTCCTTGAGGGCCAATCGGCGCGCCAGCACGTCTCCCTCGACCTCCGCGGATTCTTCTAGCGCGAGGCGGGTTCGGGCCTGGACCCCACCGCTGACACGGCCGTGGATGACCGCCTCGTCCGCAACCACGCCACCGCTCACGGATCCCCCACGGCGGACCTCGACGCGGCCGGCACGCACGGCACCGGACACAGAGCCGCTTATAACGAAAGCCTTGGCGTGAGCCCCTCCGTCCCTCGCCACGACGTCGCCATCCACCTCGCCCGACGGCGCGAGCTCCACGCCACGAGCTGAAATGTCTCCGGCGATGCGCCCCTCGATACGGAGATGTCCGCGCGTGCTGCACGCCCCACGAATGCTCATGTCGCTCGAGATGATGGAGACGTCATCGGTGAGCGCAGTGGCGCCGGCGCCGGCGCCGTGTGATTCCACTACCTCGCGGTCTTTCCTCATTCCTCGCATCCCGTGCTCTCCCCCCAGGAGTCATGGTCGACCGGATATACGGCAGGAATCGTACCGTGGTCCAGCGGGGAGCTGGAAAGACGAAGGCGGAGGGCCACCGAAGTGACCCCCCGCCTCGGCGAGCTTTCTAGGCGCTCGGGTCGCGAGCGACCTTAGCCGAGCAGGACCCCGCCCTTGATGACGATCGGGTTGTTGTCGAAGTCGGGGGCCGCCGTGATCTCGTCGTTGAACTCGAAGGTGCCTTCGAGGAAGAGCGAGAGGCCCAGGTTGAGCTGCACACCCACGCCGACCATCGGGCCGCTTTCGGTGTTGGAGCTGCCACCGCCGCTCGTACGGCGGAACTGCCAGCCGCCGATCGCGTACGGGCTGATCACTGGCAAGGGCAGACGAAGCTGCGCGGCGAGCGAGTAGGTCATGTAGCTCCCGTCGCCTTCAGGGAAGTAATACACGCCCTGGCCCACGACGCCGATCGGAAGAATAGGCGGTTGCAGCGCAACACGAGCCCCGAGCCCGAAGGTTCCGTTGAGGTCCGCAACACCTGAGGGCACGCCCGTGGGAAGGTCGCCCAGACCAGTCATGAGGGCGCCCTGTACCCCGTATTTCAGGGGGAGCTGGGCATCGGCGGGCTGAGCGAGCGCGACGCTCGCCACCGCGATCGTAAGAGTCAGAAGCAAACGGCGCATGGTGTCTTCTCCAGACGAGGATCCATTGGAAACATTTGTTTACAAGGCAATATGTCGCTTCCCTCCCGGGAAACGCAATGAAGAAGTCCGCAACATCCGTGCCCACCCAAGATTGGCTCTGGGACTGGCTTCCGAGGGCCTTGATGCAGTCCGTCTTTGCGAAATCGGGACTCAGTTGCCTAGTTGGAACCAATTCGGGGTCGGCCCGCCGCAATGCTCCTGACCGGCGTCACGGGTTCGCCTCCGGATACCAGTCGCGGACCCTGACCTCGATCGGCCCGCCGCGGAGGGCTTCGACGAAGGCGTCGATGGGTTGTTCGCGGTAGTGGTAGGGGTACACGACCGCCGGCGAGAGTAGCCTGGTGCACTCGGCGGCCGAGACCGGGGGCATCCGGCCATTCGGCAGATTCATGGGCACGAAGAGGATGTCGACGTCCTCCACGGCCTGCATTTCCGGAGTGCACTCGGTGACGCCCGAGAGGTAGATGCGGGTGCCACCCAGCGTGACTACGTAGCCGTTGCCTTCGCCCCTGGCATGAAACGGTTGTCCCGGAATGAGGTCGTACATGGCGATCGCCTCGACCGTGACGCTCGGTGTCCCCGACGTGGCGAGGCTGACGAACAGGAGTTCGCCGTTGTCCATGACGACGGCTCCGGGAACCGCACGTAAGCGAGTTGCGCCGCCCTCGTCGCGGGCGTTCGCCGGTGTCGAGGGCACGATCACCGTCGCGTTCGGCTTGAGCAGTTCCGCAATGAGATCGGGGTCGAGGTGGTCGGCGGGCGTATCGGTGATGAGGATGAGGTCCGCCGGCCTCGCCCCAGAGTAGTCCGCCCGACTCCACGGGTCCACGTGGATCACAGCTCCCAGGTATTCGATCTGGACGCTTGCTCCGACGAACGGGGTGATCCGGATGGGGCCGCCAACGCCCGGATACTCATCCGTCTGGCCGACCAAGGAAGCAGGAGCGAGCAGAAGCACGAGGGCGGTCGCCGCCGGCCGCATCAGGCCCCGCTGGCGCCGGCAATTCCTCGATCCGATCGGTCGCATTCCGGTCACTCCAATTCGCAGGGCGAGAACGCGTCCCACAGCGTACGAGACCTGCCCAGCCACAGCCAGAGGACGTCGCGCGCTGATTGCGTTCGCACGGGCGGCGTGGCAACCTGATGTCAGTGTGCTTTGTACAATCCCTTTGAGGTTGCGTAATGCGCGGGCTGCTGCTCCTGCTCCTGATGCTGGCGACAACCGGCTGCGCGTCGATGGCCCCGGGCGGTGCGGCGCACTGCGCGTGGCGGGTTTGCGTGTCGCACACCGATGGCCCGGTGGGTCGGGACTACCTGGCGATCAACGACGAGCCTGTGCCCGTCACGATCGTGATGATCTTCAGGTCCGCGGAGAATCTCCAGCTGCCTCCTGGGGGACGCGTGGAAACTGTGGTGCCGCCACGGGCCACCGTGGATCTCGCGCATCTGCGAAAGGTCCGCTCCGGCCAGCGTGTGGGGGCGAGCCTCGCGCTCCAGATCGACTTGGGTTCCAGCACGAATGAGGGCGATCCCGAGTTCACCTATGCCATGCCGTTCGGCGGATCGGAGCCCCGCGAGCTCGTGCAGGGCTTCGGTGGATCGGAGACTCATCTCGCCAGTATGCAGTACTCGCTGGACTTCGCGATGCCCATCGGGACACCGATCCTCGCGGCGCGTGAGGGCACCGTTCTGCTCGTGCAGGATGGCTTCACGGAAGGCGGGACGGACCCGGCGCTACTCGAGCGAGCGAACCTGGTGGTCATCGCACACAGCGACGGCACCATGGCGTCGTATGGCCACCTTTCGAAGGGCATTCGCGTCAGGCGCGGCGATCGAGTGCCCGAGGGGGCGCTCCTCGGCTACAGCGGTGAGACGGGCTTTGCCGGGCAGCCCCACCTGCATTTCCACGTGGGCAGCCGCATGCTGGGCGAGCCGGGAAGAACGATTCCCATCAGGATGAGGGGTAGCCGAGGGCAGGTCCTCGACTTGAAGGTGGGATCGAGATTCGAGCCGGCCGAGCGGCGGATGCATGGGGTGAGGCGCTAGGCGCAATCAGCCGGGCACGCCGAAGCAGAAGAAGGGGCCGCCGCGCGTATACAGGCTGCCATCCAACCGAGAGCCCGGAGGAATCTGTAGAGTCCCGTCGGGCGGATACTCGCCGAGAACCGTGACGGCCGACTCTACCCATAAGTTGTTCTCGTCGCTGTGCAGCTGCGCCAGAGACTCGGCGATCGCTACCCCGTAGTAGTTGTACCACGGTCCTGCACCGATTCGCTGCCGCGCCACTTGGTCGCCCTCCCCATCGGCAGCGGACCCATTGAGGTAGGCACGCCAGGTAAGGTGGCCATAGCCCTGGGCGTATCCGAGGTCCGTACACTGGCTGTCACTCACCTCGAGCGCGGGTTGGTCGGCGCCCCATGCCGCACCCTCTACCGCGACGAAGAAATTCATATCGGGGCTCTGGGCCCACGCGGCCGAGGGAGTCCCGAGGAGCAGGGCCGCCATCAACGCGCTGAGGTGCCGCCCAGCGGGCTTCGTCATCGTCATGTCCATGATCGGTTGAGGTGCTAACGCGGGCCCCCAGTATACACCCCGACTGCTATGGACGGATGTGCAGGGTGCGGATACTGTTCCCGTCCTCCGGACTCCGGGGGCTCATCTGCGAACATTGAGGAGGGGCCGATGAAGAGGTTCATCGTCGGGGTTGTGACCGTATCTGCCGCGGCACTCGTGGGGTGTTCGGGCGGGACTGGCGACTCGGTTCCGACGTTCGAGGTCGATGCTCTGTGGCCCATGCCCTTGGAGTATCCGACCATTCTCGGGCCCGTCTCAGGTGTGACGGTCGCACCGGACGGCAACATCATCATCGTGACTCGTCAGGATGGTTTCAGCTCCATCAACGAGATCAATTCAGTGACGGGGACTGGCCAGTGCTGCACGCCGAGTCAGGCCGTTCTCGAGTACCGGCCCGACGGCTCCTTGGTGCGGCAGTGGGGCGGTCCGGACATGGGCTATCCGTGGCCCGTTCGGCCCCACGGCATCGGCATCGACCCGGATGGCAACATCTGGATCGGTGGTGGCGTCGCGCCGCCGGCCGGTGGACGGGGCGGGCGCGGGGGCCGCGGCGGCGGGCGAGGCGGTGGTGGCGCCGCGGGGCCTCCCCCGGAGCCGACGTTCGACACCCACATTCTCAAGTTCTCGCGAACCGGCCAACATCTCATGACGATCGGTGAGGTCGGCGGGACGCCCGACAGCCATGGGACGAGTTTCGGTGGGGCCGCTGGCTTTGCGTTCGACGCCGCGGCCAACGAGGTGTTCGTGGCCGACGGATACGCCAATCACAGAGTGGCTGTGCTCGACGTCAGCACCGGTGAGCTGAAGCGGTTCTGGGGCGCATACGGCAACCCGCCCGATGACGCCGCGATGTCGCCGTATAGCCCCGGGGGAGCCCCTGCGCAGCAGTTCGGGTCGGTTACGTGCGTGGAAATCGTGGACGACCTCGTCTATGTATGCGACCGGGAAAACGATCGCATTCAGGTCTTCGAGAAGGACGGCACGTTCGTGACCGAGGGCCTGGTCGCGCCGCAGACCCTCGGTCGTGGTTCTGTGTTCGACGTGGCCGCTTCGCCTGATGGGGACTTCCTCTATGTCGCTGACGGCATGAACGAGCGGGTGCACATCCTGGATCGCGACGGCCTGACGTTCCGAACCTCGTTCGGCGTAGGGGGCCGGTATCCGAGTCACTTCCGTGAGCTGGGCTCTGTCGCGACCGATGCTGCTGGAAACGTCTATACCGCCGAGGACGGCCAAGGCCGGAGGGTCCAGAAGTTCGTGAACACCGGTATGGGTCCGGTCATGATGGAGCATCAGGGCGCCGTGTACCCGGCGACCGCACTAGGAGAGACGAGATGAACGGGCGACGGAAGGTGATTCTGGTCGGCGGTCTGTTTGCACTGTTCGCCGTGCTGGGCGTGGCCCAGGCGAGACTGGACGCATTAGTCCAGACCGTGCAGGCGCCGATGTTCGAGGTGGATCCATACTGGCCGAAGCCGATCCCGAACGGGTGGATCTACGGAACGGTGATCGGCGTCACGGTCGACGCGCAGGACAACGTCTACATCGTTCACCGGGGTGTGACCGGTGACGAGGCGAACGCGGAGGGAGATCAGCCGCTGGCCGCGTGCTGTACTTCCGCGCCACCGGTCCTGCAGTTCGACCCGGAGGGGAACCTCGTGCGGGCGTGGGGCGGCCCGGTCGAGTCCGGTGAGTACGTGTGGCCGAACTCGAACCACGGACTCGGTATCGACCAGATGGGCAATGTCTGGATCGGCGGGAATGGAGGTGGCGATTCGCACGTGCTGAAGTTCACGCAGGACGGCCAGTATCTGGGCACCTACGGCGAGCCCGGGCAGGGGCGCGACAGCAATAGCATGACGCACTTCAGTCAGGTCGCCGACATCGAGTTCGACTTCGAGGCCAACGAGGCCTACTTCGCGGACGGGTACGGCAACAAGCGTGTAGCGGTCGTGGACATCGACTCGGGCGACATCCTCCGGTACTGGGGTGCGTACGGGAACCGCCCGATGGACAACCCCACGTTCGAGGGCAACAGAACTGCCGGTGTGGGCTGGTCCTCGGAGCAGTACCAGGAGCAGCAGTTCCGGGGCCCGGTCCACTGTGCCGAGCCGTCGAATGACGGCCTCGTGTACGTCTGCGACCGTCAAAACAACCGTGTCCAGGTCTTCCAGACCGACGGGACTTATGTGCGCGAGGGGTACTTCGCCCCGGCTACTCTGGGTGACGGAGCGACCTGGGACCTCACCTTCTCGCCCGACCCCGAGCAGACCTACTTCTACTTGGTTGATGGAAAGAACGCACGCATTCGCATCATCAATCGGCAGACGATGCAGGAGGTCTCCACGCTGGGCACCGGTGGCCGCTATCCGGGGCAGTTCCAGGCCATCCACAGCATCGACTCGGACTCTCAGGGAAATCTCTACGTCACGGAGACGTACGAGGGTCGGAGGCTCCACAAGTTCGTGTACATGGGGGTCGGGAACGCGGCGCGACACCAGGGCGCTGCTTGGCCCACGGGCCGCTGAACCATCATTTTGCCGAACAGATCGTCGATATGGAGGTATATCTAGAACTGGCCCAGGGGAGGTCGAGCGTCACCCCACCCGGTTCGAGGAAATTCGTATGAAGACCGAAGCCGTTCTCACAGTTGCCCTGCTGGGTTTCCTGGCCGCCCCGGCCGCATCCCAAGATGCGGAGGCCCTCTACCGGGAAGCGTGCGGCGGTGGCGACGCAACGGCGTGCAGCGTGCTGGCCCTCATGTTCGAAACGGGGCAGGGTATGCCACGTGACCTCGCGCGCGCGTCGGCACTGTACGGCCAGGCGTGCGATCTCGGCGATATGGAGGGATGCACAATCCTGGCCTCGATGTACGGCTCGGGGCAGGGAGTCGAGCGTGACATGGCTCGGGCGGTCAGCCTGCATGAGCGCGCCTGCGACGGCGAAGAGTTCACGGGATGTGAGAATCTCGGTTTGCTCTATGAGACGGGTGCTGGCGTTCTGGTGGACTACCCGCATTCGGCGGATCTCTACGGAACGGCATGTGACGGGGGTCTGGCTTCGGCGTGCAACCGCTTGGGAATGATGTTGCAGAACGGCCTAGGCCAGCCTTCGAATCCGGAGGGCGCCCTGGAGTACTTCGCGCAGGCGTGTGACGGGGGTGAGACGTCGGGCTGTGTGAACCTCGGGGTGGGTTACGAGCGGGGCGACGGAATCGAGCAGGATCCGAGTATGGCACTCATGCTCTACGAGTATTCTTGCGATGTCGGAGACCTCTTGGGCTGCGTCAACCTCGGCAGTCTCCACCGCACCGGGACGGGCGTGCCGCAGGATCAGCGCAGGGCCGCCAGCCTCTACCGGCGCGCCTGCGACGGTGGGCAGCCATTGGGCTGCTTCAACCTCGGAACCAGCTACGAGCTTGGGGAGGGAGTCCCCCAGGACGTCGTAACGGCCGTCGCCTCGTTCCAACGCGCCTGTGTCGCGGGTCTGAGGATCGGGTGTGAGAAGCTGCCGACGGCGACGCGGGCAGAGTCGGAGCCCGTCGACTCGAGCGTGGTCGCGACGTTTGGGCGGGTTGCCGACGGCGAGACCGAACAGGGGATCGCCGACGCGATCGTCGACCTGCCTGACTTGGGCATCCGGCTGCGATCTGACCGCACCGGTCGGGTCGACCTACCCGACTTGCCGGTGGGTCGTCACCTGATCAGGGCAGAGGCCTCGGGCTATGCGGTTACCGAAGGCATCCTGCGCGTCCCGGGCGAGGCCGACTTCTTGGTGATGCTGGAGCATGCGCTGGTGTCGGATCCGAACGCCGCTGGTCAGATCGTCGGGCGCGTCACAGATCAGGACCGGGACGTGGGCCTCGGAGATGTCGACATCAATATCGTGAACCGGCTGTCGGGTCGGACCATCAGTAACCAGCAAGGGCGATTCGCCTTGCAGCGAATCACACCCGGCCTGGTGGAGCTCCGTTTCGAGCGGCTCGGATACGAGCCTCGCGTCGAATACGTCATCGTCCAGCCGGGGATGACCATCGACATCCTGGCGGCCCTCTCGACGCGACCGATTCCGCTCGAGCCGATCCGGGTCGTAGCGGTGCGCTCCCCGTACCTGGAGCGTAACGGCTTCTACGAGCGCTCAGCCCGGGCCTGGGGAGTGCAGTTCGGACCGGCCGAGATCACCGCGTTGATGCCGGAGTCGCTGACCGAGCTGATCTTTCGTGTTCCGGCCGTCGAGGTCGAGGGAGGCAGAAACGTTGGCAGCCCGGCGACCGTCGTAAGTCGCCGCCGGACGGGTGCAACCGAGGCGGCTTGTCGC
>JAOTVA010000167.1 GCA_029863645.1 Gemmatimonadota bacterium
ACGGATGTCCTCGATGCCCACATCGGCACCCTTTTCGCGCTCGATCTCGAGAACCTTCTCCGTGGCGGCATTGCTCAGCACACGCTCCGTGTTGCGGAGGGGGCGCATGATGAGCCGCGTCTGCAATTCGTCGGCATCTACCAGCGCCTGCTTCACGTTGTCGTGGACGGGCGCTTCCTTCGTGGCGATGAAGCGGGTGCCCATGTTCATGCCTTCGGCACCAAGGGCGAGTGATGCGACGAGGCTCCGTCCGTCTGCCATGCCGCCCGAAGCGATGAACGGGATGGTGAGCTCTTCGGCTGCTCTCGGTAGCAGGATCATGTTGGGGATGTCGTCTTCGCCGGGGTGCCCGCCGCACTCGAAGCCATCGACGCTGGCCGCATCACAGCCGATGCGCTCGGCCTTGAGGGCGTGCCGCACCGACGTGCACTTGTGGATGACTTTGATTCCCGCCGCCTTCAACGCGGGGAGGTGCGGCTCCGGGTTGCGGCCCGCCGTCTCCACGATCTTCACTCCGCCCTCAATGATCACGCCGAGGTACTCCCCGTACGGGATGTCCTTGAAGGTCGGTAAGATGGTGATGTTCACGCCGAAGGGTCGGTCGGTCATGTCCCGGCATCGGGCAATCTCCCTCGCCAGGTCCTCAGGCGTGGGCTGGGTCAGGCCGGTGACGATGCCCAGTCCTCCCGCGTTCGAAACTGCGGCGGCGAGCTCGGCATAGCCGACGTAGTGCATGCCGCCCTGTACGATTGGATGCTCGATGCCGAAAAGCTCGGTGATGCGTGTTCTCATAGCCGGCACTGTGTAGGGATGGGGGGAAGGAAAAGTCGGACGCCACGGCCGTAACTCCAACCCCACCTGCCCAAGCATTGGCCGCCGACCTCGCCTCCGGGCCGGCGGCTAGGCTCCGATCACCCGCCCGCGACCGGTTTCGGCTCGAGCTCGCCCAACAACATGCCGGGGGGCATGCCTTGAGGAAACCTCGCGAAGCTCGAGATCTCACTCCAACCGGATTCGGTGAGGTCACTGAGAGGAACCCGGCTCTGGGCAGCGGCTGCCGAGCTGCCGACGATGAGCCACATGGGGGCGGTGAAGATCAGGAAGGCACCGTTCGAGATCGTCGACACCGTGCCCAGCGCCGTCAGCACCCCCGCGTCACGGCCACCGGAGTCGTACGCCGCGAGCTGCCCACCCCTTATGGCCGAAGTAGCGATGGCCCATCCCTCGTCTCCACCCAAGACCCACATGCTGTCCGGGGTCATCGCGATGAGCTCCCCCCGCACGCGTACATTCCCAGCCTGATCCTCATAGAGCACGTCGATCCAAGAGCCGTACGCGCTCGTTTGGGCCTCGGCGACGTCAGGGAGAAAGCCCCGGGGTGCGGTGGTCGTCGCGCACGCGGTGGTCGCGCAGGAGGTTAGGAGTGCCAACAATCGCTGATCAATTACGCGCATAGCGACTGTTCCAGAAGAGGTTCTCGATCTGGGGCTCCTCGAGCTTGAACGCGGGCGCGAGCGAGCGAAGCGTTCCGGCCGGATCCACGACCAACATCATCGCGGCCAAGGGGTTCTCTTCGGCGAGCCATTCCTGACGCATCCACTCCAGGTAGTATCCACGGGCTTCGAGGAAGATCTCGTACGCTTCGGGGTTGGCCGGAAGCTCGTAGACGAGGTCGTAGGCGTCGCCGGGAAGGGTGACCAACGGCTCCTCCCGATCTGCGAGGACCCTCAGCGCCTCGGGGTCCGCGGCGCCATCACGAAACACGGACGTCGGCAAGATCCGAACCGGCTCGACCTCGGGGCCCATGCCCACGAGCGCGACGCGGTCCAGGCGCCAGAGACCCTGAGTAAGGCGCAGGCGTATGCGCAGCGGAGACGAAGCCTCCCCCTGGGAGATCGTCAGCGGAACGACCTTCGTGTCGGAGGCGAGCGGGCCGGTCTCGCCGACGACACCCGCGATAGCCCAGGATCCGTCGGCGGCTGGGACCAGCACCTCGACGTTCCCCAGCAGCCGACCTATTCCCTCCGCGCCTTCACGAGCGCCGTCGCCGTCTTCGAGCGCTGCGAGCCACCGGCTGGCCTCGTTCCCCAGGTAGGCGAGGGCCTGATAGATGAGGAATGTGGTCATGAGCGTCTGGCGTGACTGGATCACGAGCCCGAGCTCGCCAGCGGGTATATCCGTGAACTCCAAGTCGATGACCTCGCGCGTAGCGAGGTCCGTCGAGTCCGCCAAGCTGAAGCGCTCCAATCCGTCCGAGTCCAAAAGGGGAGCCAAGCAGTCCCCCTCAGACCCCGTGCACCGCGAGGGAGCACCTGGCTGGGTCGTCTCGTGAAATGCGCCCGCAGGGGTCACGAACACTCGATCGCCGCCGCCCTTCGGGACCGCCAGGATGTCCGTGTGGCGGATGACGTGCGTCTCGAGCGCCTCATTCGTGACACGTACCTCGAGCCTCCGGTCCCGGGGCCGAGCCCTCATGAGCATGTCCAAGTCCGTTGCCTCGAGCGCGGGCGCGATACTCGACGAGAAGCCCTCCGCCTGTAACAACGGCCGACCCCCCTCATCCGCGACGTAGTACGTCGGACACGATCCGAAGCAGGTCTTCGGGTTCGCCGCGCAGATCCCAGCGACCGCCGCAGTGATTCCAGCCATCACGGTGAGCGCGGTGCCCGACCAGGTCCTCTGCTGCACGTTGGTCTCGAACAGTCGAACGGAGTCCGCGGGCAGCGTGAAGAATCCCGTGTCGACCTCCCCGCGGTTCGGATCGAGGAGGGATCCGGTTCCGGAGATGCTACTCCCGTCCACGTCCCAGGACGAAAGCACGTAGACGTGACCGCTGGCCAAGTGTGCCTTCAGGAAAGGAGACCGGTCGTCGAGCGTGGCGACCTCGTCCGGCTCTACGAACGTCCGCACCACGCGGTACGTGCACCCGCCGATGAACAGGACGGCGCAAGCAAGCAACGAGTTACGGAGATATCTGACGCGGCTCGGACTCAAGTGGGCACCCCGGTCGGCAGCAGCAAGGATGGTCGGTCCACCCGGCCCCCTCCCCACAAGATATCTGCACCGCCGGGACCACGCTAACGAAGCACGGCTCCGCGACTCGCTGCTCAGCGGCCGAGAGCCTTCTCCCCTCGAGTCGCGACACGCAACGACTCCGTGCGCTCCAAGACCGCGTCCTTTACGGCATCGGTCACGTCGTCGATGTCATACGTCTCGCCCTCGATCGTCACGAGCAGAGGCTCATGCGTCTCGCCATTCAGCTCGGACAACTTCCCATGGGCGTCGGACGCCTTACCCAGCGCGAATAGGGCCTTCTGCAGCCATCCGGATTCACTGCGCTGGATCCGCCGTCCCTGGACGACCTGCTTTTCGCTCCGTTTGCTCGTCATGCCCCTGAGACCCCTCAGCGCACTAGATGTTCGAGAGTCCCGGGCCGAGAGCCTCGTGATTCCTGGTCGCAAGGCGCCGAAAATCGGACCCCCACAGCGGAGCGAGTACCGCCGTGCTTACTATTCTGCATTAGTGGCGTAAATTGGGGAGTAAGCAGGAATCAACCGCGTCGGACAGGACCGGAGATACATGGCTGAGAAGTGGGTATACCTGTACTCAGATCTCGAGGAAGCGGAACAGCGCGTGGACGGATGGGAAGGCGTCCGGTCGCTCCTCGGTGGCAAGGGAGCCAACCTGGCTGAAATGACACGCATTGGCGTGCCGGTTCCGCCGGGCTTCACCGTAACTACCGAGGCCTGTATCGCCTATCTGGCCGCGGACGGTCGCTTCCCCCCGGAGATCTGGGAGCAGTCGCTCGACGCACTCCGCACCATCGAGAAGGAGACCGGCAAGGAGTTCGGGAACCCGGAGAAGCCCCTCCTGGTCTCGTGCCGCTCAGGCGCCAAGTTCTCCATGCCGGGCATGATGGACACCATCCTCAACCTCGGCTTGAACGACGAGGTCGCGGAAGGTTTGGTGGAGCTCACCGGCGACCCCCGTTTCGTGTACGATTCCTACCGGCGCCTCATCCAGATGTTTGGGACCGTCGTCCGCGAGATGGACGACGGGGTCTTCGAGGAGGTCATCGAGCAGCGCAGGCTCGAAGCGGGCGTGGCAACGGATCCCGAGCTGGGTGCCGACGACTGGAAGGCCCTGACGCAGCGTTTCAAGGAGCTCGTGAAGATCCACACCCGGGCCCCATTCCCTCAGGACCCGGTCGAGCAGCTCAAGGCCGCCACCGAGGCCGTCTTCGAGTCGTGGAATACGAAGCGCGCCATGGACTACCGGAACGCGTCGGGGATCCCCCACAACCTCGGCACCGCGGTCAACATCGTCACCATGGTGTTCGGCAACATGGGAGAGACGTCCGGGACCGGCGTCGTCATGAGCCGCAACCCGTCGAACGGTGAGCCCGGCCTCGCCGGTGACTTCCTCGTGAACGCCCAGGGTGAGGACGTGGTCGCCGGGACGCGGCAGACGTTCGAGATCGACGCGATGGCGAAGCGCTTTCCCGAGGCCTACCAGCAGCTTTGTGATATCGCCGACAAGCTAGAGCGGCATTACAGGAACATGCAGGACATCGAGTTCACGATCGAGAACGGCGTGTTGTGGCTGCTGCAGACCCGAAACGGCAAGCGCACCGCAGCGGCCGAAGTGCGTATCGCCATCGACATGGTCGATGAGGGCCTGCTCGGCAGAGAGGAGGCGGTGCTGCGCGTGAGTCCCGAGCAGGTCGACTTCTACCTACACCCCCAGTTCGACGAGACTGCGAGGAAAGAAGCGCAGCTGATTGCGAAGGGCCTCAACGTTTCGCCGGGCGCCGCGGTGGGGATGGTTGCCTTCGACGCCGACACGGCGGAGCGCTGGGCGCGTGACGAAGGGAAAGCCGTCATCATGGTGCGTCCGGAGACAAAGCCGGACGACGTGCATGGTATGCTCGCCGCGAACGGAATCGTGACGAGCCGCGGTGGCCGCACGAGCCACGCCGCACTGGTCGCGCGGCAGTTCGGCAAGCCCGCCGTCGTGGGCGTCGAGTCGCTCGAGATCGACCTCGGCGATCGCGAAGCCAGAGTGGGCGACATGACCATTCGTGAGGGGAGCTTCATCTCGATCGACGGCCACCGGGGCGAGGTCTACCTGGGCTCGCTCCCGACCGTGATTCCCGACATCCAAGATCCGTGGCTCACACGACTCATGGAATGGGCCGACGAGTTCCGGACGCTCGAGGTGTGGGCCAACGCGGACTACGCCGAAGACGCGACGCGTGCGCGTAAGCTGGGAGCCCAGGGCATCGGCCTCTGCAGGACCGAGCACATGTTCTTCGAGGAAGACCGGTTGCCCGTCATGCGGGAGATGATCATGGCCCGCAATCATATAGACCGAGAGAGCGCGCTGGACCGCCTTCTTCCGCTCCAGCGGGGGGACTTCGAAGCGCTCTTCCGCGCTATGGACGGCCTGCCCGTCGTGGTTCGCCTCCTCGATCCGCCGCTTCACGAGTTCCTGCCCGACCACATGGAACTGCAGCGGGAGCTGTCGGAGTTGAAGCTCAAGCTTCAGCACCTCGACACCCTTCGTGAGATCGACGGTACCCTAGAGGAGATCCGGGCCAAGCAGGACTTCTTGGATCGGACCGAGGAGCTTCTCGAGACGAACCCCATGTTGGGCACCCGGGGCGTGCGGCTGGCGATGCTGCTGCCCGAGCTCACTCGCATGCAGTCCCGCGCGCTCTTCCAGGCCGCGGCGCAGTGTATTCGCGAGGGCGTCGACGTGAAGGTAGAGGTGATGATCCCCCTCGTCTCCGACGTGAACGAGCTCAAGACTCAACGTCAGATCGTGGCCTCCGAAGCCGCCCAGGTGATGGACGAAGAGGAGCGGGAGATTCCCTACAAGCTCGGCACGATGATCGAGATCCCGCGGGCGGCGCTCATGGCCGACGTGATCGCCGCGGAGGCGGAGTTCTTTTCCTTCGGGACGAACGACCTGACGCAGACGACCTTCGGCATCTCCAGGGACGACGCCGAAGCAGGCTTCCTCATGCACTACCTCGAACACGGTGTATTGGACGAGAACCCGTTCCAGACGCTCGACCGAAAGGGCATGGGCCGGCTGATGAAGATGGCGGTGCAACTCGGGCGCGAGACACGTCCGGACCTGGAGATCGGCATCTGCGGAGAGCACGGCGGAGACCCCAAGTCCGTCGAGTTCTGCCACGAGCTCGGGCTCAACTACGTCAGCTGTTCGCCATTCCGAGTCCCGATCGCACGCTTCGCGGCTGCCCAGGCGGCCGTTCAGGCCGCTGGATGGCGCGCCATGCCACCGGCGCCTCGGGATCCGGGCGACCGTGCCACCAAGAAGAAGAAGGCCACCGCGAAGCAAGCGGCAGCCTCCTGAGCTAGCGGGG
>JAOTVA010000036.1 GCA_029863645.1 Gemmatimonadota bacterium
AGCTGACCGGGTACGCGGGGGAACCGACCAGGCCCTAGACCGTGCCGATCCCTCTACAACTACTCCACGAACAACTCCGCCACCCGAATCTGAAGCGTGGCGTCCCCCGCGACCGGCTGCCACTTCAGCGCGTCGGCGGGCCCGAGGACGGCCGGCTCGACCGAGCCCTCTCCGATCTTCCAGACCTCGACCGTCTGCTCGTGGGGGTCGACGATCCAGTACTCGGGCACGCCGTAGAGGCGATACCGATCCAGCTTGACGCCCCGATCGCGGGCTGCGGTGGATGGCGACAGGACCTCGACTACGAAATCGGGCGGGCCCTCAATGCCACGATCGGTCACCACGTCGGCGCGGTCCTTGCGGACGAAGAGGACATCGGGCTCCAGGTAGTCGCCCTCGGCGAAGAGCACGTCGAAGGGGCTGACGAACACCTCCCCCAGATCGTGCGTATCGACGAAGCCGTACAGCGTGAACACGAGCCGCGTGACGATCCGTTGGTGACGGGTCCCTGGCGACGGCGTCACGACCAGCTCGTCGTCGATGATCTCGTAGCGGGTGCTGCCCGACTCCGGCAGGCGCGCGAACTCCGCGTATGTCCAGCGCTTGCTCGTGCTCTTCGCTTCCATGGCATCACCCTCCTCCCGGCAAGCTACCCTTCGGCCCGCGAGCGGAACAACGATGCCCGCATGGTGCGGGCGTCAGGGTGGCGGCGTGGGACGCCGTGCGAAGCCGCTGCCGTCGCCGTATGATCAGCGAATGAGCGACCCCGGCGACGAGGCATCCATGGACCGGAAGGACAAGCAGGCCGAGACCACCGGAAGCGACGCGGCGTCGTCTGACGCCCCCTCCACCACAGACCTCTCCCGCCGCGACTTCCTCGAGGGCACGGGGGCCGCGTTGGTCGTCGCAGGTGCGACCCCGACCTTCGCGTCGGCGGATGATGGCACTGCGCGCGGTAATCGACCCGTGCAACAGGTCGCGCCAGTCCCGACGACAGCGATCACGCTGACAGTCAACGGGACCCGCCGGACCATCCAGGCTCAGGACCGTTGGACGCTCAACGAGCTCCTGCGGGACCAACTGCAGCTCATCGGCTCCAAGATCGGCTGCAACCGCGGAGAGTGCGGTGCGTGTACGGTGCTCCTGGACGGAGAACCCGTCTATTCGTGCAGCACGCTCGCGGTCTGGGCAGACGGCCGGTCCGTTGTCACGGTGGAGGGCTTGGAGCGAAACGGCGAGGTCTCGCCGCTCCAGCAAGCCTTCATGGACTACAACGCTCCGCAGTGCGGCTTCTGCACGCCCGGCCAGTTGATGGCGGCCACGGCGCTCCTCGAGCGGAACTCCAGCCCGACCGATGGCGAGGTGCGCGAGGCGCTCGTCGGCAACCTCTGTCGTTGCTCGAACTACAACTCCATCGTCGAAGCCGTCCTCGCCGCCGCGCAGACGTCCGGAGGCGCCCGATGAGCCCCCCGACGAGCCGCACGCAGCAGGCACAGGTCGGACCGATGGACACGGTCGGCCGCGACACTCGGCGGATCGACGCCTACGAGCGCGTTACGGGACGGGCAACGTACACACGTGACCTCACGTTCCCGGGGATGTTGTATGCCCGTGTGCTGCGTAGCCCGCACCCACACGCGCGGATCCGCTCTATCGATACGTCTCGTGCCGAGGCGCTCCCGGGCGTGCGCGCGGTCATCACCCACGAGACGCACCAGGTCGTGTACGGCTCCGGGTCGATCGCGGGTGGCCGTCAGTACAGCGACGAAGCCAAGGACATCACGGTCCACAAGCGATACATGTTCGACAATCCAGTTCGCCACGTCGGACAGCCGGTCGCTGCCGTGGCCGCTGTCGATCGCTACGTCGCCGAAGAGGCGCTAGAGCTCATCGACATCGATTGGGAGGAGCTCCCGTTCGTCGTCGACGTCGAAGAGGCGCTCGAGCCCGGCGCTCCGCGGATCTGGCCGGAGGGCAACCTCGGCCTCGACATCCGCAACGAGCCCCTTCCGATGGGCGGGGTTAGCGGAGATCCCGAAGCTGGCTTCCGCGCCGCGGATCGCGTCTTCACGGACCGGTACACCACGGCCTTCGTGCAGGACGCCCAGCTCGAGCCGCGTTCCGCCATCGCGTACTGGGAGAGCGACGACAAGCTCGTCCTCCACACGCCGACGCAGGGCATCTCGAACTGCCGACACGACAATGCGAAAGACCTGGGTCTCGAAGACCACCAGGTGCAGGTCATCTGCAAGTACATGGGTGGAGGGTTCGGGGACAAGAACGGCAGCTATTACTTCGACCTCATCGCGGCCACGCTCGCGAAGGAGACGAATGCGCCCGTCTTGGTGGAGTTGACCCGAAAGGACGACTGGCTGGGTACGCACGGACGTTGGCACACGGTGCAGGACCTGGAGGTCGGGGTGACGAACGATGGCACCGTGACCGCCATCCGGCTCAACGCCCATAGCGGAATGGGTCCCTATCTGAGGCGGTCGGGGGGGTTGAGCGGCATCGATGCGTATGCCTGCCAGGACGTGGACCGGACGATCTACCCGGTGCACACGAACCGAATGGTCTCTGGCAACTTCCGGGGGCCGAGCGAACCGCAGGGCTACTTCCCCATCCAGTCGATGATGGACGGCATCGCGTACGAGCTCGGCATGGATCCGGTCGACTTCGCCCTGAAGAACATGCTGCGGCCGACCGACGACATCCGGTTCACGAACTACATGCTGGACGAGTGCATCGAGCGCGGCCGCGACCTCTTCGATTGGTCGAGCCGGTGGCGCCCGCAGCCTGGCTCGGACCCCGGTCCCATCAAGCGCGGCGCGGGCATGTCGTTCATGATGTTCCGGGCCGGAGTTGGGCCCAGTAGCGCCATCCTCCGCGTGGACTCGCAGGGGCGCTACACGCTCTTCGTGGGTGTGACGGACATCGGTCCCGGCGCAAAGACGACGATGGCCATGCTCGCGGCTGAGGAGCTCGGCGTGGCCCTCGAGCGCGTCGAGGTCGTGTGGGGTGACACGGACCGGTGTCCATACTCGGTGGGGGAGTCGGGGAGCCGCACGACGATGATGACCGGGTTCGCGGTAGTCGAGGCTGCGCGCGACCTGAAGGGACAAATGGCCGACCGGGGGATACCGAGCGGAGACGACGTGCTGATCGCTTCGGCCACCCCGACGCCCGGTACGGAAGGGCAGCGCCGCATGTGCTTCGGGGCGCACTTCGTAGAAGTCGAGGCGGATACGCAGCTTGGCCACGTGCGCGTCACGAAGTACGTCGCCGTTCATGAATCAGGGCGCATTCTCAACCCGCTTCCGGCGCGAGACCAGATTCGCGGGGCCGCAATCCAGGGCATCGGCCAGGCGCTGCACGAGGACTTGCTGTACGACCCGCGCAACGGGCATCCGCTCAATGCGGGCTACTACGGGGCGCGGCACGTCACCCACATGGACGTTCCCGAGATCGAAGTGACGTTCATTCAGACCGACGACGGCTACGGCCCCTACGGTGCCAAGACGGTAGGCGAGGCGGGCATCATTCTCGGGCCGTCTGCTGTAGCGAACGCGATCTACAACGCGATCGGTGTTCGCATGAAAGAGCTTCCGATCACGCGCCAGAAGATCCTGGAGGCATTGGCATGAAGACGTTCGCCAACAGGAACGCGCGTTCGGTGCAGGAAGCTGTTCAGCTGGCCCAGTCCGCGCGTGCAGACGGACAGTCGGTCTCGTTCGCCGGCGGCGGCACTGACCTCCTTCAGTTGGTGAAGGACAGGGTCCCGAATCGTCCGGGCTCTCCCGCACCCGACGTCTTGATCAACCTCAAGACGATCCCCGGAATGGATTCCATCGAGGGGGGGAGCGGGGGTGGGTTGACGGTGGGCGGGCTGGTCAGCTTGAGCGCGCTTGCCTCCGATGTACGCGTCCGGCAGCGCTTTGCCGTGCTGGCAGAGGCCGCCGAGAGCGTCGGCACGCCCCAGATCCGCAACGTCGGGACGGTGGCCGGCAACCTCGTGCAGCGGCCTTGGTGCTGGTACTACCGGAACGGCTTTCCCTGTTACAAGGCCGGCGGTAACCGGTGCTTCTCCATCGCCGGGGAGAACCAGCTGCACGCGATCTTCGGTGGCGGCCCCAGCTATATCGTGCACCCGTCTGATCTGGCGCCCGCGATGGTGGCTCTTGGGGCTTCATTCCGCGTCGTCGGCCCCGGCGGAGAGCGTGTCCTTCCCGCCGCCGACTTCTTCGTCTCGCCGCGTGTGGACGCCGAGCACGAGAACGTGCTCACCGACGACGAGGTGCTCGCCTCGGTGGAAATCCAGGCCCAGCCCAGCAGCGTGCGGAGCACGTATCACAAGGTCATGGATCGGGAGGCGTGGACCCATGCGCTCGTCAGCGCAGCTGTAGTTCTCGACATGAGCGGCGACGTTTGTCGTCAGGCGCGTATCGTGCTGGGCGGCGTAGCGCCGGTGCCGTGGCGCGTCGCCGAGGCCGAGCGTCTTCTGGCCGGCCAACGCATCACTGCGGAGCTCGCGGCCCAGGTCGCCGCTGCCGCGGTGGCTGGCGCCCGTCCGCTCGCGAAGAATGCCTACAAGGTCCCGCTCACTCGGGGCGTCGTTGAGCGCACGCTCGTGGCACTCGCCGGGTGAAGCGGATGTCCATGGACCGGCGTGACTTCCTCCTGCTCTTCCGGAGGGGGCACGAGCGCGTCCTCGAGTTGTCGTGTGAGCGCCTGTACATGCGCTGGGCGGACGCTCGTTCGGGGGCCGGTGGGGCGCCGCCGGAGCCTTCCAGTGCATCGCGTGGGGACACCCAGCCGTGGGGCGAGGAGCCCCCGACCGAGATTGTCACCATGACGTCGGCGGATCTACTCGACGAACTGAAGCGAGAACTCCTCGATGCAGACGTGCTGCGTATCGTGGGACGCGAGTGGCTCAGCGATCCGGACTTCCGTCGGGATGTTGAGACCTGTGTCGAGGTCTTCTGCGCACGCGGGGGGCGGGTCGAGTGAGTCGTTCGGCCCGCCGCCTGACGCTCATGCTGCTCGTCGCGGCCGCAGTCGGCGTTGCTCCGCATGGGGTGGCGGCTCAGGCGTCACCCTCTCGGTCGGACAGCCTTTTGGCCTCGCGCGTCGAAGCGGCGATCAGGGCGGCGTCGGACGTGCCTGCCGACTCGATCAATGTGTCGGTCCGGGGTGGGGTGGTAACGCTGATCGGCTCCGTCATCTGCGCCGACTGCGGTGGCACCCGCACGCCCAGCGGTACGGGGACCGTGCAGCAAAGCCTCGGTGCTGTGGTGCGCGCGGTGCCTGGAGTGGACCAGGTCCGCTTCGACTTGGTGTACCGACGCCCCTAAGCGGGTAGCCTCAGGCCGGCGCCGCCACGCTCTGCGTCGGTAGCGTGGACTCGATGATCGCTGCGACATCCTCGACGTCAGGCCACTCGCCCCGAGCTACGATCCGGCCGTTCACAACAACCGCCTGAATCGGAATACGGGTCAGTGTGCGCAGCGCCTCACCGAAGCCCACGCGGTACGCCCAGAAGTCCCTGAGGAGCAGGAAGAACAGGCTGACGTTGCGGGGATCGACCACATCGAGGTCGATCGCCTCGCCGTAGCGCTCCCGAAGCGACCGGTACAGCGGTCCCATGCGCTCCATGACGGCCCGGCGCTCTGCGGCGACCGGTTGGCCCTCGCAGTGAAGGAAGTCGCCCTCGAGACGCCCGCAGCAGCCGCTGCCCGACATCTGGGCCTCCCACTCCCTGACCAGGAGTACGCTCGTTGCTCTCGTCATGCCCTTCCAACCGTCGTGGGGCCTCTGCCGTTCCCGACTACACTCTCAGGATGGTGACTCGTGTCGGTCCCGGAAAGTCATGACGCTTGCCGTGGCCCTCGATCCTGTGTTCGGCGTCGTGCTCGATCACCAAGACGTTCGAGAAGGGGACAGCCGTCCAGCGTTCGAGGACACGGTCCAGCTTCCGCGACTGATACGGTGGGTCCATGAAGCAGACTGCGTAGGCTCCGACGGGGAGTTTCTCGACCCAGGGAAGCGCGTCCTTCTTGAAGATACGGCACCGACGACGCTCCTTGAGCGCTGCGACATTGGCCTTCAGGGAGTGGAGGGCCTCTGAGCCGTTCTCGACGAAATCCACCGACCGAGCGCCCCGCGACAGCGCCTCCAGGCCGAGCGCTCCCGAGCCTGCGAAGAGGTCCAGGATGCGCGCGTCCTGCAGCTCGACTTCCACGAGTTCTACGCACCGATCCCGTACCTCCTCCGGCGTAGGTCGGACTTTCCCCCCGGGAGAGGTGAGGGCACGGCCGGCGTGGCTGCCTTTCAGGATTCGCATCGCTGGTTCTCGGTCGCGCGGTACAGAAGTCCTGTCCCGCGGCAAACCGTGCAGGGTGCCGAGGGGCGAGGCCCCACTCGTGAAAGGTGAACTCGAAGAACTGTAAGCAATGATGCCGCAATACGTTAGGGGTCTGAAGGGGAGTCCTGGCACGCATCTGGCTGGACCACGGGTCCGTCGCGCAGGGCCGCACGCGCGATTACACGCTGCCAAGAGCAAACTCGTCGAAAGACGGTGACGCAGAGCTACGGGGCTGTCGTGGTCGATTCGACCACCAGGCCGGCCGGGCCGCCAGCGACCCCTGACTCAGTCAGGCGAGACTGGCGGCCCGGTCTCGCTTCGGAGCACGAAAGATGAATCTCGGACTACGAGGTCGTCGGTTCCGGATCGCTGTCCTCCCGGTGCTCGCGACCATCGCGCTGGCCTGCGAGTCGACCTCCACGATCGTCAGCATCAACGATGTCGCCGTGGATCTTACGATTACCCTGGAGGGGCCGACGACCGGCTCGCTCGAGGCCCTCGAGCTGACTGAGGGCGAGACGGCTTCTCTCGCCGCGTTCGCCACGAATGCGCTCGGGCTCACCGTAGGCTCCGTCGCGGTCGGTTGGTCGTCCTCCGACTCCGCAGTGGCCACCGTGGACTCAAACGGCGTCGTCACAGCGCTCGCCGCTGGCTCGGCGGTGATCTATGCGTCGGCGGACGTTGTCGTGGCGGAGCTGCCCGTACGAGTCGCGGCCGCGGAACAGGTCCCGCCACCAGCGCCGGCGGCGTGACGACCCGGGTCGCCTAGCAGGACGTCCTGCCACAGTCGCTTGCGCGGACGGGCCGAGCGAACGGAAGTTGCCTGCTTCTGTCGACAGGAGGGGCGATGAACAGACTGCTAGAGCGCGCGCTGCTGTGTGCCGTGCTCGCGACCTTAGGGGTGTCGGACACGGAGGCCCAGGACGCGCTGACGATCGAGCCCGTGAAAGACGGGCTGTATGCCATCTTCGGGAGCGGCGGAAACGTCGGTGTGCGCGTGACGTCGGAAGGCGTCATCCTCGTCGACGACAAGTATCCGCAGAACTTCGAGGAAATTCAGCGGCTCGTTCGCCGCGTTAGCGACCTGCCCGTTCGCTATGTGATCAACACGCACCACCACGGCGATCACTCCGGTGGTAATGTGGGCTACATCGGTATCTCCGAAGTGATTGCCCATCAGAACGCGCGCGACAACATGGTTCGGGGCAACCAGGATGCGCCGCCTCGGGTTGTCTTCACCGACCAGACGGCCGTCTACCTCGGGGGCGTGGAGGTGCGGGCGTTCTATATGGGCACCGGCCACACCAACGGGGATGCGGTTGTCTACTATCCCGACCTTCGCACCGTGCAGGGTGGTGATCTCCTTCACGGCACCGCACCCTTCATCGACTACGCGAACGGTGGTAGCAGCCGAGGCTGGGTCACTACGATGAACAACACCCTGGCGCTCGACTTCGACACGGCGATTCCAGGACACGGGTCGGTGATGACGCGCGAAGACGTGATCGCATTTCGCAACCAGATGGAGCAGGTTCGCGCGCACATGGCCGGGCTGATTCGAGGTGGCCTGACGCGCGACCAAGCCGCCCGCCGCATCGTGACGACCGACCTACCCTGGACGATGGCCGAGAGTGGTCTGTTCATGACACGCAGCATTCCGGGCTTCTATGACGAGATCGCGGAAGAGGTGCGGTAGTCGATGGAGACGCCAACGCTCGTCGTCTCGGATCCGCCCCACGGGGACGTCGATGTCGACGCGGCCGCGACCCTTCTCGGCTTGGACGCAGCGGGCACGCGTCTGAAGGTCTCGTTTCCCGCGCCCGAGATACTTTCGGCATCCGAGGCGGGGGAGGCGGCCGAGTTCGCGGCGTCCCTTCGGGGCGCGGGACTGACGGTCTCCGTTCTCGACGGGGCGCGGCTAGGCGGCCTCCCGTGGCCAAACCTCGTCTCGTCGCTGGCCTTCGACCAAGACGGGCTGACGGCCGACCTACGCGACGGGAGCGTCCACCTTCCGTACGAATCGGAGGTGGTCGCGGTGTACTGCAAGCCCCCAGCGGACTTCGTGATGAGGTCTAGTGTGAACGCCGCGGACGCCCAAGCGCGCCGCGACGGCCCCGCGATCGCCGAGGCGATCCAGTGGATGGCCAACTTGGACCTGTATTTCACCGAAGCGGGCGTGCTACGTCGCGTCTCTATCGTGCGCGAGCTTACCGACTTCTCGAGCCTGGGCGCCCTACGCGGGTCGACGTCGACGGAGAGCATGGCGGCGGTCGTGCAAGAGTGTAGGAGCCGCTTTGGCCGACTGCGGTTCGACGCGCGTCACGAGAACGTGCGTCCGCGGCACAAGTTCGTGATGGGCGAGGCTGGCTTCGATCCGGACCAGCGCAAACGCTACTCCTTCGGCACGCTGCTCCTGTGTCACATCCTCGATTCCATTTCACCAGAGTTGAGGGACGTGCCCCAGTTCGAGCTCGCGTCGAGGCTCTGTTACGTGTTGTGTACGCGTGGAATCCGGGCTCAGTAGCTCGCGTGCCGTTGGCCTGCCGTCGCAATCCTGGCGATACGACGCGATACCTCCAATCTTTTAGGTGCCCCCCCAGACACGCGACATCGTACTGGAGAGGTGCTCAACGTGGCTGAACGTGCCCCCACCCTGCTCGTAATCGAAGACGCGAGCGATCAGGCGATCCTCGTGGGGGTCGCTGCCCGTAGGGCGACACCGGGCCTCGAGGTGCACATCGCCGAAGACGGTCAGCAGGGCATCGACTACCTCGCCGGCATTGCGGCCCTCCAGGATCCCCCGCTGACCTCGACCCCCGACCTCGTCCTACTGGACCTGGAGATGCCGGTCGTCGATGGCTTCGGGGTGCTCGAATGGATCCGTGAGACGCTCGGCAAGCCAGAGTTTCCGGTCGTCGTGCTCACGGCGTCGCCGCGTCCGGACTATGAGGAGAGGGCGCGAGCACTCGGTGCCACTGAGGTGTGCCGGAAACCCACAGACCTCGAGGGGTTCGGACTGGCGGTGAGGTCGATCGTGACTCGGTACATCAGCGCTGGCGATCTCATCGCGGCGCACATGAGGTCGGCCGGCTGAGAGCAGCTCTTTTGGGCCGACCGATGGCGGTGCCCCCTCTCACGCTATCGGCGCGCACCGCATCGGTGTAGAATGGCGTCCCGGAGGAATGGCTCCGCAGAGGAGGAGGCCGATGAGGGACACTTACGGCCGAGCATGTGCTCGGCGATACGTGGCAATGGTCGCGTGCACCACGATGCTCGCGGTCGCGTCCGTCACGGCCCCGGAGCGGGTGAACGCGCAAGCGGAGGCATCGGACCTTCCCGATTTCACCGGCGTGTGGGACGGGGGCGGCCGGGTACGCCGCATCAACGGTCCGAACGCGCCGTGGGTGCCAGGGGAGAATTTCCCTGTGTTGAACGAGCGCGCGCTCGCGTTTCAATCGATCTTCGATGAGGCGATCGCTCCCAAATACGATTGTGTCCCGTCTGCTTCGCCTGCCATCCAGTACGACCCGTACTACATGGAGGTCGTGCAGTGGCCCGATCGTGTCCTGTTGCGATACGAGAAGGACGACCAGCTCCGAACGGTGTGGCTGGACGGCCGTGAGCCGCCACCCAACGAGTACACGGTTCAGGGCTTCTCGGTAGGTCGCTACGAGGGCGATACGCTGGTGGTGGAGACGACCAACTTCGTGTTCGACATCACAGGCTTCGACGACTACAACGGCATTCCGTCGTCACAGCTCAAGAAGGTGACCGAGTTGTATTGGGCCACCGAAGACCAGTTGAACATGACCCTCACCCTCGAGGATCCGCTCTTCCTTCGGGAACCGGCGTCATACACGACGCGTTGGCTCCCAGCGCGCGAGGGCTACAAGCTGAATCCGTACGAGTGCGATGCCATTGAGGCACGCCGCTCCGTCAGGTTCATGGTGCCGCGGTACAACTAGACCGATATTTGTCTCGGAGTGCAGTCACGCTATGGAGGTGATGTGGTGAAGCGCTTATTCTGGATGGCAACGCTCGGCGTCGTCGTCGCGGTGGGACTCGCGATTTCCCGCGCGCCGGCAAATGCGCATCACGCCAGTGCGCCGTTCTACGACGACACCAAGAGCGTCGAGGCGGTCGGCACGGTGGCCAGGTTCGTCTTCCGCAATCCACACTCGTTCCTGTTCATCGATGGTGAGAACGCGGACGGTGAGGTCGTGGAGTGGGAGGTCGAGATGGGTGCGGCGGTGAGCATGCGTCGTTCGGGCTGGACCCCCGAGACGATCCGCGCTGGCGATCCCATCAAGGCCGTCGGTCAGCCGTCACGTGCGCC
Organism: Gemmatimonadota bacterium; assembly: GCA_029863645.1. Classification (GTDB taxonomy): domain Bacteria; phylum Gemmatimonadota; class Gemmatimonadetes; order Longimicrobiales; family Gaopeijiaceae; genus UBA2982. Next base: position 10,698 of record JAOTVA010000036.1, read on the forward strand.
GGGGACGAATGGTATTTGCTGCGCCCAGCTTACGCGGCCGGACGGGAGCCCGATTCGGCCCTAAGGCCACTTAGGCGGACCGTTCAGTTAGCCCTGGTCTGTCCCGACAGATCTGGATACCAGAACTGTATGTGACAGTTCTCGCAGGCCAGGTCGAGTACGTCACCGGCTACGAGCAGGGCATCGAGGTCGCGCGCCTCAATCGCGCGCATCGCCTGCAGGCCGGTGTCACGCAGCCCAAGCGTGAGTGCCGTCCACGCGGGTCGGTTCGCTGCGAGCAGCGCCTCGATCTGCTCGGGTTCCAGATCCACTCCGGGTAGCTCGGACACGGCCCCTTCCTCGGCGACCCTGCGGCCCTCCATGAGCAGCAGGTTCGTCGACTCGACGAGAGTGACGGCATGCCCACGCAGCACTTCCCAGTCCTCGTCTGACTCGGGCACGATCTCCTCGATGCCTTCGTCGGTCACGATCGTCACGACGGACTCCCAAATGGCGTCAGCCGGCGGGTCGATCATGTACCGCATGACCTCTTCGATGGAGACGGTGGCGCGAAGGGGCGCCGTTGCACTGTTGGCCTCGGCCGCGGGGGGCGCTTCGGCATCGCAAGCGATCATTGCGAGGGCGAGACACAACACGAGTGGGGTCCTCATCGGCATCCAGGCTTGAGGGCGAGGCCGCCGTGGCCCCGGCGCGTCATGATAGGCAGGGCCCAGGAGGGGTGCCAGGTTGGCGGGATCACGCCTGCCAGGATAGGGTACCCCGGACCGGCCTGTTGATGGGATGGAAGGACAGCAGATGAAGGCTTCACAGACCAAGAGGGCTGCGGCCGGTGTCGTCGTCGCCCTGAGCATGCACGCCTGCGGTGGGGCAGGGGCGCCCCCGCAGATCGCGCCGACGCCCGCCACTCGTTCCGGCGAGGACCTCGCGGAGCTCGAGGCGCTCTATCGTGCCAGAGCCGACAGCGCGCTCACGCGGTTCACCGAAGCCGACGTGCATTTCATGACCGGGATGATCGGCCACCATGCCCAAGCCCTGGTGATGTCGAGAATGGCGCCCACGCATGATGCGAGCCCGTCCATCCAGACGTTGGCAGCGCGTACGATCAACGCACAGCAAGACGAGATCGCGACGATGCGGGGCTGGCTCGCCGATCGTGGTCAGCCGATGCATGACATGGGCGTCATGCCCGGCATGTTGACCCCAGAACAAATGCGCGAGCTCGATGCTGCCCGAGGACTGGAGTTCGACAGGCTCTTCCTGACGTATATGATTCAGCATCACAGTGGTGCCGTCACCATGGTGCACGAGCTCTTCGCAACCGACGGCGCTGCCTTGGGCGACACGGTATTCAAGGTCGCCTCCGACATCCAGGTGGATCAGGCGAGCGAGATCGACCGTATGGAGCGAATGCTCGAGGCCCTGCCAAGAGAGGACCGCCGACAGTGATCACCCAAGACAACCTCCAGTTCGAGGACGCAACGATGACATTTATCCCTTCCGTGACCGCCAAGGGTCGTTTGGCCCTGACGCTCACCGTGGCCGTGATGGTTTCGGCTTGCGCGTCCGGTTCGGGTGCCCCGGCCATGTCGCTTGCCGAGATGGCAGCCAGCACCGTGCCGACCCCTGATCCGAGGGTCGGCCTCTCTCCGGGGATCTTCGATGCCGGGGAGGCGATCTGGAACCTCAGTTTGTTATCGACGACCCCTCCGCCTCGGGAGTTCGTCGGCGCGACCAACTCCGACCTGGCCTTCAAGGACAACTACGCCATTCAGGGCAACTACAACGGCGTGATCGTTTGGGACATCTCGACTCCGAGCAGGCCGTCTCAGGTGACGAGCTTCGTGTGCCCGGCGTCGCAGAGCGACGTTTCGGTGTACCGGAATCTGCTCTTCGTCTCGGGTGAGGGCCTCGGGGGTCGACTGGACTGTGGGGCCACAGGCGTCCAGGAAGCTGTAAGCCCCGAGCGCCTCCGTGGCATTCGCATCTTCGACATCAGCGACATCACGAACCCGCGCTACATCCACAATGTGCAGACGTGCCGCGGTTCCCACACGCACACGTTGCTCGAAGACCCGAACGATTCAGCCAACGTCTACATCTACGTGTCCGGGTCGTCCGTCGTGCGGTCCCCTGAGGAGCTCAGCGGCTGCTCGGCTGCCCCGCTCGAACAGGATCCGAACTCGGCGCTCTTCCGGATCGAGGTGATCCGCGTGCCCCTAGCCGCCCCGCAGCAGGCAGCCATCGTGAGTTCGCCGCGCATCTTCGCGGGCCTCGTGGCGCCGCCGGAGCACGGGCTGGCACCTGAGGAGCTCGCTGAGGTGGAACGGGCCCGCGCTGCCGGCGCCTTCATCCTCGAGGTGCCCGATGCACCGCAGGTGCTCGGGCAGCGGCAGGTTGATGACCTACTTGGCCAGGTCGTCGCTGCACGGGGGGGCTCCGGCGCGCCTACTGCGGCGGACAGCGCCGCCCTTCGGGTATTCCTCGATCAGGTCGTAGCGGAGAGGACCGCAGCGGTGAACGGACCCCAGCCCGGTCCTACGCAGTGTCACGACATCACCGTGTATCCCGCCATCGGGCTCGCCGGCGGAGCCTGCGGCGGCTACGGCATGCTCATCGACATCAGCAATCCCATCAATCCGGTGCGCATCGACGCGGTGAGCGACGAGAACTTCTCGTATTGGCACTCCGCAACGTTCAGCAACGACGGGTCGAAGGTGCTCTTCACCGACGAGTGGGGCGGGGGCGGCCAGCCCAAGTGCCGCGCGACCGACCCCATGGAGTGGGGCGCGAACGCCTTCTTCACCATCGAAGACCGTCGCATGCGCTTCCACAGCTACTACAAGCTGCCAGCCGTGCAGACATCCGCTGAGAATTGCGTTGCGCACAACGGCTCGCTGATTCCAGTTCCGGGGCGTGACATCATGGCTCAGTCCTGGTACCAGGGTGGTGTCTCCGTCTTCGATTGGACCGACCCGACACACGCTGTCGAGATCGCGTTCCATGATCGCGGTCCCATGGACGCAGAACGGAGAGGAACTGGCGGAACTTGGTCCGTCTACTGGTACAACGGAGTGCTGGTCAGCTCTGAGATCGGCCGCGGGCTCGACATCTTCGAGCTCACCCCGAGTCCGCTCCTGAGTCAGAACGAGATCGACGCCGCAAAGACGGTGCGGCTCGATCACCTCAACACGCAGGGGCAGCCGCAACTGGTCTGGCCCACGACCTTTGCGCTCGCGCGGGCATACGTGGATCAGTTGGAGCGCTCGGGTGGCCTCTCGGCCTCTCGCATCGAGTCCGTTCGTGGGGAACTAGCCGCGGCGGAGAGCGCTTCCGGCGCGGCACGGCAGGGGACGCTCACCCCCCTAGCCGCGGCGCTCACGGGCGAGGCGGGCCGATCTTCCGATGCCACGAAGGTCCGCGCCCTGGCGAACGCCGTGCGAGGGCTGGCGGGGATGTAAGGATCTGGCGGGGGCTCCGGCCCCCGCTCAGACCTCCCCCGCTCTCGCCGACCGCACCAGGTGCTCGGCCGCCCGGAACGCCAGCGCCTGAATCGTCATGGTCGGGTGATTACGACCGCCCGTGACGAGATTGCTGCCGTCCACGATGAACAGGTTCGGCACGTCGTGCGCCCGGTGATACCGGTCCACGACGGAGGTGCGTGGGTCGTCGCCCATGCGGCATGTGCCCCGATTGTGGGCGCTTCCGCGGCTGTCACGAACGGGTCCGGCCCAGACGTTGGAGGCCCCTGCCGCTTCGAGAATCTCAATCGACTTCTGCCGGAAGAACTCCAGGGCCTTGATGTCGTCCGGGTGACTCTGGGACGTGATCCGCATGGCGGGCAGGCCCCACGCGTCCTTCACTTCGGGGTCGAGGTCGACTCGGTTGTTTTCGAGCGGTAGCTGGGTGACGAAGGACGTAATCGTCATCCGGTGATTCGCCTCGTCCCTGAGCGCCTGCTTGTAGCCGGCGCCCCATCGCGGTGCACCAGGACTGAGCCCGCCCAGGCCATAGCTGATGGGGGTCGCGTAGCCGCGTGACGTCAGCCGTCCGCCGCCGTAGAAGCCGCGCGCAGGGTCGGTCGGCACGTAGTCCACGATGCCCGTTCCGGATACGACGCCCTTGTAGTCGTTCAACGGCTGCGGGAGCAGCCCGCTGGCGCTGTACGTGTTGCCGAGCATGAGATAGCGCCCGACCACACCGTTCGAGTTGGCCAGACCATCCGGAAAGCGGTTCGAGGCCGACATGAGCAGGAGCCTCGCCGACTCACCTGCGTTTGCCGACAGTACGACCGCGCGGGCTGGTTGGAAGACCTCCTGCCTGAGCCCGTTGAAGTAGGTCACGCCAGTGACCCTGCCGCTGCTGTCGGTCGCGATCTCGCGCACGTAGCTGCGGACCCGGACCTCGCAGTTTCCCGTTTCGACAGCCAGGGGGATGACGGTGACCGCTGAGCTCGAGCGGGCGCGCACGTGGCAGCCGTACCCCGAGCACATGCCGCAATGCACACATGCGTTCCGGCCCATGTAGGGCTGAGTGATGATCGCGAGGGGACCGGGTACGACGGTCAATCCCAACTTGTCCGCGGCACGATTGAAAAGCGCACCGGAGGACTTGAGGGGGACCGGTGGTACCGGATACTCCTTCGACATCGGGGCCACATGAGGGGAGTCCACGCGTAGACCGGAGATGCCCATCTCCCATTCGGCCTGGGTGTAGTATGGCTCCAACTCGTCGTACGTGATTGGCCAGTCGGCGAGGCCGGTTCCCTCGATGTTCCCGACCGTGCTGGCCTCGTTGAACTCCCACGGCAGGTGTCGCCAGCTGCTCCCTCCGTACGTGACGGTCCCGCCTCCGACCACGCATCCATACGAGTGCGACCCGGGGCCCGTCTCATCGTTCGGGGTGCGCCGGAAGGTGTTGGGCTGCGTCCGCGGGTTGGTCATCAACCGGTCTTCGTCACTCGGATACCGGTTGAGGAGCTCGTCTTTGCTGTACTCGTGCTCGCGGCCGTACTTGCCCCAGCCGCCCTGCTCGAGGACGACCACGGAGAAGCCCGCCATCGACAGCTGCTTGGCCATGATGCCGCCGGCGGCCCCCGACCCGATGACGACGAAGTCGACCTGCTGCTGCGGACTGTAGCGTCTCATTGCGCGTCTCCCGTGGCTGCTCGACTCGCCGGGCTGGGGAGGGCGTCGTAATAGCCGAAAGGTGGCTCGTGATGGAGCGAATCGTCGTAGCCGACGAGCTCCCAACCGACCTTGTCGAAGTTGCCGCCGTGCACCGGGCTCGCGAAGAAGCCCGTGATCGTATGCGTGCGCACGAGGTTGAAGAACGGCGTATCCTCGATCGACGTCAGGACCTGGATCTGCTGGTCGTAGATCAGATCCGAGAACTTCGAAACACTCGGGAAGGCTCGGTTGGCTTGGCGGGCCAGGTCGTGCAGTCCCCTGGTATAGTCGGCTTGGCGGTCCCGCTCGAAGGTCACGAGGGCGCGGTCGATGAAGTGCACGACTCGAGCCTCGCGGGCACCCGGCGTGTGATCGGTCGGAATGATCTGCGCGGCCATCGCGTCCACCTCGACGGCCTGCTCCGGCGTGAAGAACGCGAAGCGAACCTGCGGGGTGGCGGCCTCGGTCCGAACGTACTCCTCGGCTGCGAGGATGGCTGGCCAGTTGGCCGCGATCCAGGCACCCCCGAGGCCCGTAGCCGAGTGCATGAGAAACGAACGCCTCGTCGGAGCGTCCATGTGGTTCCTCCTCACGTCTTGTTGGACCGAGCCGACCCCAACGCCGAGCCAATGCGCCGTGTCTAAACCCAGAGTAGGTGGGACCCCAATAGGAGACAAGTTGGGACGGTCCTTCCCCTGGCGCCCGTCCCGTGACACGGTTCTTTCCGTTCTAGCGACAGCGTACCTCCAACCCTGCCCCTGATGTCATCTCTTCTTCGACGCCTGATGGCCCCCTCTGCCCTGTGTGCGCTGACTGTACTCATCTTGGTGCCGTCTGCCTCGACTGCGCAGGTCCCTGCAGAAGGCGCCATTCAGATCGATGATCCGCCGGCTCCTACGGGCAACGCGTCGATCAATCAGCGCGGCCAGGAGGGAGCGACGATCCGTGCCTTCCGAGTCACCGAGCCGCTCGACATCGACGGAGTCCTAGACGAAGCCTTCTACTCCCGCATCGAGCCGATCGACGCGTTCGTGCAGGCGGTCCCGGAGGAGGACGGAGTCCCCAGCGAACGGACCGAGGCGTGGATCTCCTTCGACGACGACAACGTCTACGTTTCGGCCAAGGTCTACGACAGCGCGGGCCCTGACGGTTGGATCGCCAACGAAATGAGGCGCGACGCCGCGCAGCTTCGCTCGAACGACCACGTCGCCGTCTTTCTCGATACGTACTACGATCGCCGGAACGCCCTGGCGTTCAGCGCCACCGCTATTGGAGGCTTTTCAGACTTTCAGATCACCAACGAGGGCAATCCGAACATGGATTGGAACCCTCTTTGGGAGACGCGCTCGGCCCTGTTCGAGGGAGGGTGGTCCGTCGAGATGGCGATTCCTTTCAGCTCGCTCCGCTACCGGCCGGGCCGTGATCAGGTCTGGGGCATACAGATGCGCCGCTCGGTGCTCCGAAGGAACGAGTGGATCTTCCTGCGAGCGCTACCGATCTCGGTGGGCGCTTCGGGGACCGGAGCGACGTTCCGGGTCTCGATGTATGGCACGTTGGTCGGCATCGAGGCGCCGCCCTCCAGCCGCAATCTGGAGGTCAAACCCTACGGCATCGCGGGCCTGAGAACCGATCGCCTGGCGGCCGAGCCGTTCTCGAACGACGAGTATGGCGACGTGGGGCTGGACGTGAAGTACGGCATCACGGAGAACCTGACGGCGGACTTCACGTACAACACGGACTTCGCGCAGGTCGAGGTCGACGAGCAACAAGTCAACCTGACTCGATTCTCGATTTCGTTCCCCGAGAAGCGTGAATTCTTCCTCGAGAGCCGGGGCATCTTCGACTTCGGTGCGGGGGCGGTCGGCGGCGGCGGTTTCGGGGGCGGTGGGGGCGGTCGCGGCGGGGGTGCCCCGACGCTCTTCTACAGCCGCCGCATCGGCATCCAGGGGGGGGAGATCGTTCCGATCATCGGTGGCGGACGCGTGACGGGGAAGGTTGGAGCCTTCGACGTGGGCGTGGTCAGCATCCAGACCGAAGAAGTGGGCGACATCGGAGCCGAGTCGACCAACTTCTCCGTCTTCCGACTCCGTCGAGACATCTTCGCCCGGAGTGCCTTAGGTGTCCTCTTCGAGAACCGTTCCCGGGCCGTTGGTGGGCAGGGCTCGAACCAAGCCTGGGGGGCTGACGCGTTCTTCGGGCTCACGGACGATCTGAGCATGCTCGGCTACTACGCTCAGACGCACACCGATGGCCTGACCGAGACAGATGTGAGCTACCGAGGTCAGGTCTCCTACGACGCAGACCTAATCGGTGCACAGGTCGGCCACTTGGTGGTCGGGGACGACTTCAACCCCGAGATGGGCTTTGTCCGCCGGCGTGATTTTCGGCAATGGACGGGCTCAGCGCGATTCAGTCCACGGCCCCAGGCCTCCTGGATTCGGCAGCTTACGTTCTCCGGCGACGGAAGCCACTTGGAAGGCGAGCGCACGGGTATCTGGGAGAGCCGGGAGCTCGGCGGTCAGTCCAGCATCGAGTTCGAGAACAGCGACCGTATCAGCGTGGGGTACTCGTATCGCCAGGAGAACCTGCTCGATACGGCATCGATCTCCCGCGCGAGCATCGCGCCTGGCGAGTATTCCTTCGGCCAATGGGACGCGCGCTACCAGATGGGCCCTCAGTGGCGGATCCGGGCCAGCCTGTCCGTGAGTCGGGGCGACTTCTACGGAGGTACGCTTACCTCGGCCGGGCTAGGTGGCGGTCGCGTCGAAGTGACGCCCCGGATCTCCTTCGAGCCGAGCGTCTCCTTCAACTGGTTCGAGGTCGGGGGGGCGTCCTACGACCAACACGTGGTGGTGTCCCGACTGACCTACACCCTATCCCCTCGGGCGTACGTCAGTGGACTCGCCCAGTACAACTCGGGCAGCAACACCGTGAGTGGCAACTTCCGCTTCCGCTGGGAGTGGGCGCCGGGAAGTGAGCTCTTCCTGGTCTACACGGAAGACCGAAACACCGACGTCATGGACCGGTGGTCGACGCTCAACAACCGTGGCTTCGTCATCAAGGTGAACCGGCTCCTACGGATCTAGGCCAGCCGCTCTCCTCCCAGCTCCGAAACGTCGATGCGGAAGAGCGTGGCCGCCGTCCTCCACGCGATGTTCTCCCAGGACTCGTCGTCGAACTCGAGCGTGTCGAGGAACTTCACGTAGGGTCCCATCTCGACGAGGGGCCAGTCGCTGCCATACATGAGCTGCCGGCCGGGCTCGCCCATGTAGGCGATCATGTCCTTCACGCGTGTGACCAGGTAGCGCTCGAACTCGTACGTGAAGTCGCCGAGAATAAGACCGGACATGTCGGCGTACACATTGTCGTTCTTGTAGAGCACCTCAGCAGTGTCCTGGAACCAGGGGTTGCCGAGGTGGCAGATGACAAATCTCACGTTGGGGTAGTCCACGGCGATGTCATCGACGAGGAGCGGGTGGGCCATGCGCACCTTGGCGTCCCGCGCGAACGTGTCGCCGCAGTGGATCATGACTGGGACGTCGTACTTGCCCGCGAGCCGGAAGACGGATTCCAGAGAGGGGTCGTTGATGGGATATTTGTCGTAACCCGGGTACAGCTTGATCCCCTTTACCAGTCCATCCCGGATGCGCTCCTCCATGTGGAAGAGGTCGGAGCGGGACTCGCCTCGCCAACGTAGGCCCTCGATGACCGTCGTCCTCGGGTCCTTCGCCAAGATCTCCAGGACGTGTTCGACGCTGGGTCGGTCGACGTTCACCTTATAGGACGTGAGGACGACCGAGTGATCGACCCCGCTCGCGGCCATGGTATCGAAGAGGCGCTGGACGTTCTCCTCGGTGGGGCGCGCGGTTTCGCCTTCCTGAGTGTAGTAGTTGTTCAGGTGGACATGGCAGTCGATGAGCATCGTACAGGGATTCCCCAATGGCGGGTCGAAGGACCTAGATGACCGAGAGCGAAGAGACCCCTGGGTCGGCGTCGAACGTACGTCTACAAGATTTTGAGAAAAAGGTCCGGCTCCGACAATTGACGCTGGACGACTACCCGGCGCTCATCGCGATGCAGGAGCGTTGCTTCCCAGGCATGCAGGCATGGGGGGAAGATCAAATCGAGAGCCAGCTCGAGCGTTTTCCTGAAGGTCAGATCTGTCTGGAGGTCAACGGTCGCCTCGTCGCGTCGTCTACTTCGCTCGTGGTCGACTATGACCGCTATGAGGACTGGCACGACTGGAGTCGGGTCGCCGACGCGGGATACATCCGTAACCACACGCTCGCCGGGGATACGCTCTACGGCATCGAGATGATGGTCGACCCCGACTTCCGTGGCATGCATCTCGCGCGGCGCCTCTACAACGCTCGCAAGGAGTTATGCCGCAGACTGAACCTCGAGCGCATCGTAATTGGTGGACGTATCCCCGGCTTCGGCGCCCAAGCCGAGGACATGACCGCCTCGGAGTATGCCGAGACGGTGATCGAGCGGGGCCTCTACGACCAGGTACTCACGACGCAGGTGGCCAACGGCTTCGTGCTCGTCGAGTTGATCCCCAACTACTTTCCCTCCGATACCGCGTCGCGTGGTTACGCCACGCACCTGGAGTGGACCAACTTCGACTACGTGCGCGATCCGCAGCGGCGCAGACTTCGTGTCTCGACCGTCCGACTCTGCGCGGTGCAGTATCAGATGCGTGCAATCGACGCGTGGGAGGAGTTCGAGGCGCAGTGCTCCTTCTTCGTGGATGCGGCGGCGCAGAGCAAAGCCGACTTCGTGCTCTTCCCTGAGCTGATCACCAATCAGCTCATGGGTCTCAAGCCGGGTCGCAGGCCGGCCGATGTGGTGCGTGGGCTCGCTGAGCTGACGCCGCGCTATCTCAACTACTTTTCGCGCGCCGCGGTCAAACACAACATCAACATCATCGGCGGCTCACAGTTCACGACCATCGACGATCGGCTCTTCAACGTGGCCTACCTGTTCCGCAGAGACGGTACGATCGAGGCTCAGCCTAAGCTCCACATCCCGCCCGAGGACCGGCGGTGGTGGGGCGTCGAGCCGGGCAACGAGCTGAACGTGTTCACGACAGACGGTGGCAAGGTCGCCATCCTCACATCCTACGACATCCAGTTCCCTGAGTTGGCCAGGATCGCCACCGGGCGGGGTGCCCAGATCCTGTTCGTGCCCTTCGCCTCCGACGACCGGGCGGCCTACTTACGTGTGCGGTACTGCTGCCAAGCGCGAGCGGTCGAGAACGATGTCTTTGTCGTCGCGTCCGGGACGACCGGCAATCTGCCCTTCGTGCCGCACGCCGACACGCACTACGCTCAGTCGGGCATTTACACTCCGCTCGACTATGCCTTCGCGCGAGACGGAATCGCGGGCGAGTCCACGCCAAACGTCGAAACGCTCGTCACGGCCGACGTCGACCTCGACCAGCTCCGCCGCCACCGTTACGAAGGGATCACACAGGCCTGGGAGGATCGCCGAACGGACCTCTATGGAGTCGTCTGGAAGGGCTCCGACGGGGACGAAGAACGAATCTAGCGGCTACGCAGCGCGTCACTCACTGCGCTGAAGAAGGCCCATTCGTCGACGACCGCGCCGCCACTCGGAAGCGGCCGAGCGCTCCAGATCACAATCACGACGTTCACCGCGGGATTGATGTAGAGAAACTGCCCGTGGATGCCTTCGCCCGAGAAGGCGCCGTCCCGTCGCTCAGCCTCGGAGGTGCCAGTCCACCACAGGTAGCCGTAGTCCAGGGGCGTCCCGCCCGTGAGCACCTTCGGTGTGGAAGCCTCTCGTACCCACCCCTCGGGCAGGACGCGCACTCCGTCGATGACGCCGTCCTCGAGGATGAATTGCCCCAGGCGGCCATAATCGCGTAGTACCGCACTGAAGCCGCTGCCGCCGATCTCCACACCGCCGGGTGACTCGAGCCACCACGTCGCGTCGGCCTCCATCCCGTACGGTTCCCAGATCTCGTCGTGCAGGTAGTTCGAGAGCGGTCCCCCGAGCGCGCGGTACAGCACCTCTCCGGCAACCTGCGTTTCGCCCGTGCTGTACGTGTTCACGGTCCCCGGTGCGGCCGCCCGCGGCAACGCTCGCATGACTTCGACCGCGCCTCCCGGCCTCTGTGCGATCTGAGCCTCGAGGAGGCGCCGCCGGTCCGACGTCGGGTCTGTGTAGGTCTCTCTCCAGCGGACCCCGGACGACATCATCAGCACATCGCGTACCGATGCGCCCTCGTATGCACTGCCCGCGAGCGATGGCACGTACCCGACGACCGGGTCGGCCAAGCTGAGGATGTAGCCGTCCTCCAGCGCTGCGCCGAAGAGCGTCGACGTCACGGACTTGGCGACCGACATAGACATCCAGCGCGTCCGCTCCGTGTTCCCGAACCGGTATCGCTCGAGCTTGATCTGGCCGTCCTGGAGAATGAGCAGGCCCGCGACCCGGTTGAGCTCCATGAACTGCGCCAGGCTGTACCGGGCACCGTCGTCCGACACCGTGACGGACGTCAGCGGCTGGACGGCGGGACGCAGCGCACGGGGGCGCGTCGATCGCGGGATGACGCGTGAGGGGAAGAGTCGATCGATATTGCGGAACGTGGTGACCGCCATGTCGGGCGAAAGGACCCCGTCATAGATCTCGCGCACCGTCCCGATGGACTCGGTAGCGTGTGGATAGGCCTGTGTGTACGCCTGCGCCGGAGCGAGGACTGTCGCGATGACGAGCGCGAGGGCGACCGAGAACGGCCTGTGGAGTCTTGTCACGTGCGAGATTGGCTCTGATTGTGGAATGTCGTCTCAACTTATCATCTCGTTCGTCTCCCTGGACCGAGCGGTGCGGTGAACCTACCAGACCTCCGCTACAACGAGGTGCGCCAGAAGTCGGCCCACAACGCCTTCGAGCGGCGGGAGGGCGTCTACGACCAGGTCGTCTATTGGCGCATCCGATCGTTGGAGCTCGATCTGCACAAGGGGAAGCTTGGACACGGTAGGCTGACGGGCGACTGGTACATCTATCACGGCGCCCACAACCCGAATACGTCCGTCCATCGCCTGAGCGACTTCCTGCGGTTGTGTCGCGGCATTCGGCAGGCGATCCCGAGGCATGAGGTCATCACGGTCTTCCTGGATATCCGCGATGACTTCCACACGACGCCTGGTGCGTCGCAGTCGGGCGCCGCCCTGGACCGCCTGCTCATCGAGCAACTCGGGAAGGACCGTCTCCATACACCGAGCGACCTCCTCGAGCGTGCGCCGCTGGAGACGACACTTCAAGCGGCCGTCCGGGAGCAGGGCTGGCCCCCGCTCGAGGAGCTCCGCGGAAAGATCCTGTTCGTCTTGACCGGGCCGCCCCAAGTGCTGACGACCTACCGCGGGTCCCGGTCACCGGGCCAGTGCGCGGCGTTTCTGTCGAGCAGAGTTGAGAGGAAGGCCGACGTCCCCGGGCAGGATCCGGACATCGCCTTCTTCAACATGAGCGACAAGCATGTGAAGGTGTCTCGCGCGGTGCGGAAGCTGGGCTTCGTCAGTCGGGGGTACTACATCAACGACGCGAGCCGATGGAAGACTGCGGTAGAGCATGACTGCCACCATCTTGCTACGGACAACATCAACGCCCACGAGGATCGGTGGTCGCAGACAGCCCGCCCCAGGACGGGCTTCCCGTTTCAGAAGCTGGCCGGCAACACGCCCTCAGTAACCGAGTCGGGTGAGATGTGCGGGGTGTGGGCACGTTCGGGAGACATCTGGGGCGACACAGACAGCTTCTACTACCAGTTCGCAGACTGCCGGTCGCATCCCGACAACCGTTACGACTTCTACATCTCCGGGGCGAACTCCCACGGGGACGACTGGCTCAAGGGCGGCCTGATCGCGCGCGCCTCACTTGCCGGAAACGCTCCCTATTTCGGGGTGTTCCGCATTGCCGAGCATCACGCGTTGCGTGTGCAGTATCGCGTGGGTGAGGGCGGCTCGACCGTAGCGCGTGAGCGGTCTCTCGGTTCGTGGGTCATCGCCGAGGACACGCTGATGTTCGTTCGCCTCAGCATCACCGGGGGTGGTCACAGAGCTCGCGCCTGGGGGTCGGTGGACGGGACCAGCTGGCTCGAGATCGGGTCGTTCGACTTCGACCGGCCGCTCAAGTATCAAGGCATCGGCGTGAGCTCGCACCGGGAGGCGAGCGGCGCGAAGTTCCTGTTTGGAGTACCGAACGGCCGAGCGCGTCCGCCATTCACGCGCGGACAGCTCGTCGGGCCGCGAGGCAAGAAGTATGGGGGTGGTGCGGATTGGGAGGGAGCGGCGCGGTGGAAGGTGACCGGATTCGGATGACGAGCTAGGGGAGGTCGGCCAGGCTTGGAGAAGCGACAGAAGCTCATCCTCATCGGCTGGTCGGCCGTAATGCTCATCCTGTTGCCGGCCGTGTCGCTCCTCCTGGCCATTTTTTTTGGGGGGGCGGCAGGTCAATGAAGGCTCTCAAGTGGATCGTGATCTCGTTGATCGCCTATGCAGGTCTCGTCATGACGTTCGAGTCCCTCTTGGGGACCCTCCAGCCAGCTGGTGGGGGCACACTCGTCATCACGACCACGGACGCATCGGGCACTACGCACGATCGTGTAGTATCCCGCCTGGAAAGCGGGGGCCGACTCTATGTGGCGGCGAACCACTGGCCACGAGCCTGGTACCGGCGCGCCCTGGACAACCCGACCGTGCGGGTTGCCCTAGAGGGCGCGAGCGGTGACTACGAAGCCGTCCCCGTGACCGACGCCGAACACATCAGCGTCAATCGGGACAATGAACTCGGCCTGGTCTTTCGCGTCCTGACCGGCTTTCCGCCGAGATACTTCCTACGGCTCGATCCGCTCTAGCGGCTCCACGGCGGTACGACCTCGTTCGTCCGGGCATAGGCGATGAGCTGGCCCAGGTGCTCATGCATGTCCGCCGTCGCCGTCATGATGTTGGCGCTGATGGGCATCGAGCGTCCGAAGTACTGCGAGTCGGCCGAGCGCTGCGCTTCCGTCATGCCGCGCACTGCATTGATCATGTGATCGCAAGCGGTCCCGAGCTCACGGATGATCTGAGCCCGGGAGAGTGCGCCGGTGCGCTGCATTTCCGGTCCGAATCCCGCGGCCGCGCCGGACGGAGCCGGGACACCCCACGCCACCGGCATCTGATGACACTCGGTGATGATCAGAGCGAGCACGTCCTTCACGGAGCGCACGCCTTCCATGGGACGCCAGTCGTATTGCGCCGCCGTAAAGGCCTCAGCTAAACCGACAAACTTGTCCTTCATCGTCTGGACGTCTGCGACCTGTACGGCCTGCAGCGAGGAAGACTGAGCAGAGGCGAGGGTGGGCAGGCACAACGCTGCTGCCATCGCGATCGAGATCCGTAGTGTGTTCCTGCGCATGCCTACCTCCAGGGTGAAGACTATTGGCCCTTCGTATCCGGCGTTGCCTCAGGCAGATATAGTTAGGGAGCCTGAAGTTACAATAGGGGACCGATGTTGATAGGAGATCTACTGGACAGGGCTCGCTCCGGCGAGCCCCTCACCGCAGCCGAGGCTCGTACGCTCGCCGGTATCGAGGAGACAGCTGCGCTCACGGCCGTAGCCGAAGAGCTGCGCGATCGCGGCTTCCGCGACGTCGTCACCTACTCGAGGAAGGTCTTCATCCCGCTGACGCACCTGTGCCGGGACGTGTGCCACTACTGCACGTTTGCGCAGGCTCCGCGGACGCTGAAGGCGCCCTACATGACCTTGGACGAGGTCCTCGCGGTGGCGCGAGCAGGGGCGGACGCGGGGTGCAAGGAAGCGCTCTTCACGCTGGGCGAGAAGCCGGAGCTGCGCTATCCAGCAGCCAGAGAGGCGCTCGCGGAGATGGGTTACGAAACGACCCTCGAATACCTGCACGACGCCGCGCGGGCCGTTCTCGATGAAACGGGCCTGCTGCCGCATCTGAATCCCGGCACGATGACGCCGTCAGAGATGGCTTCGCTGCGCGCCGTGTC